>NZ_DAOLAC010000047.1:0-24340 GCF_035325325.1 Phycicoccus sp. | reverse complement strand
TTCGTCAGGACCCGCGACGGCACCTGCCGGATGTGGGGCTGCACCCGACCCGCCGTCGGCTGCGACCTCGACCACGCCAGAACCTGGCCCGACGGTGCCACCACCCCCACCGAGCTCGAAGCCCTGTGCCGCCACCACCACCGGTTCAAGCAGACCGGCCGATGGCGACCGGTGCTCGACCCCGAGGGCACCCTCACCTGGCACGGCCCCCACTCGGCCACCCGCACCACCGAACCCCAGCACCGCCTCCCTGCCTGAGCGTGCTCGCTACGGCCCGAGCCACCGACGCAGGGGTTAGGGTGCCACGGCATGGACATGCTCACGGGGGACGAGATCGCCGCTGCCGCACTGACCGACTGGCGCAAGCTGGCCCAGGGACTGCACGCTCGCTACCGGGTCGACGACTTCGCGACCGGCGCCCGGTTCGTCACGGCGGTGGGCGCGGCCGGGGACGCACTCGGGCACCATCCGCGGGTGGCGATGGGGAGCCGCCACGTCGACCTGAAGCTGAGCAGCGCGGACGCCGTCTACCGGGCCGACGACGGCACCGAGTACGTCGTCGAGTGGGTGACGCAGCAGGACGTCGACCTCGCCCGGCGCATCACCGAGGTCGCCGCCGAGCACGGGCTGACCGCCGACCCGATGGGGGTGAGCGTCGTCGAGCTCGGGCTCGACACGACGAGCTCCGCCACCGTCGCGCCGGTCTGGGCCGCCCTCCTCATGGGCGAGCCCGAGGCGCAGGGGCGTGGCACCCCCGGCGACGAGGTCCGCGACGCCACCGGACGGGTGCCCAACCTCTGGTTCGGGGACGCGCCCACCGGCGACGGACCCGAGCAGCGCTTCCACGTCGAGGTGTACGTGCCGCGCGAGGAGGCCGAGCGCCGGCTGGCCGCGGTCCTCGCGGCCGGCGGCACGGTGGTCGACGACAGCGAGGCGCCCGGGCTCACCGTCGTCGCCGACCAGGAGGGCAACCGCGGCGTCCTCTGCGTCGCCGAGCCGCCGGCCCCCGAGGGCTGACGCCCCGGCTCAGGCCGAGAGGTCCGCCCGTTCCACCTCGAACTCGAGGAGGGCTGCGAGGGACCGCAGCTCGCGGTCCACGCCCTCCCGCATCGCCCCGGACGGCTCGTCGTCCCAGTGCACGGCGTGCACCCGCAGCACCCCCGCGGCCACGTCACGCTGGGCGTCGACCTTGCCGACGAGCCGGTCGCCGTGGAGGACCGGCAGGGCGAAGTACCCCCAGCGCCGCTTGGCCGCCGGCTTGTACATCTCGAGCTGGTAGTCGAACTCGAACAGCTCGGCCATCCGCTTGCGGTCGAACACGAGCCGGTCCAGCGGCGACAGCAGGGCCGTCCGACCCGAGAACCCGCGCTCGAGGTACCCGGGATCGACCCGCCACCGCCCGCGCACGCCCTCGACGACCGCCTCGACCCCGGCCTCTCCGACGTGGTTCGGCTCACCGGGCGGGAAGGTGGCCCGGGCCCGGGCGATGCCCAGGGCGACGAGCCGGCGACGGTCCCGCTCGCGCTCCGCCTCCTCGGACGGCACGGCCGGGTCGTCCGGGTGGACTCGGGACGCGAGGTCCCAGTTGCGCTCCCGGTTCTCGCGGGAGGACACGGCCACCTCGCCGCGCTGCTCCATCATGTCGAGCATCCGCTGCACGTTCTTGCTGTTGGTCCACCCCGACGAGCGCCACGGCACGAGGCAGGTGTCCGGGATCTCGCGGGCGGGCAGCGGTCCCTCGGAGCGCAGCAGGGTGAGGATGTCGTCGCGGCACGCCCGGTTCTGCTCGACCCAGGCCTCGATCTCCCTGCGCCACTCGCTGAGCGGCTCGACGCCGGGCCACGCGTCCATCTCGGCGCGGAAGAGGGCGATGTCCTCGGCCGGCCGCAGGTACCCGAGCAGCTCGACGAGCGCCCGGGACTCCAGGAGGTCGTCGAGCACCGTGGGGGAGTACGCCGACCCCAGCCGGCTCCACAGCACGAGGTCCGCGTTCGGGGCGACGTGCGCGGTGAGGTCCATCTGCACGAGGCCGAGGTGCCGGACGACGGCGAGGGCGTCGTCCGGGCGCTCGCGGGTCAGCAGCTGCGCACGCACCGCGACCCGACGCGCGTCCCGGCGGCTGAGCTCGATCACCATGCCGACGAACCTAGCCATCCTTGCGGACGAGGGCCGTCCGGATGACGTCGGCGACCCGTCGGCCGGCGCGCCCCCGCCCACGGGTGGCAGGCTGGCGTCGTGCCCACGGTCGGACTGCTGCTCGCCGCCGGTGCCGGCCGCCGGATGGGCGGCCCCAAGGCGCTGGTGCGCCCCGGCGACGACGCGCCGACCCTCCTCGAGACCGCCCTCGCCCGCCTCCACGCCGCCGGCCTCGCCCGGGTGGTCGTCGTGCTCGGGGCCTCGGCCGAGGCGGCGCGCCCGCCGGCCGAGGCGGCCGGCGCCGAGGTCGTCGTCGCCGACGACTGGGCCACCGGGATGGGCGCCTCGCTCCGGGCCGGCCTCGGCCACCTCGCGCACACCACGGACGACGACGCGGCCCTCGTCACCCTCGTCGACCTCCTCGACGTCGACGAGCGCGTCCACCGCCGGGTCCTCGGCGCCGCGCAGGGCCCGACCACCCTCGTCCGGGCCGCGTACGACGGCACGCCCGGCCACCCCGTGCTCCTCGGCCGCGACCACTGGGCCGGCGCGGCGGGTACCGCCCACGGCGACCGCGGCGCCCGCGACTACCTCCGCAGCCACGCCCCGGTGCTCGTCGAGTGCGGCGACCTCGCCACCGGCCGCGACGCCGACACCCCGGACGCCCTGGGCGCCGGGCCGGGCGCCCAGCCGGGATGATGGCGACGTGACGGAGCAGAGACGACGGTGGCCGGCGAGCGTCTACGGCCACGGCACCGACCCCGACCCGCGCTTCTCCCTCGCCAACGAGCGGACGTTCCTCGCCTGGGCCCGCACCGGCCTCGCGCTGCTCGCCGGTGCGGCCGCCCTCGACGCCCTCGACCTGCCGCTGCACCACGTCGTGCAGTCCCTCCTCGCGGCGCTCCTCGCCCTCGCCGGGGTGCTGACCGCGGCGGCCGCGTGGTGGGGCTGGGCCCGCACCGAACGCGCGATGCGGGAGAACCGCGCCCTCCCCGGCAACCCCGCGATGCTGGTCGTCGTCGTGAGCGTCGTCGTCGTCGGCGTCGCCCTCGCGGTGGCGAGCCTGGCCCGGAGCGTCTCGTGAGCGAGCAGGTCGTCCGTGACCCCGGCATGCAGCAGGAGCGCACCACGCTCGCGTGGCGGCGCACCGGCCTCGCCCTCCTCGTCGGCAGCCTCACGGTCGGTCGCCTCACCCTCGACTCGCTCGGACCGGTCGTCGTCGTCCCGACCGTCGTCGCGGTGACCCTCACCCTCTACGTCCTCGCGGACACGCTGCGGCAGCGGCGTCTCGGGCGCGAGCACCCGGACGACCCGCGCTTCTCCGTCCTCCACGACGGCCGCCTCGTCGCGGTCGTCGCCGCGGTCATCGGCGGCCTCTCGCTCGGCGAGCTGGCCGCCGCCATCGTCCGTCTCGTGTGAGCGTCGTCCTTCCGTGGGGCGCCCGCGTGGGTGATGCTGGGGCCATGGACCCCAGGACGACGTTCGCCTCGGCCGACGACCTCGCGGGCGCGCTGGGGGGTGTCGGCTACCTCGCCGACGACGCGCTCGCCACCGTCACGTGGCTCTCCCTCCGGCTCGGCCGGCCCCTGCTCATGGAGGGCGAGCCGGGCACGGGCAAGACCGCGCTCGCCGAGGCCCTCGCCGCGTCGATGGACCTGCCGCTCATCCGGCTCCAGTGCTACGAGGGCATCGACGCCAGCCAGGCGCTCTACGACTGGGACTTCCCCCGGCAGATCCTCCACGTCCGCGCGCTGGAGGCCGTCGAGGGTGGCGCCCGCGACGTGCGCGAGCTCGAGGAGGACCTCTTCGACGAGCGCTTCCTCCTCTCCCGCCCGGTGCTGCGGGCCCTGCGCGAGGCGCCGGCCGTCCTCCTCGTCGACGAGGTCGACCGCGCCGACGACGAGTTCGAGGCCTTCCTCCTCGAGGTGCTCTCGACGTGGCAGGTCACCATCCCCGAGCTCGGGCCCATCCAGGCCGCCACCCCGCCGGTGGTCGTCCTCACCTCCAACCGCACCCGCGAGCTGCACGACGCCCTCAAGCGGCGCTGCCTCTACCACTGGCTCGAGCACCCGGGCATCGAGCGCGAGCTCGAGATCGTCCGCACCCGCGCGCCCGAGGTGCCGGAGGCGCTGGCCGCACAGGTGGTCCGCGCGGTCCACGCCATCCGCTCCGACCACGAGATGCTCAAGCCGCCCGGGGTGGCCGAGACCCTCGACTGGGCTCGTGCCCTCCACGAGCTCGGCACCCGCACCCTCGACACCGCGACGGCCGCGGCCACCCTCGGGGTCGCCGTCAAGTACCGCGAGGACGCCGAGCGGGTCAAGAAGGCCCTCGACGTCATGCTCACTCCCTGACCGGGCGCCTCGACCCGTGAGCACCGTCCAGCACCGCCTCGACGCCGCCGAGCTCGTCCGCCCGGCCGAGGAGATCCTGCTCGGCTTCGCGCGCACCCTGCGCGCCGCCGGCGTGCACGTGACCGCCGACCGGGAACGCACCTACCTCGAGGCGGTCGCCGCGGTCGGCCTGGACGACGCCGGGGGGGTCTACCACGCCGGCCGGGCCACCCTCTGCGCCTCCCCGGCGGACCTCGAGCGCCACGACCTCGTCTTCGCCGAGTGGTTCGGCGGCACCCGCGCCGGCACCAAGGCGCGCGACCCGCTGCCCCGGGTCACCCCCCAGGCCTCGCTCGAGGCCGAGGGGGGCGGCGCCGGTGAGGAGGGTGAGCCGGACGCCGTGCGCGCCCGGGCCTCGGCCACCGAGGTGCTCCGCCACCGCGACGTCGCCACCCTCACCCGCCGCGAGCGCGAGGAGCTGGCGCGGCTGTTCGGCCTCCTTCGGCCGCGCGCCCCGCGCCGCCGTGCCCACCGCTGGGAGGCGGCGCCCCGGGGGACCGTCGACGCCCACCGCACCCTGCGCGCGATGCTCCGCCGGATGGGGGAGCCGGGCGAGGTCGCCTGGCGCCACCGCGGGAGCCGGCCGCGCAAGGTCGTGCTCCTCGTCGACGTGTCCGGCTCGATGAGTGCGTACGCCGACGCGCTGATCCGGCTCTGCCACACCTACTGTGCGGCCGGCGTCCCCACCGAGGTCTTCACCCTGGGCACCCGGCTCACCCACGTGACCCGCCCGCTCCACCAGCGCGACCCTGACCGCGCCATCGTCGCGGCCGGCGAGGCCATCCCCGACTGGTCCGGGGGCACTCGCCTCGCCGAGGGCCTCAAGGTCTTCCTCGACCGCTGGGGCCGGCGCGGCATGGCCCGGGGCGCGGTCGCCGTCGTCTTCAGCGACGGCTGGGAGCGCGAGGCGCCTGAGGCCCTGGGCGAGCAGGTGCGCCGGCTGCGCGCGGTCGCCCACCGGGTCGTCTGGGTCAACCCGCACCGCGGCCGCGCGGGGTACGAACCGGTCCAGGGAGGCATCATGGCGGTGCTGCCGCACGTCGACGACTTCGTCGCCGGGCACTCGATGGCGGCGTTCGAGGAGCTGGTGGAGGTGGTCGCGCGTGCGTGACGTGCTGGACGAGCTGATGGGGTGGTGGCGCGCCGGCGAGACGGTCGGCGTCGGCACCGTCGTCGCGACCTTCCGGTCGGCGCCGAGACCGGCCGGGGCCTCGATGCTGGTCGGGCCGGCCGGTGAGGCGGTCGGGTCGGTCTCCGGCGGCTGCGTCGAGGGCGCGGTCTACGAGCTGTCCCAGGAGGTCGTCGGCGACGGCTCACCGGTGCTCCAGCGCTACGGGGTCTCCGACGACGACGCCTTCGCGGTCGGGCTCACCTGCGGCGGCATCCTCGACGTCTTCGTCGAGCCGGTGTCGCAGGAGACCTTCCCCGAGCTCGGCGCGGTCGCGGACGACGTCGCGGCCGGCCGCCCGGTCGCCGTCGCCACCGTCATCGAGCACCCGGACCCCGCATGGCTCGGCCGCCGCCTCGTCGTGCGCCCCGAGGACGCCGGGGACACCGTCACCGGCAGCCTCGGCTCCTCCCGGGCCGACGGCGCGGTCACCGACGACGCCCGCGGGCTGCTCGCCGCGGGGCGCACCGAGACCCTCACCTACGGCCCCGACGGCGAACGCCGCGGCGAGGGGATGCGGGTCTTCGTCAACGCCTTCGCACCGCGGCCGCGGATGCTCGTCTTCGGCGCCATCGACTTCGCGGCCGCCGTCGCCCACGTCGGGTCCTTCCTCGGCTACCGCGTCACGGTCTGCGACGCCCGGCCGGTCTTCGCGACGAAGAGCCGCTTCCCGGCGGCCGACGAGGTCGTCGTCGAGTGGCCGCACAAGTACCTCGGCGCCGAGGCCGAGGAGGGGCGCATCGACGGGCGCACCGTCGTCTGCGTTCTCACGCACGACCCGAAGTTCGACGTGCCCGTCCTCGAGAAGGCGCTGCGGCTGCCGGAGGTCGCCTACGTCGGCGCGATGGGCAGCCGGCGCACCCACGAGGACCGGCTCGAGCGGCTACGGGAGGCCGGGATGACCGAGGCCGAGCTGGCCCGGCTGTCCAGCCCGATCGGACTCGACCTCGGCGCGCGCACCCCGGAGGAGACGGCGGTGTCCATCGCCGCCGAGATCGTCGCGCTCCAGTGGGGCGGCGGCGGCTCCCGGCTCCAGGACGTCGGTGGCCCCATCCACCACCACGCGGAGGCGGCCGTCGAGCCGGTCTGAGCCCCGCCGCTTTCCTGCGCGGAAACCACTCCGCCGGGTCCCGGCCCCATGGTTCGACGGGTTCGGCCCTACCCCTTGCCCACGCCCGACGGGTGAAGCAAGATCACGCTCACGACACCGATCCCTCCGCGAAGGAGTCAAGGATGACTCGGATCTCCGTCACCGTCGACGGCGTCTCCTACACCGACGAGGTCGAACCCCGGACGTTGCTCGTCCACTACCTCCGCGAGGTGGTCGGCAAGGTGGGCACCGTCGTCGGGTGCGACACGAGCAACTGCGGCGCGTGCACCGTCCACCTCGACGGCCGCAGCGTCAAGTCCTGCAACGTCCTCGCCGTCCAGGCCGACGGCCACGAGGTGACGACCATCGAGGGCCTCGCGACGAACGGCGAGCTGCACCCGATGCAGGCCGCCTTCCACGACAACCACGCGCTCCAGTGCGGGTACTGCACCCCCGGGATGATCATGCAGGCGGTCGACCTCCTCCGGGAGAACCCGCACCCCACCGAGGACGAGATCCGCCAGGGCATGGAGGGCAACCTCTGCCGCTGCACCGGCTACCACAACATCGTCAAGGCCGTGGCGGCCGCCGCGGGTGCCAGCGAGAGGAGCGACGCCTGATGACCGCCGTCGACGACCGACCCACGACCGAGATCGGCACCGCGCGGCGCCGCAAGGAGGACGCCCGCCTCGTCACCGGGCGCACCCGCTGGACCGACAACATCCAGCTGCCCGGCATGCTCCACCTCGCGATGGTCCGCAGCCCCTTCGCCCACGCGAGGATCAACGGCATCGACACGAGCGAGGCCAAGGCCGCCCCGAACGTCATCGCCGTGATGACCGGCCAGGACATCGCCGACATCCAGGGCGTCAACATCACCGCCTGGCCGATCACCACAGACCAGGTGAACCCGACCCACCTCCCGATGCCGCTCGAGCGGGTGGCCCACACCGGCGAGGTCGTCGCCGTCGTCGTGGCGCGCAGCGCCGCCGCCGCGCGCGACGCCGCCGAGCTCGTCGACGTCGACTACGAGGAGCTGCCCGCGGTCCTCGACCTCAAGGCCGCGGCGACCGACGAGGTCCTCGCCCACCCCGACCTCGGCACGAACAAGAGCGCCCACTGGCAGCTCGACTCGGCCGCGCAGGGCAGCGGCGGCGACGTCGAGGAGGCGATCGCCAAGGCCCGCGAGGGTGGCATCGTCATCGAGCGCGAGTACCGCCAGCAGCGGCTCATCCCGGCGTTCATGGAGCCGCGCTCCACCGTGGTCGACCCCACCGGCGAGCAGGTCGTCATGTGGACCGCGACCCAGGCCCCGCACGTGCTGCGGTTCTGCATCGCCGCGACGACCGGCCTGCCGGAGTCGAAGATCCGGGTCATCGCTCCCGACGTCGGGGGCGGGTTCGGCGGCAAGCTGCAGTCCACTCCCGAGGAGTTCATCACGCTCGCCGTCGCGCGCAAGCTCGGCAAGCCGTGCAAGTACACCGAGACCCGCAGCGAGACGATGGTCTCCGCGCACCACGGCCGCGACCAGTGGCAGAAGCTCACGCTCTCGGCCGAGAAGGACGGCACGGTGACCGGCCTCAAGGTCGAGCTCCTCGCCGACCTCGGCGCCTACGCCGCCCTCGTCGGCGGCGGTGTGCCCGTGCTCGGCGCGTGGATGTTCAACGCCATCTACAAGTTCCCGGCCTACCAGTTCAACACGACGAACTACTACACGAACAAGACGTGGGTCGACGCCTACCGCGGCGCCGGCCGGCCCGAGGCGACCTACGCCATCGAGCGGCTGATGGACGAGCTGGCCGCCGAGGTCGGGGTCGACCCGCTCGAGATCCGCGAGAAGAACTGGATCAGGCACGACGAGTTCCCGTTCACGACGGTCGCCGGGATGACCTACGACTCCGGCAACTACGAGGCCGCCACCGCCCGGGCCAAGGAGCTCTTCGGCTACGACGAGCTGCGGGCCGAGCAGAAGCGGCGCCGCGAGTCCGGCGACCCGGTGCAGCTCGGCATCGGTGTCTCGACGTTCACCGAGATGTGCGGCCTGGCCCCCTCCCGGGTGCTCGGCTCGCTCAACTACGGGGCGGGCGGCTGGGAGTCGGCGAGCATCCGGATGCTCGCCACCGGCACCGTCGAGGTCGTCACCGGCGCCTCGGCCCACGGCCAGGGCCACGAGACGGCGTGGAGCCAGATCGTCGCCGACCGGCTCGGCGTGCCGTTCGAGAACGTCGAGGTCCTCCACGGCGACACCCAGATCGCGCCCAAGGGCATGGACACCTACGGGTCGCGCTCGCTCGTCGTCGGGGGCGAGGCCCTCGTCCGGGCCGCCGACAAGGTCATCGAGAAGGCCAAGCCGCTCGCGGCACACATGCTCGAGGCCAGCGTCGACGACCTCGAGTTCGCCGCCGGGAGGTTCACCGTCAAGGGCACCGACAAGGGCGTCGGGATCACCGACATCGCCCTGTCGATCTGGACCGGCCACGACTACCCCGAGGGGCTCGAGCCGAGCCTCGACGCCGACGCCACGTTCGACCCGGTGAACTTCTCCTTCCCGCACGGCACCCACCTGTGCGCGATGGAGGTCGACACCGAGACCGGCGCGACGACGATGCGCAAGTACGTCTGCGTCGACGACATCGGGGTCATCATCAACCCGCTCATCGTCGAGGGCCAGGTGCACGGCGGGCTCGTCCAGGGCATCGCGCAGGCGCTCTGGGAGGGCGCGGAGTACGACGAGCAGGGCACGCTCGTGTCCGGCTCGTTCGTCGACTACACGCTCCCCACGACCGCCGACACGATCAGCTTCGTCACCGACCACACGACCTCCCCCTCGACGTCGAACAGCCTCGGCACCAAGGGAGTCGGCGAGGCGGGCACGATCGCCTCGACACCGGCGGTGGTCAACGCCATCGTCGACGCGGTGCGCCACCTCGGCATCGACGACGTCCAGATGCCGTGCACGCCCGAGCGGGTGTGGAAGGCCATCCAGTCGGCGGGCGGCACGCAGGACGCCGCCCCCACCGCGGACGCGCAGGCGCACTTCGGTGACGGCGCCCCCAACCAGGACCCCGCAGCCGGCACGACGGACGGAGCAGCGCAGTGATCCCCGCAGCATTCGACTACGTGGCCCCGACGAGCCTCGACGAGGCGCTGTCGGTGCTCGCCGATGCCGGCGACGACGCCAAGGTGCTCGCCGGCGGCCAGTCGCTCCTGCCCATCCTCCGGATGCGGCTCAACGCCCCGGAGAAGGTCGTCGACCTCGGCCGGATCGAGGCGCTGCGCGGCGTGCGCGACGGGGGCGACCACGTCGCCATCGGCGCGATGACGCCGTACGCCGACGTCCTCGGGGACGCGCTCGTCCGCGAGCACGCCGGGCTGCTGGCCCGGGCCGTCGAGACCGTCGCCGACCCGCAGATCCGTCACCGCGGCACGGTCGGCGGAGCCCTCGTGCACGCCGACCCGGCGGGCGACGTCGGCGCACCGGTCCTCGCCCTCGACGCGACGATGGTCGTCGTCGGCCCGGGCGGGGAGCGCACGGTGCCGGCCGGCGAGTTCTTCCGCGACCTCTTCGAGACCGCGGTCGGCGACGGCGAGCTGCTCACCGAGATCCGCATCCCGAAGCACACCGGCTGGGGCTCCGCCTACGAGAAGTTCGTCCGCGTCTCCCACCAGTGGTCGATCGTGGCGGTCGCCGCGACGGTCCGGGTCGAGGGCGGGAGCATCGCCGAGGCGAAGGTCGGCCTGACCAACATGGGCTCGACCCCGCTGCGCGCCACGGCGGTCGAGCAGGCCCTCGTCGGGTCCTCCGCCTCCGCGCTCGCCGACGCCTGCGCGGCGGCGGCCGACGGCACGAACCCCCCGAGCGACCTCAACGGCGACGCCGACTACCGTCGGCACCTCGCGACGGTGCTCACCCGCCGCGCCGTCCAGAAGGCCATGGAGGGCTGATCACCGCATGGAGCTGACGCACGACTTCACCGTCCCCGCCGACGTCGAGACGACCTGGAACACCTTCATGGACCTCGAGCGGGTCGGTGGGTGCTTCCCCGGCGCCACGGTCACCGAGGTGACCGACGACGGGTTCGCGGGGACGGTGAAGGTCAAGCTCGGCCCGATCGCCCTGCAGTACAACGGCACCGGCCACTTCGTCGAGAAGGACGACGTGGCGCGGCGGGCCGTCATCGAGGCCAAGGGCAAGGACAAGCGCGGCAACGGCACCGCCGGCGCCACCGTGACCATCCAGCTCGCCCCGGAGGGCACCGGCACCAAGGTCGACGTCGTGACCGACCTCGCGGTCACCGGCAAGCCGGCCCAGTTCGGCCGGGGCGTCATGCAGGACGTCTCGGACAAGCTGCTCGGGCAGTTCATCGGCTGCATCGAGGGCGCGCTCGCGGAGGCCCCGGCGGCCGTCGAGGCGCCGGCGGCGGAGGCATCCGCACCCGCCCCGACCCTGGAGGCGCCGCCGGTCGCGGAGACGCCGCCGGTCGCGGAGGCGCCGCCGGCCCCGCAGGCCCCGGAGGCGCCCCCGGTCGCGGAGACGCCGCCCGCGACGCCGACCCCCGCACCGCGACCGGCCCCCCGCCCGGCGCCGGCGAAGGAGGACGACGCCCTCGACCTGGGCGCCACCGTGCTGCCGGTGCTCGTCAAGACGTACGCGCCCTACGTCGTCGTCGGCGTCATCGGCCTCGTCATCGGCTGGCTCATCGGACGGGGCTGACCGCCGGACCGCTCACCCCATATACCCGCCGGGGTATAACATTCGGCCGTGAGGAAGATCGTCGTCATCGGTGGCGTCGCCGGAGGGATGTCCGCCGCCACCCGCCTGCGCCGGCTCGACGAGCAGGCGTCCATCACCGTCGTCGAGCGCAGTGGGCACGTCTCGTTCGCCAACTGCGGTCTCCCGTACCACCTCGGTGGCGTCATCGAGAAGCGGTCCTCGCTGCTCCTCCAGACCCCCGAGTCGCTGGCCGCGCGGTTCGCCATCGACGTCCGGGTGCACCACGAGGCGCGGGTGATCGACCGCGAGAACCGCCGGGTGGTCGTCCGCGACCTCACGACCGACGAGACCGACGAGCTCGAGTACGACGCCCTCGTCCTCTCGCCCGGGGCGCGGCCGGTCGTCCCGCCGCTGCCGGGCATCGCGGTGGCGCACACGCTGCGCGACATCGAGGACCTCGACCACCTCATGGCCTCGGTGCAGGACGTCAGCTCGGCGGTCGTCGTCGGCGGCGGGTTCATCGGGGTCGAGGTGGCCGAGAACCTCGTGCACCGCGGGGTGGCCGTCACCCTCGTCGAGGCCACGGACCAGGTGATGGCGCCCCTCGACCTCGAGATGGTCGAGCCGGTGCACGAGGCGATGCGTGCGGCCGGCGTCGACCTGGCGCTCGGGGTGTCGGTCGCCCACATCGAGCCGGCGTCGGTGGCGGCGACGACGCTCGAGGACGGCACGGTCGCCACGGCGGTCGGGCAGCCGGTCGTCCACCTCTCCGACGGCCGTGCGGTCCCCACCGGTCTCGTCGTCGCGGCCATCGGGGTGCGCCCGGAGCGCGCCCTCGCCGAGGAGGCCGGCCTCGAGATCGGACCGCACGGCGGCATCCTCGTCGACGAGCAGCTGCGCACCAGCGACCCCGCGATCTTCGCGGTCGGCGACGCGGTCGAGAAGCGCGACGCCCTCGACGGCTCGTCCGTGCTCGTCCCGCTCGCGAACACGGCCAACCGACAGGGCAGGGTCGTCGCCGACGTCATCGCCGGCCGACCGGGACGCGACCGGCCGGTGCTCGGCACCGCGATCATCGAGGTGTTCGGGCTCGCCGCCGCCTCGGTCGGGTGGACCGAGAAGCGCCTGCGCGCCGCCGGCCGTGCGCACCGGGTCATCCACACCCATCCCGGCTCGCACGCCGGCTACTACCCGGGCGCCGAGACGATGGCGCTGAAGCTCCTCGTCGACCCCGTGACGGACGCGATCCTCGGCGCCCAGGCGGTCGGTCGCGACGGCGCCGACAAGCGCATCGACGTCATCGCGACGGCCATGACCGCCGGCCTCACCGCGGGCGACCTCGCCGACCTCGAGCTCGCCTACGCGCCGCGGTTCGGTGCGGCGAAGGACCCGGTGAACATGCTCGGCTGGGTGGCGCGCACCCTCGCCGACGGCGACGTCGAGACCGTCCAGTGGCACGAGCTCGACGCGGTGCGCGCCGCCGGCGCGACCCTCCTCGACGTCCGGAGCCCGGCCGAGCACGCCGCCCGCCCGATCCCGGGGGCGGTCAACGTCCCGGTCGACGAGCTGCGGGCTCGCCTGGCCGAGCTGCCCGCCGGCCCGCTCGTGGTGCACTGCGAGGTCGGGCTGCGCGGCTACGTCGCCTCGCGCCTGCTCGCCCAGCACGGCCGGGAGGTCCGCAACCTCGACGGCGGCCACCGGACGTGGCGGGCCGGTGCCGCGGCGGTCAGCGCGCGGGGGTGACCCGGACCGCCGGGCGGGTCGCCGCGGACGCCCGCGGCGCGGGCGTGGCCCGACCGGCTGAGGAGTCCTCGGCCGCCGGCGCGGCCAGGTCGGCGCGGACCCGGCGCAGGTCGGCGTCCTCGACCTCGCCCCGGCGGCCGACCCGGCCACCCGGGTCGGTCGACGCGCGACGGTGGGTGCGCTCGAGGAGGTAGACGACCGGGGCCGCGAGGGTGAGCACGGCGGCGAGGGGGGCGATGCTGGCGACGGTCTGCGTGATGTCCATGGCATAAGTTTGACGGCCGTCAATCCACTGCCACCAGTGGCAGTCTTGACGGCGATCGGCAATTTCCTGCCATACTCGGGGGATGGCCCTGCGCAGTGTCGCCGTCCTCCTCCAGGAACCCGTCGCGCTCTTCGAGTACGGCGTCCTCGCCGAGGTGTTCGGCCTCGACCGCACCGACGAGGGCGTCCCCGCCTTCGACTACCGCGTGTGCTCCGAGGAGGACCGCCCGCTCGACGCCCGGAACGGGACGACCGTAAGCGCCCCGCACCGCCTCGACGCCACCCTCGACGCGGACCTCGTGGCCGTTCCCGCGTCGCCGTCCGCGCAGCACCCGAGCCCGGCCGTCGTCGAGGCGCTCCGGGCGGCCCACGACCGCGGGGCCTGGGTCATGTCGGTCTGCTCCGGTGCCTTCACCCTCGCGGCGGCCGGCATCCTCGACGGGCGCTCGTGCACGACGCACTGGAGGCACGCCGCCGAGCTCTCCGCGATGGCCCCGGCTGCCTCGGTGGACCCCGACGTCCTCTACGTGCGCGACGGCAACGTCATCACGAGCGCCGGCACCGCGGCCGGCATCGACGCCGCCCTGCATCTCGTCCGCACCGAGCTCGGGGCCGCCGTCGCGGCGACGATCTCGCGCCGGATGGTCGTGCCGCCGCACCGTGACGGCGGCCAGCGCCAGTACGTCGAGCGCCCGGTGCCGACCTGCGAGGCCGAGAGCCTCGGGCCGCTGCTCCAGTGGATGGTCGAGCACCTCGACGAGTCCTTCACCGTCGACGACCTCGCCCGCCGGGCGACGATGTCGTCGCGCACCTTCGCCCGCCGGTTCGTCGCCGAGACGGGGACGACCCCGCACCAGTGGGTCACCGACCAGCGCGTGCTGCGGGCCCGGCACCTGCTCGAGGCGAGCGACCTCTCGGTCGAGGAGGTCGCCCGCGACGCCGGCTTCGGCTCGGCCGCGCTGCTGCGCCACCACTTCACGAGGTGCACGGGGATCAGCCCGACGGCCTTCCGCACCCAGCACCGCGTCACCGTCTGAGCGACGACCTTCACAGGATCTCCACACCGAGCCCGGGACGCCCACAGGCGCCCCTCCCTACGCTCGGTTCCATGAGTGAGGGGAGCAGCGCGCACGTCGTGCTCGTCGTCGAGGACGAGCCGACCATCCGGACCGCCGTGGCCGACCGGCTGCGGGCCGAGGGCTTCACCGTCGCCACGGCCGCGGACGGACCGTCGGCCGTGGAGGCGTTCACCGAGCACGAGCCGGACGTCGTCCTCCTCGACGTCATGCTGCCCGGCTTCGACGGCCTCGAGGTGTGCCGGCGGATCCAGGCCCTGCGTCCGGTGCCGGTGCTCATGCTCACCGCGCGGGACGACGAGACCGACCTGCTCGTCGGGCTCGGCGTCGGCGCCGACGACTACGTGACCAAGCCCTTCTCGATGCGCGAGGTCGTCGCCCGGCTGCGGGCGCTCCTGCGCCGGGTCGAGCGCGCCGAGCAGCTGGCCCGCACGACCGGCCGGATGGACCTTGCCGGCCTCGTCGTCGACCCCGGCACCCGCCGGGTCTCGGTCGACGACACCGAGGTGCACCTCACCCCGCTCGAGTTCGACCTGCTCTGCGCGCTCGCGACCGCACCCGGCACCGTCCGCCCGCGCGAGGAGCTGATGCGCGAGGTCTGGGGCTGGGGCGACGCGTCCGGCACGCGCACCCTCGACAGCCACGTCAAGTCGCTCCGCGCGAAGATCGGCGCCGACCGGGTCCGGACCGTGCACGGCGTCGGCTACGCCCTCGAGGTCGGCCGGTGAACCCCGAGCGCCCACTGGACGGCGTCGCGTCGATCAAGGTCAAGCTCGGCCTGCTCGTCGGCGCCAGCGTCCTCGCCGCCGTGGTCGTCGCGGCGATCGGCGACGGGGCGGGCGTCGAGTGGTGGGTCAGCGTGCCGGTGACGATGGCGGCCGCCGTCGGGGTGACCCAGTGGCTGGCCCGGGGGATGACCTCCCCGCTGCGCGCGATGACCGCCGCGGCCCGCCGCATGGCCGGTGGCGACTACGGGCAGCGGGTCACCGCGACGTCCTCGGACGAGGTCGGCGAGCGCGCGCGGGCCTTCAACGCGATGGCCGCCGGCCTCGCGGGCGCCGACCTCGAGCGCCGCCGTCTCGTCGCCACGGTCTCCCACGAGCTGCGCACCCCGCTCACCGCGCAGCGGGCCCTCCTCGAGAACCTCGTCGACGGCGTGACGACCCCCGACCCCGCGACCCTCGAGGCCGCCCTCGCCCAGGCCGAGCGGCTGTCCGCCCTCGTCGGGGACCTGCTCGACCTCTCCCGGGTCGACGCCGGGGTCGCGCCGCTGGCCCTCGGCCCGGTTCGGGTCGCCGACCTGCTCGCCCGCGCGGAGGCCGAGGCGGGGGTCGCGGCGCGGCCGGTCCGGATCCGGACGCGGGTCGAGCCGGCCGACCTCGTCGTCGCGGCCGACGGCGCGCGGCTGGCCCAGCTCGTCGCGAACCTCCTCGACAACGCGGTCCGGCACAGCCCCGCGTACGGCGAGGTGCGGGTGCGTGCGCGTGCCGACGGCGACACCCGGTGGGTGCTCGAGGTCGGCGACGACGGCCCGGGCATCCCCGCCGCCGACGCCGACCGCGTCTTCGAGCGCTTCGGCACCGGCTCGGACGCGGCCGGCGGCACCGGCCTGGGCCTCGCCATCGTCCGCTGGGTCTGCGAGCTGCACGGGGGACGGGTCGAGGTCGTCCCGACCGCCCCCGGCGCCACCGGCGCGACCCTGCGGGTCGAGCTGCCCCTCTCGCCCGCGACCACCCGCCCCACCCACCTGACCGAGCGGGCCGCTCGCCCGTCCACCGACCCGGACCCCACCGAGGAGACCCCGATGAGCACGTCCGCCCCCGCCGCACCGACCCCGCCCCTGCCCGCCGCGCCGGCGGTGACCGCCGGCGGAGGCGGGTCCGGCCCCGCGGGCGTCGCCCTCGCCCGGTTCTGGCCCGAACCGGACGCCCGGCCGCGGATCGCCGTCGTCGGCGCGGCCCTGGCCATCGGCCTGCTCGCGGCGCTCACCTGGCCCTACCGGGCGATCGGGCTCGCGACGAGCCTCGTCATGCTCGCCGCGGGGGCTCTGATGTGGGTCGTCGCCCGGCACCGGCGCGACCCCTGGACGGTCGCCGGTGGGGTCGCCGCGGCCCTGCTCGCCCTCGCGCCGGTGCTGCGCGACGCCGGGGGAGTGGTGACCCTCTGCGTCCTCGCGGGCGTCGCCGTGGCGGCCGCCGCCCTCACCCGGGCCCACGGGCTGCTCGCCATCGGCGCGAGCTGGGCGGCCTGGCCGCTCTCCGCGCTGCGCGGCCTGCCCCTGCTCGGGCGGACGATCTCGGCGACCAGCCGGGTCGGCGTCCTGTGGGCGGTGCTGCGGACCGTCGCGTTTTCCCTCCTCGCGCTCGTCGTCTTCGGCGGTCTCTTCGCCACCGGGGACGCGGTGTTCGGGTCGTGGGCCTCCGCGCTCGTCCCCGACCTCGGCTGGGACACCATCGTCCTGCGCACGTTCACCTTCGTCCTCGTCGCCGGGGTCGTGCTCACCGGCGCCTACCTCGCCCTCAACCCCCCGGCCACGGACGCCCTCACCCTGCCCGAGCGGCGTCCGAACCGGCCGGTCTGGGAGTGGGCCGTGCCGGTCGGGCTCGTCGGGCTGCTCTTCGCGGGGTTCCTCGTCGCCCAGGCCACGGCGATGTGGGGCGGGGACGCGTACCTGCGGCGGACGACCGGTCTCACCCACGCCGAGTACGTGCACCAGGGGTTCGGGCAGCTGACCGTCGCCACCGCACTCACCGTCCTCGTCATCACCGCGACCCTGCGGGTGGCGGCGCGCGAGACGGTGCGCGACCGCCTCGTCCTGCGCGTCCTCCTCGGGGCGCTGGGGGTGTTCACGCTCGCGGTCGTCGCCTCCGCGCTGTACCGGATGTCCCTGTACCAGGACGCGTTCGGCTACACGGTGCTGCGGGTCTTCGTCGACGGGTTCGAGCTGTGGCTCGGCGTCGTCGTCGTCCTCCTCCTCGTCGGGGTGCTGCGGCTCTCGTGGCGCTGGGTGCCCCGGGCCGTGCTCGTCGCGGGGGCCGTCTTCACCCTCGGCTTCGCGGCGATGAACCCCGACGGCTGGGTCGCCGGGCAGAACATCGACCGCTTCGAGGCGACGGGGACCGTCGACTCGCTCTACCTGTCCTCGCTGTCGGCCGACGCCGCCCCGGTCATCGCCGAGCGGCTCCCGGCACCGATGGCCGCGTGCGTCCTCGGGGGTGCGCCAGGTGAGGGCGCCGACCGGACGACGGGCGACGACGCGCTCGCGTGGAACCTCGGCCGGTCGCGGGCGACCTCGGCCCGGGCCGGGCTGCCCGCCCCCACGGACTGCGAGCGGTACCTCACCGACACCTACCGCCGCTGAGGAACCGCCGCGGCCCGCGGGTGGCATGCTCGCCGTCATGGACGCCCGCACCGTGCTCGTGCTCAACGGCCCGAACCTCAACCTCCTCGGTGAGCGCGAACCCGCGGTCTACGGCCACGACACGCTCGCCGACGTCGAGCGGCTCTGCGCCGACGCCGCGGCCCGGCACGACCTGACCGTCGACTTCCGGCAGACCAACCACGAGGGGACCCTCGTCGACTGGGTGCAGGAGGGGCGTTCCGGCATCGCCGGCATGGTCGTCAACGCGGCCGGGTACACGCACACCTCGGTGGCCCTGCGCGACGCCCTCTCGGCGTGCCGGGTGCCCCGCGTCGAGGTGCACATCAGCGACATCCACGCACGCGAGGCCTTCCGGCACTTCTCCTACCTCACCGACGTCTGCGACCACCACGTCATCGGGCGCGGGGTGGCCGGCTACGCCGAGGCCGTCGACTGGGTCGCGGGGCGTCGTGCCGGCTGACCACCCCGCCCGCTGGGAGAGCGAGGAGTGGCGGGCCGGCATCGAGGCGTGGCTGCTGCCGGCCCTCGAGCGCAGTGGTCGGCGGCCCACCGGCCCGGTCGAGCGCGACCGGGTGAGGTTCTGGTCGGTCGTGGCCCGGGTCGAGACCGACGGCGGCCGGGTCTGGGTCAAGGAGAACGCCCCGTCGCAGGCCTTCGAGGCGGGTCTCGTCGAGGTCGTGCACGGGCTCGTCCCGCAGGCCGTGCCGCCGCTCCTCGCCGTGGAGCGCGAGCGGGGATGGCTGGCCACGGCCGACCTGGGGGCCCCGATGTGGCACGACGACGCGGTGCCGCCCCTGCGCGACTGGATCGACGTCCTCCACGACTACGGCGTCCTCCAGCGGACCCTCGCCGACCACGCCGACGCGGTGCTGGCCGCCGGCGTGCCCCACTTCCCGGAGGCCCCGGACGAGGTCGAGGCCTGGGTCACCTCGCTCGTCGCCGGGCTGCGCGCGCTCGACCCCGGTGATCCCCGGCGGCTCGACGACGCCGAGGTGGCCGCCGTCGAGACCGGGCTGCCACGGCTGCGCGACGCCGCCGACCGGCTGGCGGCGGCCGGTGTGCCGCCCTCGCTCCAGCACAACGACCTGCACCTCGGCAACGCGTTCCGGCGCCCGGGCGGCGCGACCGCGTTCATCGACCTCGGCGACGCCCTGTGGACGCACCCCTTCACCGCGGCCCGGATCCCGCTGTGGATCATGCGTCACCGGCTGCAGCTCGACCCGGAGGGTCCCGAGCTGCGCCGCGCCGTCGACGCCTACCTCGAGCCGTGGACCGACCGGTTCGACGGCGCCGAGCTGCGCGGGCTCCTCCCGGACGCCGCGCGCCTGTCCGCCCTGCACCGCGCAGAGTCGTGGCGCCGGCTCCAGGCGGACGTGCCGCTGGAGCGGGTCGACGAGCCGTTCCTGCGCTCGGTGCCCGAGTGGCTCGTCGACGCCGCCGCGCCGGACCCGTACGCCGCGGCCGTCGCCCGGTGACTTCCGAGTAGGTAGTTGGACGTCCTACTATCTTGCCAGACCGCCACCCGGCGACCCGGAAGGACCACCGATGGCAGCGCAGCCGAACGACCAGGGGCTCCACGTCCCGACCCACCCCGTCCGCATCGTCACCGCCTCGAGCCTCTTCGACGGCCACGACGCCTCGATCAACATCATGCGGCGGATCATGCAGAGCCAGGGTGCCGAGGTCGTCCACCTCGGGCACAACCGTTCGGTCCGGGAGGTCGTCGACGCCGCGCTCGACGAGGACGCCCAGGGCGTCGCCGTCAGCTCCTACCAGGGCGGTCACGTCGAGTACTTCGAGTACCTCGTCCAGCTCCTGCGCGAGGCCGGCGCCGGCCACGTGCAGGTCGTCGGCGGCGGGGGCGGCGTCATCGTCCCGCGCGAGATCGAGCGGCTGCGCGAGGCGGGCGTGACGATCTTCAGCCCCGAGGACGGCCAGCGCCTCGGCCTGCCCGGGATGGTCAACCAGGTCGTCGCCGCGTGCGACACCGACCTCTGGGAGGCCGCGCCGACGACCGTCGAGGCGGTGCTCTCCGGCGACCGCTCGGCGGTCGCGCGCGCGATCAGCGGCGCCGAGACCGGCCACCTCGACGACGCCTTCCGCGGCGAGCTGCAGCGGGCGGCGACCGCCCGGACCGTGCCCGTGCTCGGCATCACCGGCACCGGCGGCTCCGGCAAGTCCAGCCTCACCGACGAGCTCGTCCGCCGCCTGCGCACCGACCAGCAGGACAAGCTGCGCATCGCCTGCGTGGCCGTCGACCCGACCCGGCGTCGCGGCGGTGGCGCGCTCCTCGGCGACCGGATCCGGATGAACAGCCTCGACGGCGACCGCGTCTACTTCCGCTCGCTGGCCACCCGCGGCGGGCGGGAGGTTCCCGAGGCCCTGGGCGACGTCGTCACCGTCCTCAAGGCCGCCGGGTACGACCTCGTCGTCGTCGAGACCCCCGGCATCGGCCAGGGCGACGCCGCCATCACGTCGTACGCGGACGTCAACCTCTACGTCATGACGCCGGAGTTCGGGGCCGCGAGCCAGCTCGAGAAGATCGACATGCTCGACCTCGCCGACGTCGTCGCGGTCAACAAGTTCGAGCGCCGCGGCGCGATGGACGCCCTGCGTGACGTCGGACGCCAGATGGTCCGCAACCGCGGGGCGTTCGGGAAGCGACCGGAGGACATGCCGGTCTTCGGCACCTCGGCGGCCACGTTCAACGACGACGGCGTCACCGCGCTGTACCAGGAGCTGCGGGCGCAGCTCGCGGGCAAGGGGCTGCCGGTCGCCGAGGGCGCACTCGCGCCGGTCGACGTGCGGCACTCGACGATGCTGCGCCAGGTCGTGCCGCCGCAGCGCGTGCGCTACCTCGCCGAGATCGCCGAGACGGTGCGCGGCTACCACGCCGAGACCGAGCGCTGGGCCGACACCGCGCGCCGCGCGCAGCGGCTCGATGACGCCCGCGAGGCGCTCGCCGCCGCCGGCAAGGACACTGCCGACCTCGACGCCCTCCTCACCGAGGCGCGCGGGTCGCTGGCTCCCGAGGCCCGCGCCGCGCTCGAGCAGTGGCCCGCCGTCATCGAGGCGTACTCCGGCGACGAGCAGGTCGTCACGGTGCGCGACAAGGAGATCCACACCAAGCTGACGCGTGAGTCCCTCTCCGGCAACCAGATCCGTCGGGTCAGCCTGCCCCGGTACGCCGACCACGGCGACCTGCTCACCTTCCTGCGCCGCGAGAACCTCCCGGGCCGCTTCCCGTTCACCGCAGGCGTCTTCCCGTTCAAGCGCGACAACGAGGACCCCGCCCGGATGTTCGCCGGCGAGGGCGACCCGTTCCGCACCAACCGGCGCTTCAAGCTGCTCTCCGAGGGCCAGCCGGCGACCCGCCTCTCCACGGCCTTCGACTCCGTCACCCTCTACGGCCGCGACCCCGACCGTCGCCCGGACATCTACGGCAAGGTCGGCACCTCCGGGGTCTCCGTCGCGACGCTCGACGACATGAAGGCGCTCTACGACGGCTTCGACCTCACCTCGCCGAGCACGAGCGTGTCGATGACGATCAACGGCCCGGCGCCGACCATCCTCGCCTTCTTCCTCAACACCGCCATGGACCGCGAGGTCGAGGCGTGGGTCGCCGAGAACGGCCGCGAGCCGAGCGACGAGGAGCGGCACGCCGTCCGGGCCCGCGCGCTGGCGACGGTCCGTGGCACGGTGCAGGCCGACATCCTCAAGGAGGACCAGGGCCAGAACACCTGCCTGTTCTCGACCGAGTTCAGCCTCCGGATGATGGCCGACATCCAGGAGTGGTTCATCGCCAACAAGGTCCGCAACTTCTACTCGGTCTCGATCAGCGGCTACCACATCGCCGAGGCCGGGGCGAACCCCATCAGCCAGCTCGCGTTCACCCTCGCCAACGGCTTCACCTACGTCGAGGCCTACCTCGCGCGCGGGATGGACATCGACGACTTCGCCCCGAACCTCTCGTTCTTCTTCAGCAACGGGATGGACCCGGAGTACACCGTCATCGGCCGCGTCGCCCGACGCATCTGGGCGGTCGCGATGCGCGAGAAGTACGGCGCCAACGAGCGCAGCCAGAAGCTCAAGTACCACGTGCAGACGAGCGGCCGCAGCCTCCACGCGCAGGAGATGGACTTCAACGACATCCGCACGACGCTGCAGGCGCTCGTGGCGATCTACGACAACGCGAACAGCCTGCACACCAACGCCTACGACGAGGCCGTGACGACCCCGTCGGAGGAGTCGGTGCGTCGCGCGCTGGCCATCCAGCTGATCATCAACCGCGAGTGGGGCCTGGCGATGAACGAGAACCCGCTCCAGGGCTCGTTCGTCGTCGACGAGCTGACCGACCTCGTCGAGGCCGCCGTGCTCGCCGAGTTCGACCGGATCTCCGAGCGCGGCGGCGTGCTCGGCGCGATGGAGACCGGCTACCAGCGCGGGCGGATCCAGGACGAGTCGATGCTCTACGAGCACCGCAAGCACGACGGGTCGCTGCCGATCGTCGGCGTCAACACCTTCGTGCGGCCGGAGGCCGAGGTCTCCCCGAAGGAGGTCGTCCTCGCCCGGGCCACGGAGGCCGAGAAGGAGGGCCAGCTCGCCCGCGTCGAGGCCTTCCGCGAGGAGCACCGCGACGAGGCCGAGGCCGCCCTGGCCCGGCTCAAGGCCGCGGCCACGAGCGGCGAGAACGTGTTCGCGGTCCTCGTCGACGCGGCCCGGGTCTGCTCCCTGCAGCAGGTCACCGAGGCGTTCTTCGAGGTCGGGGGCCAGTACCGCCGCAACGTCTGAGGTCGTCACCGCGGGACCGGCGCAAACCCGGGTGCCGGGCGTCGGTGGCTCGTCGTAGTTTTCATCCGTGGGGACCACGACCGCATCACCGCCCGCCTCGCCGACCCTCGCGCCGGCCGAGGTGCGCCCCGTGCCGCCCGGGCGCCGGCTCGACCTGCGCCGGCTGCGCGGATGGCCGACCGGGCTGGCCCTGCTGGCTTCGGCCACCGGCGCCCTCGGGCGGACGCTCGGGACGGTCGTCGCCGGCCTGCTCGCCGCGAACCCCTCGACGCGCCTCGTCGGCCTCCTCGCGCTCTGCGTCGTCGGGGCCGCGGTCCTCGACACCGCCGGGCGCACGGTCTGGGCCGGCGTCGTCGACCGCGCCGAGGGACGCCTGCGCGACGACCTCGTCGACGCCGCGCTCGCCCAGCCGCTGCCGGCGCTCGGCGAGCAGGCGGTCGGCGAGGTGCTCGACCGCGTCGACGCCGACACCCACGACGTCGGGGCGATGCTCCGCCGCCAGGTCTGGGACGCGCTGAAGACCGTCTTCGCCGCGCTGCCGATGTGGGTCGTCGCCGGCCTCACCTGGTGGCCGGCCTGGGCGCTCTTCCCGGTCGCCGCGGCCGGCTCCTTCCTCCTCGTGCGCCGGCTCCTGCCGACCATCGCCGAGCGCAAGGTCGCCGAGGAGGTCGCCTGGACCGACCACGCCGCTGCGCTCGAGGAGGGCGTGACGGCCCGCGACGACCTGCGCACGAGCCTGGGCCAGGCCCACGTCGTGGCCCGGCTCAGCACCCTGTCGGCGGTCGTCCACCAGCGCTTCAAGCAGGTGATCGACCTCCAGGTCCGCGTCACCCGCCGCACCGGCCTCCTCCTCTACGGGATGCTCGCGGGCACCAGCGTCGCGGGCGTGGCCCTCGTCGTGGGCGGTGGCCTCACGGTCGCGCGGCTCGTCACCCTGTTCCTCGTCACGAGCACCTTCGTCGGTCAGGTCGACCAGATGGCGCGCCACCTGCCCGAGCTGCAGGCCGGGCTCGGCGCCATCACCCGGCTCCGGCAGCTGCTCGGGGTGGCGCCCGAGCCGGCGGGCGGCCGGCCGGTCCCCGGCGGTGCCCTCGACCTCGAGTTCCGCTCCCTCCGGTTCCGCTACGACCAGGGCGGGTTCGCGCTGCAGGACGTCGACCTGCGGGTCCCGGGCGGACAGACGTGCGCGCTCGTCGGCCGCACCGGGTCGGGCAAGTCGACGCTCGCCTCGCTCGTCTCCCGCGCGGTCGAGCCCGAGCCCGGCACGGTGTTCCTCGGCGGTGTCGACGTCCTCGAGCTCGACCTCCAGCAGCTGCGCGCGGCGGTCGGGGTCGTCACCCAGCGCACCGAGGTCCTCGCCGGCACCCTCGCCGAGAACATCACCCTCTTCGCCGAGCTGCCGCGGCCCCGGGTCGAGGCCGCCGTCACCCAGCTCGGGCTCGACGGGTGGGTCGCCGGTCTCCCCGAGGGGCTCGACACCCTCCTCGGCCCGGGCGGCACCTCGCTGTCCGCCGGCGAGGAGCAGCTCGTCGCCTTCGCCCGGCTGCTCGTCCGCGACGTCTCGGTCGTCGTCCTCGACGAGG
>NZ_DAOLAC010000046.1:7050-27202 GCF_035325325.1 Phycicoccus sp. | reverse complement strand
AGAAGTCGGTGCGGGCACGCTCGGCCTCCTCGCTGCGGCGCTGGGTCGACGAACCCGGCGTCGACACCTGGCTGGGCACCTTCCCCTCCGAGGAGGCGTGCGCCGCGTGGGCTGCCATCGACGCGTTGGCGCAGCGGTACGTCACCGACGGCACCTGCGAGCGGATCGAGCGCGCCCGGGCCAAGGCCCTGACCGACCTGGTCACCGGCCACGCCACCATCGAACTGCAGGTCCAGCTCCTCAGCACCACGCCCGCAGCAGCGGCTCCGGCGGACCGCGCCACCCCGGGCACGGACCGCCACACCGCACCCGGGCACCTCCAGTCAGCGGGCGCGGCAGGAGGCCTGACCGGAGCCGACCGCGAGGGGCTGCCGGCGCCCGGTACAAGGTCCGGGTGCCCCGACCGACCCACCGACCTCGTCGCGGTGCACGGGCTGGCACCGGGAGAGCCCGCGCTCGTCCCGCGCGACTGGCTCGACCACGCCGTCGCCTCGACCACAGCCAGAGCGGACCGGTACGGCCGCGTCGCCCTTCACCCGGACTCCGGCGCCCTCACCGACACCGGGGAGAACCTGGCCACCGACGCCTACCGCCCCGGCGCCGCCCTCGCCCGCCTCGTCCGGGCCCGCGACGGGCACTGCCGCTTCCCCGGCTGCCACGTCGCCGCAAGGTTCTGCGACCTCGACCACGTCACCCCCTGGCCCACCGGTCCCACCACCGCCGCCAACCTCGCCTGCCTCTGCCGCCGCCACCACCGGGTCAAGCAGCGCCACGGCTGGCGGGTGGACCTCCACCCCGACGGCTCGATGACCTGGACCGACCCCACCGGAGTCACTCGCACCACCGACCCCGTCGACCACCGCCCACTCACCCTGCCCGACACCGGGCACGACAGCCGACACCCACCCCCCAGACCCAGCCTCGTCGACCCCGACGCACCCCACTCGACCCTCGAGTTCGCCATCGAGCACACCCTCGGCGGCCGCGACCCCCTGCCCAGAACCTGCCGTGTCGAGCTCCGCCGGCCACCGCACCCCGTCCACGTCACAGGACTCCATCCCGCACGCGCCCGCGCGCGACCCGCGGCGCCCATCCGGCCCCCGTTCTGACGAGCTGGCGCCCACACCGGCCGGCGACGTCTCGCCCTGTTCCACGCCTCGGGCCGGTCATCCCACTCCTTGATACGGTGGCGTGCGTTACGTCGGCGAAACATCCGGGTCACCGACGGGAAACCGCCCCGCCCTACCGTCGTCGGCAACGCCATCAGGGCTGGCTCCCATAGCCCCTGCACCGAACCAGGAGGTTCAACACAGTGTTCAGCTCCGCTGACGAGGTCCTCGCCTTCATCAAGGACGAGGACGTCAAGTTCGTCGACATCCGGTTCTGCGACCTACCCGGCGTCATGCAGCACTTCAACGTGCCGGCGCACACGGTCGACGAGGACTTCTTCACCAACGGCCAGATGTTCGACGGATCCTCGATCCGCGGCTTCCAGGCCATCCACGAGTCCGACATGAAGCTCATCCCGGACCCGACGACGGCCTACGTCGACCCGTTCCGCGTCGAGAAGACGCTCATCATGAACTTCAGCATCGTCGACCCCTTCACCGGCGAGGCCTACGGGCGCGACCCGCGCAACATCGCGGCGAAGGCCGAGGCGTACCTCAAGTCCACCGGCATCGCCGACACCGCCTTCTTCGGCGCCGAGGCGGAGTTCTACGTCTTCGACGACGTGCGCTTCGAGACCAAGCAGAGCGCGAGCTACTACTACATCGACTCCGTCGAGGCGGCCTGGAACACCGGCCGCGCCGAGGAGGGTGGCAACCGCGGCTACAAGACCCGGTACAAGGGCGGCTACTTCCCGGTCCCGCCGGTCGACCACTTCGCCGACACCCGCGACAAGATCTGCCTCAACCTCGCGAAGGTGGGCATCGAGGTCGAGCGCAGCCACCACGAGGTCGGCACCGCGGGCCAGCAGGAGATCAACTACCGCTTCAACACGCTGCTCAAGTCCGGCGACGACATGATGAAGTTCAAGTACGTCGTCAAGAACACGGTGTGGGAGGGCGGCAAGACCGCCACGTTCATGCCGAAGCCGATCTTCGGCGACAACGGCTCGGGCATGCACACGCACCAGTCGCTGTGGAAGGACGGCGAGCCGCTCTTCTACGACGAGCGCGGCTACGGCGGTCTCTCCGACATCGCGCGCTGGTACATCGGCGGCCTGCTCAAGCACGCCCCGGCGCTCCTGGCGTTCACCAACCCGACGGTCAACAGCTACCACCGGCTGGTCCCGGGCTACGAGGCCCCGGTCAACCTCGTGTACTCGGCCCGCAACCGCTCCGCCTGCGTGCGCATCCCGATCACCGGCGACAGCCCGAAGGCCAAGCGCATCGAGTTCCGCGTGCCGGACCCGTCGTCCAACCCTTACCTGTGCTTCGCCGCCCAGCTGATGGCCGGTCTCGACGGCATCAAGAACCGGATCGAGCCGCCGGAGCCGGTCGACAAGGACCTCTACGAGCTCCCGCCGGAGGAGCACGAGTCGATCGCCCAGGTGCCCGGGTCGCTGCCCGCCGTCCTCGACGCGCTCGAGGCCGACCACGAGTTCCTCCTCGAGGGCGACGTCTTCACCGAGGACCTCATCGGCGCGTGGATCGACTGGAAGCGGGTCAACGAGGTGGACCCGATCCGCTTCCGCCCGCACCCGCACGAGTTCGAGATGTACTTCGACATCTGAGCCGACGCACGTGAGCGACGCCCTCGCCGGGACTCCCGGCGGGGGCGTCGCTCAGTCTCCGTGGCCGGTGAGCGCTCGGACCGTCGTGCGGTGCCCACGGCCCGGCGCGTCGTCCCGACCCAACAGGATCGCCGCCGCCGGCACCGCGACCACGAGCAGGCCGGCGACGACCAGCATCGCGGGAGCCCGGCCGACGGTGACCCAGAGCAGCCCGAAGCCTCCAGCCGCGACCATCCGCCCGACGGCGACGACGGTCCGGGCCGCGCCGATGGCCGATGCCGCGGCCTCCGGGGCCATCCGACCGGCGACGGCGGACAGCACTCCGTCGGTCGCCGCGTAGAACGCGCCGAGGAGGACGAGGCTCGCCACCGTCGCCGTCGGGCCGGCGAACGGCGAGCCGGCCACGGCGAAGGCCGACGCGAGCACCAGGTGCCCGAGGACGTAGACACGCGCCCGTCCGGCCCGGTCGGCCAGCCGGCCGACGGGCACCGCCAGCACCATGTAGACCGCGTTCGTCCCGACGTAGAGCAGCGGGAACCAGGCGGCCGCGAAGCCGTCCCGGGACTGGAGCACGAGGTAGACGAAGCCGTCGCCGACGCTGAGCAGCGCGAGGATGAACGCGACCGCCAACAGCCGTCGCAGCCCGGGGAGCCGGAGGAACGCCCAGCTGAAGGACGGGACCCCCGGGACCAGCCCCGGCACGTCGCAGGTGCACCCGACGCAGGGCGGCAGGCCACGACCGTGCCGCTGCCGGTGCCGCTCCACCCACGCGGCGCGACGCGGGCGGACGTCCGGGACGAGCAGGCCGAGGACCGCCACGCCGATGACTGCGCAGGCGAGCGAGACGACGAAGACGCTGCTGAAGTCACCCGGCGACACCCAGAGCACCGCTCCGGCGAGCAGCGGGCCGAGTGCGGCGCCCGCCGTGTCGAGGGCGCGGTGCACCCCGAAGGAACGCGCCAGCGTCCTCGGCGCGGAGACAGCCCCGATCATCGCGTCGCGCGGTGCGGTGCGGATGCCCTTGCCGAGCCGGTCCAGGGCGAGCAGGGCGGTGAGGGCGCCGGCCCCGCCGGCCACCAGCAGTCCCGCCCGGGTCAGGGCCGAGAGGGCGTAGCCGGAGAGGGCGACCCGCCGCGGGTGGTCACCCCGGTCCGCCAGCCATCCGGCGAGGACGAGGACGAGGGCCTGCGAGCCCTGGACTGCGGCGTCGAGCAGTCCGTACCCGAGGACGGACAACCCGATCGTCGTGGTCAGGTAGAGGGGCAGGACCGAGGAGACCGACTCCGACGAGAGGTCGGTGAGGAGGCTGACCATCCCGAGCACGAGGACGGTCGACGAGACGCGGGCCGCGCCCCTGCGGCGCGGCGCACCTGCGGCGGTCCCCCGGACCGATCCGGCCGCATCGGGGCCGGGCCGCGGATGGGCAGTCGTGACGACCTTCTCCCGTCGGGCGGACCGCTCGGGGTGCAGGGGGACCGGGCGGCTCGCAAGCCTGGCTCCACGCCAGTGACGCGGGACGTGCCCGGGGCGACGCCGACGACGGGGTGCGCGACGTCACATCACCGCACCCTCAGCGGGGGCGGACCGTGAGGCACTGGGCGAGCGAGCCGAGCGGACCAGCGGCGTCGTGCAGCTGGCTGCTCGTCACGCCGATACCGTTGTCGCCGAACGTGATCGAGGCGTCGACGCCGAGCCACTCCCCCTCCGGCACCCGCAGCAGGTGCGCCGTGAGGTCGACGTTCGGGAAGTGCACCTCGCGCGGGTCGGCGCGGACGGTCATCCCGTTGGCGATGTCGAGCAGCCCCGCGACGCGGGCGGTCGGGCTCACCTCCTCGCCGGCGAGGAGCGGCACCGGCGTGCGCACCCAGAACCAGCCGCGGCCGGGTTCCTCGAGGTGGCGGCGAAGCTCGACCGAGCCGATGAAGCCGCCGGGCCACAGCGCGCTCGGGGTCCAGGGCTCGAGCTCGTCGGGACCGGGGATCCCGGGCACCGGGGATCCGGCGACCGAGGCCGAGTCGCGCTCGACGAGGAGCCAGGCGCGCAGCACCGCGACCGTTCGGCCACCGTGGGCGACGGACGCCTCGACCAGCTCGATCGTCCGCCCGGGCCGCAGCACCCGCACCTCGGTGTCGACGACGTCGACCGGCACGGTGCCGAGGATGTCGTAGGACAGCCGCGCGAGCACCGGCCGGTCGGGGCGCCGGGCGTCACGGTCGCGCTCGACGACGTGCGCGAGCAGACCGAGGGCGGGCGCGATGTGCTGCTCGTCCTCGCGCCACGCCCCACCGGTGTGCTCGGTCGCCCGGAACGTGCTCGGGCCGAGCCGCTCGAAGTACGCCACCCCGCTGCTCTCCACGACCCCGACCCTACGCACCGGGCGAGCACCGACCGACCTCCGGCCGGGCGACTTGACCTGCGTCGGGAACACGTCTATAAGTTGAGTCGTTGACACTCATGTCACACGGAGACCGCGGGTCACCACCCGCACGAGCACCATCACGGAGGAATCCATGGCCACCTTCGACCCGTTCCGCGACTTCGACCGCATGCTGGCCGGCACGCTCCGCACGCCCGCGAGCACGGCGATGCCGATGGACCTCTACCGCACCGGCGAGACGTTCGTCGCCAAGGTCGATCTCCCCGGCGTCGACCCCTCGACCGTCGACGTCGACGTCGAGGACCGCACCCTCACCATCCGCGCGGAGCGCCGCGAGCAGACCGACGGCGAGGTGCAGTGGCTCTCCCACGAGCGGCCCTCCGGCACCTTCGCCCGGCAGCTGACCCTGGGCTACGGCGTGGCCCTCGACCGGATCGAAGCCGACTACTCCGACGGCGTCCTCACCCTGACCATCCCGGTCGCCGAGGAGGCCCGGCCGCGCAAGATCTCGGTCAACCACACCGGCGGTCACCGGGTCATCAGCGGGGAGACCAGCGACACCGGGGCGCAGCCGGTCTCGGCCTGAGCCCCGTCCCCCGGTGGCGACCTCGGCGCCGCACCCGTCCCCCGGTGCGGCGCCGAGCCGTGTCCGGGGAGCCCGAGGGCGGCCCCGTCCGGGCGAGCACGCCGCTGCCCCACGGCGTCCTGCTGAACCGCTACGCACGCCAGGGGCTCGGCTGCGGCATGATCGGGCGGTGAGCGACTCCCGCACCGCCCTCCTCGACCAGCTCGTCGACGCCGGCCGGCACGTCGTCGAGCGTGGCCTCGTCCAGGCCAGCGGCGGCAACCTCTCCGTCCGGGTCCCGGGTACCGACCGGTTCCTCGTCACCGGCACGGGCACCTGGCTGGACCGGCTGACCCACGACGACTTCGCCGAGCTGACCCCGGACGGCGAGCGCGTCGCCGGCACCGAGCGCCCCTCCGGCGAGTGGCGGCTGCACGCGCGCACCTACGCCGTCCGCGACGACGTCGCCGCGATCGTCCACCTCCATCCCCAGCACGTCCTGCTCGTCGACCTGCTCGGGGCCCCGATCCGGTTCACGACCCTCGACCACCAGTACTACCTCGGGTCCTGCGGGCGCGTGCCGTTCATCCCCTCCGGCAGCGAGGCCCTCGCCGACGCCGCCGCCGAGGCCGCCCGCGAGCACGACGCCGTCGTCCTCGCCCACCATGGCTGCTCGGCCCTCGGCGACAGCGTGCCGATGGCCCTGCGCCGGGCGCTCAACCTCGAGGAGGCCGCGACGATGACCTACCGGCTCCTCGTCGCGGGCGACACGAGCGCCGACTTCCCCGAGGAGTACTGCGGTCGGATCATCGAGGTCTGAGCGGTCTCGGCCTCAGCCGGCCAGGACGAGGCCGCCGAGCGCGAGCAGCCACGAGACGAACGAGCCGACGAGGAAGTACTCGGTGACCTCGTCGATGCCGACCCCCTCGACCGACTCGTGGTCCGAGCGCTTGCTCTGCAGCTCGGGGAAGCGGATGAGGCCCTTGGCGGCGATGACGAGACCGGCTGCGCCGAGCTGGCCGGCGAGGCCCAGGCCGAGGATGACCACCCGCTCCATCGGGCCGAGCAGCCGCCCGCCGCGCAGCTGCTCGGAGGCCTGCGGACCGGTCTCGCCCTCCGTCCCGGCCCGCTCGACCGGCCGGACCGCGCCGATGGCGACGAGGACGAGCCGGACGACGACGTTGCCGGTGGCGAGGTTGGCCAGGACGAGGCCGAGCACGAGCAGGACGTGCGCCGCGGAGCGGCCGTGGGCGGCGACGAGGGCCGGGAGGTCCGCCCAGCCGAGCCAGTCGCGCAGTGGCCCACCGGCCTCGCTGGCCCAGCCGGACAGGCCGACGAGCCAGACCGCCCCGCCGGCGAGCGACGCGAGCGCCGCGACGTGGCCGGTGCCGGTCGTCAGCGACTGCTGCGACCACCGCACCCAGAGCACCAGCGCCACGAGGGAGCCGACGAGCACGACGAGGTCGACCGGTGCGTGGAGACCCGCGAGGAGCGCCGTGAGGACGACGGCGACGGCGCCGACCAGCACCGCCGCGCGTTCGCGTCCCGGCCGCTCGCCCCCGCCGCGGACGAGGTCGGCGAGGCCGACGCCGACCAGCCACACCCCGAGCCACGTCATGGCAGCCCCCGGAGCAGGGCGTGCGCGGCGAGGACCACGCCGATGCCGTCGGCGCGCACCCGCTGGGAGACCGCGGACGCGCTGATGCCCTCGCGCTCGGCGAGCGCGGCCTGCGTGGTCTCGGGATCCATGAGCCCCCTCAGCAGTCGGAGTGACCGGCCTGAGAGAGAGCCAACCAGATGGTCCCGACACAGCAGCGCCGCGTTGACCGCCGCCGCCGCGCCGTGCTCGTCGAGACCCGGCTCTCGCACCCGGTCGCCGGCCTCGGTGGCGGTGCGGACGCCGGTGCGCAGCAACCGGGTCGGAGCTCGCTCGGCCGCCGCTTCGACCCCCTCGACTGCCGCCCGGGCGGCCCACCAGCCCGGGCCGTCCTCGATGCCCCGGTCGGCGTCGATGACGCTCACCCGGCCGCGGCCGACCCCGACCCGGACGTCGGCGCCGGGCAACAGCCGCAGGCGCACCCGCAGCGCGGCGTCGAGCGCCTCGCCGAGGGTGGCGTAGGTGCCCTGGAACTCGTCCCCGACCGTGGTCCGCAGCCCGGAGAGGGACGGCCGCTCCCGCTCGGTGGCGGCGAGCGCGGCCTCGAGCGTCGCATGGAGGGTGCGGCGGTCCCGGGCCTCGCGCGAGCCGACGAGGTCACCGATGACGACACACGGTGAAGCATCGGTCTTCAGATCAACCATCTGAAGATCATACCTTCATATCGACCGAATGAAGCCCTCTTCTTCAGGATCCGGTGAGGACGCCGTCCATCCGCTGCCCGGCGGCGGGCTCGAGGACGCCCCGCTCGGTGGCGACCGCCGCGACGAAGCGTGCCGGGGTCACGTCGAAGGCGGGGTTGTAGCCGGGCGAGGCGAACGGCGCCGTGCGGGTCCCGGCGAACTCGACGACCTCCTCCCCGGGACGCTCCTCGATCTCGATGGTGGCGCCCTCCGGGGTCGCCAGGTCGACCGTGGACCACGGCGCGGCCACGAGCAGCGGGATGCCCGCCTCGCGGCAGGCGAGGCCGACCCCGAGCGTGCCGACCTTGTTCGCGACGTCACCGTTGGCGGCGATCCGGTCCGCACCGACGACGGCGCAGTCGACCATCCCGCGCAGCACGGTCGAGGCCGCGGCGCCGTCGACCTGCACGGCGTGCGGGATGCCCTCGCCGGCGAGCTCCCAGGCGGTGAGCCGCGCGCCCTGGAGCAGCGGGCGGGTCTCGTCGGCGTAGACGAACTCGAGGCGTCCGCGCACGTGCAGCTCGCGGACCACCCCGAGCGCGGTGCCCCACGCCGACGTCGCCAGCACCCCGGCGTTGCAGTGCGTGAGCACCCGCAGCCGCGGCCGGTCGACCCGCGCGAGGAGCCAGTCCGCGGCCAGCCGGGACAGCTCGCGGTTGGCCGCCTCGTCCTCGGCGGCGAGCTGCCGCGCGGCGGCGAGGACGGCGTCGCGGCCCTGCGGCACGAGCGGCGCGACGCGGTCGACCCCCCACGCGAGGTTGACCGCGGTCGGGCGGGCATCCCGGACGCGCCGTACCTCGGCGGCGAGGCGTGCCTCGTCCCATCCCTCCCGGGCCGCCTCGTCCATCGCGACGACGACCCCCATCGCCCCGGCCACCCCGAGCGCCGGCGCACCGCGGACCGCGAGGCGCTCGATGGCGCCGACGAGGTCGTCGACCCGCTCGACCACCAGGTACTCGGTGGTGAGCGGCAGGAGGGTCTGGTCGAGGAGGCGCAGGGAGCCGCGGCCGTCGGGGCCCGCGGCGTCGTCCCACGTGAGGGCGAGGAGGCTCATGGCGGCACCCTACGACGTGCCACCTCCGCGCCATCCCGGTGGCGCGACTCGTGACATGCGTCCTTGTGCCCGACCCCGGACGGTGGGACGGTCGGAGTGGGCGGGGCGCCCGCCCACCAACCGAGGAGGAGGACGTGACGATGAGCCAGCCTCGTGTCGTCGTGGGGGTCGACGGGTCGCCGTTGTCGAAGGCCGCCGTGGTGCAGGCCGCACACTTCGCGAGCACCCGGGGGATGACCCTGCACGTGCTGCACGCCTTCGCCCCCGACCTGCCGATGCTGGGCTTCGGGGCACTCGCCGACCGCGCCCTCGTCACCGACCACGGCCGGCGGCTGCTCGAGGCCGCCGTGGCCAGGGCGCACGCCGCGCACCCCGACCTCACCGTCACCTCGGCACTGCACGACGGCTACGCGAGCCAGTCGCTCATCGCCTCCTCGCACACGGCGGCCCTCGTCGTCGTCGGAGTCGCCGGCCACGGCCTGCTCAGCCGCACCAGCCTCGGCGCGGTCGCGATGCAGGTGCTGACCCACGCGCACTGCCCGGTCCTCGTCGTCGGCCACACGACCTCCGGTTCCCCGGCGTCCGGCGGGCGGGTCGTCGCCGGCGTCGACGGCTCGGAGACCTCGCTCGGCGCGCTGCGCTCGGCGGTCCGCGAGGCGACCATCCTCGGCGGCACGGTCGACGCCGTCCACGCCTGGCAGGCCCGGGGCGTCGCCGACCCCACCCTGGCGAGCGCCTCCAGCTGGGAGGAGTACGTCGCCGGGGTCGAACGGATCGTCGACACCACGGTCGCCGCCCTGCGTCCCGAGCACCCCGACACCAAGGTCGAGGTGCACGTCGTGCGCGCGGACCCGGTGCACGCCCTCACCGAGAGCAGCGAGGACGCGAGCCTGGTCGTCGTCGGCGCCCGTGGTGCCGGGGGCTTCGAGGGGCTGCACGTCGGGTCGACGGCGCTCCGGCTGGTCTCGCGCACCGAGTGCCCGGTGCTCGTCACCCGCTGACGGCGCCCCCGTCGACCCGCTCGGTCGCCCCGAGGCGGTCGAGGACGAAGGCCCACTCCCACGCGACCTGCTCCCAGGCGGCGTACCGCCCCGAGCGGCCACCGTGGCCGGCGGACATCTCGGTGCGCAGCAGCACCGGGCGGGCGGTCGGGTCGTTCGTCGCGGTCTCGCGCAGCCGGGCCACCCACTTCGCGGGCTCGGTGACGTAGACCCGGGTGTCGTGGAGGCTGCTCGTCGCGAGCACCGCGGGGTACTCGACCGCGCGGACGTTCTCGTACGGCGTGTAGGCCCGCATCGCCGCGTACACCTCGGGGTCCTCGAGCGGGTTGCCCCACTCCTCCCACTCCCCCACGGTGAGCGGCAGCTCGGGCTGGAGGATGGTGGTCAGCGCGTCGACGAACGGCACGGCCGCGTGCGCGACCCGGAACAGCTCCGGGGCCAGGTTGAGCACCGCGCCGACGAGCAGCCCGCCGGCGGACCCGCCCTCGAGCCCGAGCCGGTCCGGAGCGACCCATCCGGACTCCACGAGGTGCCGGGCCGCGGCGACGGTGTCGGAGAACGTGTTCGGCTTCGCGAGCAGCTTCCCGTCGTCGTACCAGCGCCGGCCCATCTCGCCGCCACCGCGCACGTGGGCGACGGCGACGACGACACCGCGGTCGAGCAGCCCGAGCCGGGCGACCGAGAAGTACGGGTCCGAGGAGATCTCGTAGGCGCCGTAGGCGGTGAGCAGGCCGGGGTTGGTGCCGTCGGCGACGACTCCCCGACGCCGCACGACGGAGACCGGCACCGCCGTGCCGTCGGCGGCGGTGGCCCACTCGCGCGACTCCTCGTAGTCGGCGGCGTCGAAGCCACCGAGCACGGGCTGTCGCTTCAGCTCGGTGCGGACGCGGGTCGCGAGGTCCACCTCGAGAACGGTGCGCGGCGTCGTCCACGACTCGACGACCACCTGCACCGCGCTCTGGTCCGGCTCCGGGTTGTCGCCCAACCCGATCGAGTGCACCGGCTGGTCGACCTCGACGTCCCACGGCGTGCCGTGGCCGGAGACCGACGTGACGTCGCGCGGCAGCACCCGCAGGGCGGTGAGCCCGCCGGTGCGCAACGAGAGGACGCTCGCGCCGTCGAAGGCGTCGACCCCGACGAACCGCTCGCCCTCGCCGGACGCCAACAGGGGCACCCACTGCTCGTGGCTCGTCGCCTCGAGCGGGGCCCACGCGAGGTCGGAGTCGGGGGTGTCGGTGTTGTGCACGACGAGCAGCCGATCCCCTGCCGGCTCGACGTCGTACTCGACCCCCTCGCGCCGCGGCGCGACGACCCGCCACTCCCCCTCCGGGTCGTCCGAGGGCAGCATCCACACCTCGGACGTGGTCTTCGACCCGAGCCCGAGGAGCAGCCAGCGCTCGTCGCGGCTGCCGCTGATGCCCATCCAGAACCGCTCGTCGTCCTCCTGGTGGACGAGGACGTCGTCCGCGGGGTCGCTCCCCACGCGGTGCCGCCACAGCTGGTGCGGCCGCCAGGCGTCGTCGACGCGGGTGTAGAAGACGACCGACCCGTCGCGGCTGAACTCGCAGCCGTAGCCGATGCCGGTGAGCGCCGTGTCGAGGACGCGGCCGGTGGCCACCTCGCGGACGGTGAGGTCGAACCGCTCGTCCCCCGCGGTGTCGACCGCGAAGGCGACGAGCCGGTGGTCCGCGCTGACCGTCAGGGCGCCGAGCGAGAAGAACTCGGAGTCGCCGGCCTCGACGTTGCCGTCGAGGACGACCTGCTCGCCCGGCACCGCGGACGCCTCCGGGTCGGGGCGCAGGTCGCCGTCGGCCCGCGGCACCCGGACGTGGATGCCGTACTGCTTGCCCTCCGCGGTGCGGCTGAAGTACCACCACGGCCCGCTCGCGACCGGCACCGAGAGGTCGTCCTCCTTGACCCGCGCCCGGATCTCCTCGAAGAGGGTGCGCCGCAACGGCGCGAGGTGCTCGGTCACCGCCTCCGCGTAGCGGTTCTCGGCCTCGAGGTGCGCGACGAGCTCGGGGTCCTCGAGGTCGCGCATCCACCAGTAGGGGTCGGCGACGCGGTCGCCGTGGTGCTCGCGGACGTGCTCGCGGCGCGGGGCGGTCGGCGGCAGGGGGCTCGGCATGGCGCCACCCTACGCACGGCGAGGGCCGCACCCCGGATGGGGTGCGGCCCTCGTCGGTGCGAGTCCGGTCAGAGACCGGCGACCCGGTCCGCCGGGGCGGTCAGGCCGGGGGTCGCCTCGAAGTACGCGACGAGGTTCGCGAGGTCCTCCGCGCCGCCGAGCAGGTTCGTCCCCGCGGTGAAGCCGGTGAACGAGTCACCCCCGTTGGCGAGGAAGTTGAGGGTCGAGACCCGGTAGGTCGCGCCCAGGTCCATCGGCGTCCCGTTGAGCGTCATCGACGACGCCACGACCCGGCTGCCCTGCGCGGCGGTGGGGTCCCAGGTGTACGAGAAACCCTGCGAGACACCGAGCGCCAGCGCGTCACGACCGCCGGGGCGGCCGGCGATGAACTGCTGCTCGAGGGTGTCCTTGATCTGCTGCCCGGTCATGTCCATCGAGACGAGCAGGTTGCCGAACGGCGCGACGTCGTAGGCCTCCTTGTAGGTGATCTGCCCGGCGGCCTCGGTGTACTTCGGCGCGAGGAGCAGGCTGGCCCGCACCCCGCCGATGTTCATGAAGGACAGCTGCGCACCGCCGTTGGCCGGGGCCTTGGTGCCCCAGAGGATGGCGTCGGCGAGCAGGTCGCCCATCGGGGTCTCGGTGCAGCGGCAGGTGCTCGAGTCGCCGGTGATGTCCTCCTTGTTCGAGCCGACGACGCGCTGGCCGAGGTCACCGGCGAGGGTGTTCCACTTGGCGATGATCGCGGTCTGCTTCGGGTCCTTGGCGAACGTGTCGCGGGCCACGAGGTGGTTGACCGAGGTCGACTTCTTCCGGTCGACCTCACCGGTGCGCCGGTCGATGACGAGGTCGGTCTCGGAGACCACCTGGCCGTACGAGGCGGCGCTGGTCACCAGACGCGGGTTGCCCTTCGGGTCCGGGATGGAGCACGTGTACGGCTGGTGCGTGTGCCCGGTGATGATGGCGTCGACGTCGGCGGTCATCGTCCTCGCGATCGTCGCGATCGGGTCGGAGATGCCGACGCACTGCTGGTAGGTGCCGGACTGCACGCCGCCCTCGTGGAGCAGGACGACGATGGAGTTGACGCCCTGCTTGCGCAGCTCGCGGGCCTGCTTGTTGGCCGTCTCGACCTCGTCCTTGAACTCGACGTTCGCGACGCCGGCCGGGTCGACGAGGGTCGGGGTGCCCTCGAGGGTCATCCCGATGAAGCCGACCTTGACGCCGTTCACCTTCTTGACCGACGTGGCCGGCAGGAGTGTGCGCTCCTTGTCGTGCCCGTGGTCGTGGCCCCGGCCCTTGGCGGCCGCCTGCTGCTTGAGGACGACGTTCGCGGCGAGCCACTGGAAGTCGGCGCCGCCGTACGGCTGCTTCGGGAAGTAGCAGCCGTCGGTCGGGTGGCAGCCACCCTTCTGCATGCGCAGCAGCTCGGTGGTGCCCTCGTCGAACTCGTGGTTGCCGACGCTGCTCACGTCGAGCTTCATCGCGTTGAGCGACTCGACCGAGGGCTCGTCGTGGAAGAGGCCGGAGAGGAACGGCGAGCCGCCGATGAGGTCGCCGGCGGCGACGGTGAGGGAGCTGCCCCGGGGCGCCTTGGCCCGCAGCGACTTCAGCGCCGTCGCGAGGTACTCGGCGCCGCCGACCGCGGTCTGGCTCGGGTCGAGGGTCTTGCTCAGCGGACCGTCGGTCGCCTCGAGGTGGCCGTGGTAGTCGTTGAACGAGAGCAGCTGCACGGTCGTCGTGCGGCTCGGCTGCGGGTGGTGCCCGTGGCCGTGCCCGCGTCCGTGGTCGTCGTGCCCGCCCGCGAGGGCCGGCGTGCCGGCGGTGAGCGCCGCGATGGCGGCGGCCGCGACACCCGCGCCGAGGACGCGTCGTCGAGTCGATCTCATGGTGGAGGGTCTCCTGGGTTCTCCGTGCACCGCCCCCTGTCCGGGCGGTCGCGTGAGGTAGACCCTAGGAGAAAGTCCGCCGGACGGCACCCCCTGGCGGGCGGCGGATCCACGGCGTCGACCACCGTTCACCGCAGGGTCGCCGCCCGGTCGCGTCAGGAGAGGCAGCGGGGGCCGAGGAGGACCTTGAGGTCGCCGAAGAGCGACTCGTTGGCCGAGACCCGGAAGGCGGCGTTGAGGCGGATCTCGACCGCCCGGCCCGGCTTGACCAGCTTCAGGTGCACCTCGGTCGTCCCCGGGTGGTTGGTGAGGACGCCCTTGAGCTCCTCGATCCGCTGCGGGGTGGCGCGGGCGGTGTCCATCGTCACGACGACGGGGCCGCGCGGGCCCTCGCTGACGTCGGGGAGGGTGAGCTCCTGGGCGTAGATGGACACCTGGTCGTCGCGCCGGTTGAGCTTGCCGCGCACGACCGCGATCTGGTCCTGCTGGAGCATCCCGGAGACGGTCATGTACGTGCTCGGGAAGAAGAGGCACTCGATGGAGCCGGCGAGGTCCTCGACGGTGGCGATGGCCCAGAGGTCGCCCTTCTTCGTGCGCTTGATGGCCAGCCCGGTGATGAGCCCGGCGATCGTCACCATCGACCCCTCGGGCCGGCCCCCCTCGTCGGCGGTGAGGCTCGCGATCTGGGTGTCGGCGTGGGCGGAGAGGACGTGCTCGACCCCGAAGAGCGGGTGGTCGGAGACGTAGAGGCCGAGCATCTCGCGCTCGAAGGAGAGCAGCGTCTGCTTGTCCCACTCGACACCGGGGACCGGGGCGAGACCCATGAGGTCGCCGCCGGAGGAGCCACCGCCGTCGTCGCCGAAGGCGCCGAAGAGGCTGTCCTGGCCGATCGCCTCCTGCCGCTTGACGGCGACGAAGGCGTCGACGTACTCCTCGTGGATGCGCAGCAGGCCCATCCGGGTCTCGGCGAGGCCGTCGAAGGCGCCGCCCTTGATGAGCGACTCGATGGTGCGCTTGTTGCAGACGACCGCGGGCACCTTGGACATGAAGTCGCGGAACGAGGTGAAGCGCCCCTTCTCCTCACGCGCCTGGATGATCGCCTCGACGACGTTGTGGCCGACGTTGCGGATGGCGTGCAGGCCGAAGCGGATGTCGGTGCCGACGGCGGCGAACTGGCCGACCGAGTCGTTGACGTCCGGGGGCAGCACCTTGATGCCCATCCGGCGGCACTCGCCGAGGTAGAGGGCCGACTTGTCCTTGTCGTCACCGACGCTGGTGAGCAGCGCAGCCATGTACTCGGCCGGGTAGTTGGCCTTGAGGTAGCCGGTCCAGTACGAGACGAGGCCGTACGCGGCGGTGTGCGCCTTGTTGAACGCGTAGTCGGAGAACGGGACGAGGACACCCCAGAGCGCGGCGACCGAGGCCTCGGTGTAGCCGTTCTCCATCATGCCCTTGGCGAAGGGCTCGTACTCCTTGTCGAGCACCTCCTTCTTCTTCTTGCCCATCGCGCGCCGGAGCAGGTCGGCGGTGCCGAGCGTGTACCCGGCGAGCTTCTGGGCGATCTCCATGACCTGCTCCTGGTAGATCACCAGGCCGTAGGTCGTGCCGAGGATGGGCTCGAGGGCCGCGACCATCTCGGGCTGGAGCTTGCCCTTGAGCTGCGGGTCGAGCGGGACGAGCTCCTGCTTGCCGTTCTTGCGCAGCGCGAAGTTCGTGTGCGCGTTGACGCCCATCGGGCCGGGCCGGTAGAGCGCGAGGGCGGCGGAGATGTCCTCGAAGTTGTCCGGCTGCATCAGCTTGAGCAGGGTGCGCATGCCGCCGCCGTCGAGCTGGAAGACGCCGAGGGTGTCGCCGCGGGCCAGCAGGTCGTAGGTGGCCTTGTCGGTCATGTCCTTGCTCAGCGCGTCGAGGTCGATGTCCTCGCCCCGGTTGGCCTTCACGTTGGCGATGGCGTCGTCGAGGATGGTGAGGTTGCGCAGCCCGAGGAAGTCCATCTTGACCAGCCCGAGCGACTCGCAGCTCGGGTAGTCGAACTGGGTGATGACCTGGCCGTCCTGCAACCGCCGCATGATCGGGATGACGTCGATGAGCGGCTCGCTCGACATGATGACACCGGCGGCGTGCACGCCCCACTGGCGCTTGAGGCCCTCGAGCCCCTTCGCGGTCTCGACGACCTCCTGGAGGTGCGGCTCCTGGGCGACGAGGTCGCGGAACTCCTTGCCCTCGCCGTAGCGCGGGTGGTTCGGGTCGTAGATGCCGGACAGCGGCACGCCCTTGCCCATGACGTCCGGAGGCATGGCCTTGGTCAGCTGCTCGCCGACGGCGAACGGGTGACCCATGACGCGGGCGGAGTCCTTGACCGCCTGCTTGGCCTTGATCGTGCCGTAGGTGACGATCTGGGCGACCCGCTCCGCGCCGTACTTCTCGGTGACGTACCTGATGACCTCGCCCCGCCGGCGCTCGTCGAAGTCGACGTCGAAGTCGGGCATCGACGCGCGCTCGGGGTTGAGGAACCGCTCGAAGATCAGGCCGTGCGGGATGGGGTCGAGGTCGGTGATCTTCATCGCGTACGCGCACATCGAGCCCGCGCCGGAGCCACGGCCCGGACCGACCCGGATGCCGTTCTCCTTGGCCCAGGTGATGAAGTCGGCGACGACGAGGAAGTACCCCGGGTACCCCTTCGAGATGATGACCTCGGCCTCGTAGTCGGCCTGCCGCTGGGCGTACTCGGGGATGCCGCCGGGGAACCGCTCGTGCAGGCCCTTCTGGACCTCCTTGACGAACCAGCTCTCCTCGTTCTCGCCGGGCGGGCACGGGAAGCGCGGCATGAAGCGCCCCTCGCCCTCGGTGAACGAGATCTCGCACATCTCGGCGATCCGCAGCGTGTTGTCGCAGGCCTCGGGTAGCTCGCGCCAGGTGTGGCGCATCTCGGCCGGGCTCTTGAGGTAGAAGTCGTCGGCGTCGAACTTGAACCGGCCCGGGTCCATCATCGTCGAGCCGGACTGGACGCAGAGGAGGGCACCGTGCGCCTTGGCGTCCTCGGGGCTCGTGTAGTGCAGGTCGTTGGTCGCGACGAGCGGGAGGTCGAGCTCGCGGGCCAGCCGCAGGAGGTCCTGCTGGACGCGGCGCTCGATGTCGAGGCCGTGGTCCATCAGCTCGCAGAAGTAGTTCTCGCGGCCGAAGATGTCGCGGAAGTCGGAGGCGGCCTGCTTCGCGAGCTCGTACTGGCCGAGCCGGATGCGGGTCTGGATCTCGCCGGACGGGCAGCCGGTGGTGGCGATGATCCCCTGGCCGTAGCGGTCGAGGAGCTCGCGGTCGACGCGCGGCCACTTCGCGTAGACCTGGTCGAGTGAGGCCTGGCTGTCCATCCGGAAGAGGTTGTGCAGGCCGGTGTTGTCGCGGGCCAGGAGGGTCATGTGCGTGTACGCGCCGGAGCCCGAGACGTCGTCGCCGGGGCTGGTGCGCTCGTCACCCCACTTGACGCGGGTCTTGTCCGTGCGGTGGGTGCCCGGGGTGACGTAGGCCTCGACGCCGATGATCGGCTTCACCCCGGTGCCCTGGGCCTTCTTCCAGAACTCGTAGGCGCCGAAGACGTACCCGTGGTCGGTCGTGGCGAGCGCCGGCATCCCCATCTCGGCGGCCCGGGTGAAGAGGTCGCCGATGCGCGCGGCGCCGTCGAGCATCGAGTACTCGGTGTGGACGTGCAGGTGCACGAACGAGTCGCCCTTCGAGGAGGACGCGGGGCTCGGGGACGGGGCGGGCGGGGTCGACATCGCCGACCATCCTAGGTCGCCGCGGGGACACCCCCGGCGTGTCGTCGGCCGTGTCGCGCGACGGCCCGATGTCGAGCGCTCAGAGGCGGTCGAGGGCGTCCTGGAGGTCGGCCGGGTAGCCGCTCTCGAAGGTCACCCACTCCCCCGAGCCGGGGTGCTCGAAACCGAGCCCGACGGCGTGCAGCCACTGCCGCTCGAGCCCGAGCCGCCTCGCGAGGGTGGGGTCGGCGCCGTACAGCGGGTCGCCGACGCACGGGTGCCGGACGGCCGCCATGTGCACCCGGATCTGGTGGGTGCGGCCGGTCTCGAGGTGGATCTCGAGCAGGCTCGCGTGCCGGAAGGCCTCGAGCAGCTCGTAGTGCGTCACCGCGTGCTTGCCGGAGTCCATGACGGCGAACTTGTAGTCGTGGCCGGGGTGGCGCCCGATCGGGGCGTCGATGGTGCCGACGAGCGGGTCCGGAAGACCCTGGACCAGGGTGTGGTAGGTCTTCTCGACCCGGCGCTCCTTGAAGGCGCGCTTGAGGACGCTGTAGCCGCGCTCGCTCTTGCAGACCACCATGAGTCCCGAGGTGCCGACGTCGAGCCGGGAGACGATGCCCTGCCGCTCGCTCGCCCCGCTCGTCGAGATGCGGTAGCCCGCCGCCTTGAGGCCGGCGAGGACGTTGGGGCCGCTCCAGCCGACGCTCGGGTGCGCGGCGACCCCGACCGGCTTGTCGACGACGACGATGTCGTCGTCGTCGTGGACCACCCGCATCCCCGGCACCGGCTCGGCGACGACCTCGAGGGTCGGGCTCGTCGGCCCGCTCGGGATCGAGACCTCGAGCATGTCGCCGGCGCTGACCCGGTGGCTCTTGCCGACCTGGCTCGCGTTGACGGCGACGTCACCGGCGGCCGCGAGGTCGGCGGCCCGGGTGCGGGAGAGGCCGAAGAGCCGGGCGATGGCGGCGTCGACCCGCTCGCCCTCGAGCCCGTCCGGGACGAGGACGGTGCGCTGCTCAGGCATCGTCGGGCTCCGCGGCGTGCTCGGCGTCGCGGCGCGAGCCGAGCGGCACCCCGCGGTAGGCGAGGACCATGATGACGCCGGCCGCGACGACGATCGCCACGTCCGCGACGTTGCCGATGAACAGGCCGAAGTAGTCGATGAAGTCGACGACGTGCCCGCGGCCGGGGCCGGGCTCGCGGACCAGCCGGTCGACGAGGTTGCCGACGGCGCCGCCGAGGAGCAGCCCGAGCGGCACGACCCACGCGCGGTGGTCGATCCGTCGGATGCCGACGACCACCCAGCCGAGGATGAGGAGCGCGACGAGGGTGAGCAGCCACGTCGAGCCGTCCCCGAGGGAGAACGCGGCGCCGGCGTTGCGGATGAGGTTGAGCCGGATCAGCGAGCCCACGAGGTCGACCGGAGTGCCGGGGGTGAGGGCGGCCAGCGCCCACACCTTCGTCGCCTGGTCGAGGACGAGGGTCACCGCGGCGATGGCGACCACGAGGGTGCGCAGGCGCCCCCGTCGCTCGCGCGCGGGCTCCGGCGGACGGGACGGGGTGGGCTCGGCCGCCGTCAGCGGCGCTCCTGCTTCGTCTTGCATGGCATGCACAGGGTCGCACGAGGAGCGGCCTGGAGCCGCATCTTGCCGATCGGGTTCCCACAGGACTCGCACGTGCCGTACGTGCCGTCGGCCAGCCGCTCGAGGGCGTGCTCGGTCTGCTCGAGCATCTCGCGGGCGTTGTTGGCCAGCGAGATCTCCTGCTCGCGCTCGTAGGTCTTGGCGCCGGCGTCGGCCTGGTCGTCGCCCGCACCGTCCCCGGAGTCACGCATGAGGTCGACGAGGTCGGAGGCGGCCTCGTCGAGCTCGCGGCGCAGCTGCTCGACGTCGCGCTCGAGCTCGGAACGCACCTCGCGCAGCTCGGCCGCGGTCCACGGCGACTCGTCGTCGCGGACCGGCAGCGAGGAGGCGGCGACGGTCCGGCGCGCGGCCGCCTTCTTGGCGGGCGCTGCCTTCGTGGCTGCCTTCGTGGCCGGAGCCTTCTTCGCGGGCGCTGCCTTCGTGGCCGTCGCCTTCTTCGTGGCCGTCGCCTTCTTCGCGGGCGCAGCCTTCGTGGCCGGCGCCTTCTTCGCGGGCGCCGCCTTCTTCGCGGGCGCCGCCTTCTTCGCGGGCGCCGCCTTCTTCGCGGGCGCTGCCTTCGTGGCCGTCGCCTTCTTCGTGGCCGTCGCCTTCTTCGCGGGCGCAGCCTTCGTGGCCGGCGCCTTCTTCGCGGGCGCCGCCTTCTTCGCGGGCGCCGCCTTCTTCGCGGGCGCC
>NZ_DAOLAC010000046.1:0-6950 GCF_035325325.1 Phycicoccus sp. | reverse complement strand
CTTCGCGGGCGCCGCCTTCTTCGCGGGCGCCGCCTTCTTCGCGGGCGCCGCCTTCGTGGCCGTCGCCTTCTTCGCGGGAGCTGCCTTCGTGGCAGGAGCCTTCTTGGCCGGCGCCGCCTTCTTCGCGGGCGCAGCCTTCGTGGCCGTCGCCTTCTTCGCGGGCGCAGCCTTCGTGGCTGCCTTCTTCGCCGGCGCCGCCTTCTTTGCCGGCGCTGCCTTCTTCGCCGGCGCTGCCTTCTTCGCCGGCGCAGCCTTCTTCGCCGGCGCCGCCTTCGAGGCAGGGGATGCCTTCGAGGCAGGGGATGCCTTCTTCGTCGTGGCGGCCTTCGTCGCCCCGGACGAGCCGTTGCGCCCGACGGCCTTGCGCGCGGACGAGGCCGCCTTGGCGGTCGTCTTCTTCGCGGCCGACAGGGCCCGCTTCACCACCATGGGACATCCCTTTCAGGGGGCTGGGCGGGCCCTCGCGGCCCGCCCGGTGCGCCGAGGATACGGGCACAGGCAGGGGGTCTCAACGCCGCAACGCCCGGATGACCTGTGCGTTCCATGACAACGACGCAGGGCCCGGGAGGTTCCCGGGCCCTGCGTCGTCGCGCTCGGGTCAGGCCTGCGGCTCGTGCTGCGGCTGCGCCACCTGCTCCGTGTCGGCCTCCTCGTCCGCCTCCTCGACGTTCTTGAGGTCGGCCAGCTGGCCCTGGATGTACTCGTGCAGCCGGGCGCGGTAGTCGCGCTCGAAGCTGCGCAGGGACTCGATCTTGCGCTCGAGGAGGTTCCGCTCACGACCGAGCTCCTCGAGGATCGAGGCCTTCTTCTGCTGCGCCTCGGCGACCATGCCGGTCGAGCGCTCGCGCGCCTCGGTGAGCATCTCGTCCCGCTGGGTCGTCGCGGTGCTGATCATCTCGTCACGCTGGGCGGTCGCGGTGGAGACGAGCTCGTCGTGCTGCGCCTGACCGGTCGAGACCAGCTCGTCGTGGCGGGCCTGGCCCGTGGTCACGAGCTCCTCGTGCTTGCGCTGGGCGGTGCCGACCAGCTCGTCGTGCTTGCGCTGGCCCTCGGAGATCAGCTCGTCGCGCTTGGACTCACCGGCGGCGACGTGCTCGTCGTGCAGGCGCTGGGCGAGGGCGATGACCCCGGCCGCGCTCGCGCCGCCACCGGCGCCGGCGAGGGCGGCAGCCCCCATCCCGTTGTCGCCGGCGGGCTGGGCGGACGCCCGCTGCTCGGCCTCCTGCGCCCGGCGCTCGGCCTCCTGGGCTCGCTGCTCGGCGGCCTGCACGCGCTCGTCGGCGTCGTGACGGGCCTCCTCGAGGCGCGTCTCGAGGATCGAGACCCGCTCGTCGACGGCCGCACCCTGCTGCTCCTGGGCCGCGGCGTGCTCGTCACGGGCGGAGGTGAGGGCGCTCGCGTGCTCGTCGCGCTCGGCGGTGACCTGGGCCAGCTGGCCCTCGAGCTCGCGGACCCGCTCCTCGAGGGTCGAGGCGTGGCGCTCGACCTGCGCGGCGTGGTTCTGGAACTCACCGGCGCGGCGCTCGGCGTCCGCGACGCGGGCGTCGACGTCGCCGCTCGCGCCGCGCAGCGCAGCGATCTCGGTGTCGCGCTGGGCGATCAGCTGCTCGAGCTCGGAGGTGTGCTGCTGCAGCTGGGTCAGCTGACCCTGCAGCTCGGCGGCACGCGCCTCGCCGTCGCCGCTGCGGTTCTCGTACTCGCCGAGGCGGGCGGCGAGGTCGCTGCGGGCTCCCTCGAGCTCGGAGACCCGGGCGGCCAGGGTCGCGTTCTTGGAGCGCAGCTCCTCGAGGTCGCGCCCGGCGTCGGTGTCCGGTCGGGCGAGGGCGGCCGTCGGGGCCATCCCCTTGCTCTCGCGGCAGGAGGAGAGCTCGCCGCGCAGGTCGTCGCTCTCCTTCGACATCCGGCGCATCTCGGCGACGATGTCGTCGAGGAAGTCGTCGACCTCGCGCTCGTCGTACCCACGACGGAACTGGGTCTGGGTGAACGTCTTGTTGAGGACGTCCTCGGGCGAGAGAGCCATGTGCAACTCCTGGTGGCCGGTATCGGGTCACGGGACCGGACACCGGGGGACGCGACGACGCGGACCCTGGTGTCCGTCGCCCAGCCTACGGGATGGCGGGGCGCACGTGACAGATGTGATTTGACGGGACGTGTCCTGCGGCCGCGCGCGGCCTCACCCGGCGAGGGCCGAGAGCACCGAGTAGAGGACGAACACGACGACGAACAGGACCATGAACGACAGGTCGACCGAGACCGCGCCGAGGCGCAGCGGCGGGATCACCTTGCGCAGGGCCCGCAGCGGCGGCTCGGTGAGGGTGTAGACCGGCTCGGCGACGAGCAGGACGGGCCCCCGGGGTCGCCACTCGCGGGCGAGGATGCGGATCCAGTCGAAGACCACCCGGCCGACGAGCACGACGAGGTACAGGAAGACCACGAAGGCGAGGACGGCGAAGGCGGCACCCATGCCGGAAGTGTGACCGATGGACCTGTGGTCGCGGCGGCCGGGTCCGTCAGCTCTGGTTGAAGACGCCTCGGCCCGGGGCGACCGGACCCTCCTCGGCGTTGACCTCGACGGCCTCCGGCGAGAGGAGGAACACCTTCGAGGTGACCCGCTCGATGGAGCCGTGCAGGCCGAAGACGAGGCCGGCGGCGAAGTCGACGAGGCGCTTGGCGTCGGAGTCGCTCATGTCCGTGAGGTTCATGATGACCGGCACGCCGTCGCGGAAGTTCTCCCCGATGGTCTTGGCCTCGTTGTACGTGCGCGGGTGGATCGTCGTGATCCGCGAGACGCTGCCCGCGTCGTGGGTGCGGACGACCTCGGCGACCGGGCGCCGCGTGGGCAGCGGCGTCACCTCGGCACCGCGGTGCTCGGTGCGCTCGTCGACCTCGGGCTCGTCGTAGCCGTCGTAGTACTCGTCGTCGTAGTGGCCCTGGTCCTCGGCGAGGCCCAGGTAGACCATCGTCTTGCGCAGCGCGCCAGCCATCACGTGCTCCTCGGTCGTCGGTCCTGCGGGTCAGGGCCGTGCGTCGTGACCGAAGTTACCGGTGTGACTCACGAGAACCGAGGATTGCCGAGCCGACACGCAGGTGTGTCGCCCCTTCGGCCACCGCGTCCTCGAGGTCGGCGCTCATCCCGGCCGAGAGCCAGGTGGCGTCCCGGTGGTCGGCCCGGACCCGCTCGGCCAGGCTCCGCAGCCGGGCGAACGCCGGACGGGGGGGCTCCCCGAGGGGTGCGACGGCCATGAGGCCGCGCAGCCGCAGGTGCGGCAGGTCGGCGGCGAGATCGGCGAGGGCGGGCACCTCCTCCGGCGCCGCTCCCCCGCGACCGCCGGCCGTGTCGAGCCCGACCTGGACGAGGACGTCGAGGACGCGCCCCTCCCGCTCGGCCGCCCGGTCGAGCGCGCGGGCCAGCTTCGCGCGGTCCAGGGAGTGCACGACGTCGGCGTAGCCCGCGACCGACCCGGCCTTGTTGGTCTGGAGCTGGCCGATGAAGTGCACGGTGAGCCGGTCGCGGTGCGCGAGCTCGGCGACCTTGGCCGCGGCCTCCTGGTCGCGGTTCTCGCCGATGTCGGTGACGCCGAGCTCGGCGAGCAGGTCGACGTCGCTCGCCGGGAAGAACTTGGTCACCGCCACGAGGGTCACCCCGTCGGTGCGTCCGGCCGCCTCGAGGGCGGCGGCCACCCGCTGCCGGACGGTGGCGAGCCGGGCCTCGAGCTCGGCGCGGCGGCCGCTCACGACGCCCTCGCGACGACGCCGGCGAAGCGGCCGGTGGTCCCCGAGCCGCGGTAGGAGTAGAGGTCCTCGCGCTCGCGGGTGCAGCCGGGCACCCACGTGACGGCGACGTCGAGGGCGCGCAGCTGGGCCACCACCCCGGCGGCGACGTCGATGGCCGGCGTGCCGGTCCACGAGACGGTGGCGCTGACCGGCTCGACGTCGGCCGCGAGGTCGCGCATCGCCGCCGGCACCTCGTAGCAGCGGCCACACACCGACGGGCCGACGACGGCGTCGAGCTCCCGCGCGCCGAGGTCGCGCATCGCCGCGACGGCGTTCGGGACGACACCGGCGAGCAGTCCCGGCCGCCCGGCGTGGACGGCGGCGACGACGCCGGTGGGGTCGGCCAGGAGGACCGGCACGCAGTCGGCGACGAGGACCGCGAGGGCCAGGTCGTCCGACGTGGTGACGAGGGCGTCACACCGCGGGGCCACGTCCGGCACGCCGTCGACCACGGCCACCTCCGCGCCGTGACACTGCTCCATGTAGACGAGCGGACGGTCCACCGCAGCCGCCAGGCGCCGCCGGTTCTCCCGGACGTCGGCCCCGTCGTCCTCGACGTGCAACCCGAGGTTGAGCCCGGCCCAGGGTCCGCGGCTCACGCCACCCGGCCGCCCGGTCAGGACCCGGCGCGCCCCGGTGCTGGTCTCGTCCCAGATGAACACGGCACTTACGGTAGACGCGGACGGGGGCGGACCGGAGTGCCGGCCCGCCCCCGTCGAGGCGTCGCGCGCCCCGCCTCCCACTACTTGAGGAAGTCCGGGACGTCGAGGTCGTCGTTCTCGTCGAAGGTGACGGTGCGCGGCGGCTGCTGCCGGACCGGCTCGGCCGGGGTCGACTCACGCTCGGTGTGCACCGGGGCGTCGTCGTCCGCGGGCTCCGGGCGCGGGACGGGGGCGGCCGTGTACCCACCGTTCGCCTCCGGCGCCGGGCTGGGCGGGACCACGGCCGGGGCCGGGGACGGCGCCGGCGTGTGCACCGGGGCCGAGGCACCGGGAGTCGGCGGTGCCGCCGGGGTGGAGGGCACGGCCGGGGGGGCGGCCGGCGTCGCCGGGCGGCCCTGGATCGTGCCGAGCGCGCGGTCGTCGGCCCGCCGGACGGGCGCGCCCCCGTCGAAGCCGGCGGCGATGACGGTGACCCGCACCTCGTCGCCGAGGGCGTCGTCGATGACCGCGCCGAAGATGATGTTGGCCTCCGGGTGCGCCGCCTCCTGGACCAGGCGCGCCGCCTCGTTGATCTCGAAGAGCCCGAGGTCGCTGCCGCCCTGGATGGAGAGGAGGACGCCGTGCGCGCCGTCGATGCTCGCCTCGAGCAGCGGGCTGGAGATGGCGAGCTCCGCGGCCTGCACCGCGCGGTCCTCGCCGCGGGCCGAGCCGATGCCCATGAGCGCCGATCCGGCGCCCTGCATGACGGACTTCACGTCGGCGAAGTCGAGGTTGATCAGGCCCGGTGTCGTGATGAGGTCGGTGATCCCCTGGACACCGGAGAGCAGGACCTGGTCGGCGCTGCGGAACGCGTCGAGCATCGAGACGCCGCGGTCGCTGATCGAGAGCAGCCGGTCGTTGGGGATGACGATGAGGGTGTCGACCTCGTCGCGCAGCGCGGCGATGCCGGACTCGGCCTGGTTCGCGCGGCGGCGGCCCTCGAAGGTGAACGGACGGGTGACGACACCGATGGTCAGCGCGCCGAGGCCCTTGGCGATGCGCGCGACGACCGGTGCACCGCCGGTGCCCGTGCCCCCGCCCTCGCCGGCGGTGACGAAGACCATGTCGGCCCCCTTGAGGACCTCCTCGATCTCCTCCGCGTGGTCCTCGGCGGCCTTCTTGCCGACGTCCGGGTCGGCGCCGGCGCCGAGGCCGCGGGTCAGCTCGCGGCCGACGTCGAGCTTGACGTCGGCGTCGGACATGAGGAGCGCCTGCGCGTCGGTGTTGACCGCGATGAACTCGACACCCTTGAGGCCGACCTCGATCATCCGGTTGATGGCGTTGACGCCGCCGCCGCCGATGCCGACGACCTTGATCACGGCGAGGTAGTTCTGGGGTGCTGCCACGGGTTTGGCCTTCCACTTCGGTCACGGCGTGCAGGAGACCGGACAACCCTCCACCTGAGGTACAGGGTTACAGTTCGGTCACGGGGTGCGATGGGACGACGCTACGTCGCGCCCGGGGCTCCTGCACCCTCCCGCGGGGCGTGTCGCGACATCCTGCGCGGCAAATCCTGTCACGGCTCTCAGGACGCGTCACACCCGCCCCTCCAGCCCCACCAGGAACAGGGGTCTCAGCGGGTGACGGGGGTGTCCGGCGCGCTGACGTCGATGACCTTGGCCTTGGTCGTGAGCAGGGCACGCAGCACCCGGATCTTCAGCTCGGCGCCGTCCTCGCCGCCCCACACGACGGTGTGCCCGCGGGTCGTGAAGGTCACGAGGTCCGCACTGCTCACGGTGACCGACCGGACGTCCTTGGCGAGGTCGGGCGGCAGGTCGCGCAGGAGGGCGAGCGCCGCCTGGAGGGCCTGCGGGGTCATCGAGCGCGAGCCGGTCGCCGTGACGACCGGCACGCCGGCGGGAGCCTTGGCGACCTGACCGAAGGAGACCCCCGTCGCGTCCACGACCTCGAGTCGACCTTGAGGGTTCCTGACGACGATCGACGGCACCCGCGGGACGACCTCGACCACGAGCGTGCGCGGCCAGGACCGGCGCACCGAGACCTCGGCGACGGTGACCCGGGTGCGGACCGCCTGCTCGACGGCCGCGGTGTCGACCCGGACGAGCGGGGTGCCGGCCTCGACGTGGACCAGCGAGCGCACCTCCGCGGCCTCGGCGCCGGTGACGCCCACGACCTCGACGTCGTGCACGCCGAGGACGCCGGTCCAGCCGACGAGGTAGGCGCCACCTCCGACGAGGACGGCGACGAGGAGGAGGGACAGCACGCGCTGCCAGGGCCGGCGCCGTCGGGCCAGCGCCCGCTCGCGGAACCGGGAGGCGGAGGAGTCGAGCCCGCGGGGGCGCGGGCCGCGGGTCGCGGTGTGGCTCACCGGTCCTCCTCGGGGCGTCGGCGGAGGGCGTCGAGGATCAGGGGCCCGAGGCGGGTGACGTCGCCGGCGCCCACGGTGAGCAGCCGGTCACCCGGCGCGGCCTCCCCGGCGAGGAGGTCCACCGGCGGGGCGGGGGCGACCCCCCC
>NZ_DAOLAC010000045.1:0-27835 GCF_035325325.1 Phycicoccus sp. | reverse complement strand
GGCGGGGCGCGGCGGGGGAGGCGGTCGACCAGGTCGACGTGCACGCCGCGGGCGCCAATCGGGGTCGGTGTGTGGAGGTGCGGGCCGGGGTGGACGGGCTGACCGACTGGTTCGGGTCCCTGCCGACCGCCACGAGTGCTGCGATGTGGTCCGCCGTCGAGGAGCTGGCCGGGCAGTACCGGCAGGTCGACACCGACCTCTCCCTGCCCGAGGCACGTGCCGACGCCCTCGCCGACCTGGTCTTGCGCAACGTCACCGTCTCCGCACAGGTCACCCTCGGCGTCCCGGTCGTCACCGATGCCGCCACGGCCGAACCCGTGACCGGGGAGCAGTTCCGGGTCGAGTGGGACGACGACGAGACCGTCGTCGACGCCGTCACCGGTGCGGTGACCCGCTACGCCGACCTCGACCCGGCGAGCCGGGAGGAGCTGTCCTGGCGGGAGGAGCCGGTCGAGGCGACCGGGGACCTGACGAGCGTCATGGCGCCCGTGTCCCTCGGCACCGCGGTGTCCGGGGCGCAGCTGCCGAACGTGGGTTGGGTCGACGCCACCACGATGGCCAACCTGCTCAAGACCGTGCCGCTGGAGGTCGCCCGGGCCGTCCTCGACGCCGAGACGGGCACTTTGGCCTCCCTGACCACTGCCGCCTACCGACCACCGGGGGCGATCGCCGACTTCGTCAGGACCAGGGACGGCACCTGCCGCATGTGGGGCTGCACCCGACCCGCCGTGCGCTGCGACCTCGACCACGCGCGGGCCTGGCCCGACGGCCAGACCACCCCCACCGAGCTCGAAGCCCTCTGCCGCCACCACCACCGGTTCAAGCAGACCGGACGCTGGCGACCCGTCCTCGACCCCGACGGCACCCTCACCTGGCACGGCCCGAACTCAGCGACCCGCACCACCGAACCCCAGCACCGCCGGTCGTGCCTGCCCCTGACTACAGTCCCCGCATGACCGTGGGGATCGTCGTGCACTTCCACCCGGGACGGCCGCACGGCGACACCACGGTGATCGAGGCCATCGCGGCCTCCGGGGTGTACCGCAGCCAGTGGGAGACCGGGACGTCGAACGGCGGCCTGACCGCGGTCCCCGGAGGTGCCCGATGGCGCTGGGAGAGTCGCCTCTTCGAGGGGCGGTACGACCGCTCCGACCCGGCCGCGCGGCCGGTGTACGGCGCCTGGAACCGACGGGGCGACACCTTCGGCGCGTCACCGCGCTTCGGCTCCGCCTACCTGCGGTTGCGGCCGGAGGTGACGGCCCGGGCCACCTTCTGCTGGCCGGACAGCGTCTACCACCCGACGGCCGTCGGAGGTCCGGAGAAGGTCGACGAGCTCTGCCGGCTCGCGGACGCCGGGGTGCACGACCACACCCTCCTGCCCGAGGAGGCCGCCGGGCTCCCGCTGGACGACCCCCTGAACGACTACGTGGAGGCGCACGTCCACGGGGGCCTCGAGCTCGCCCGCGACGTCGAGGCCGTGGTCGTCGACCCCAGCGACCACGAGATGCATCAGGAGGCGCTCGCTCGGCTCGGCTGTCCCGTCGAGGCGCACCCCGGCTACCGGGTCACCGCCGAGTCGATCGACCCGGCGTACCGGGGTTCGGTCCCGGTGGAGCTCGCTCGCAGGCTCGGTGGGGACATCACCCCGGCACGGTTGCTCGACGCCTGGCGGACGGCTGACCCCCAGGCCGTCAAGTGGCTCTGGCACTGCCTGGCCCGGTTCGGCCGGCAGGAGGCGAGGTCCGGGTCCTGACCCCTGCGGACCGCTCTCCCCCCGGTCCTTGTGGGCCGACCCCGGCCGGCGCAGGGATCAGCGGACCGGCTGCAGGTGCTCGACGTAGGTGGTCATGTCCTCGAAGGTCGCGGTGCCCGTGACGAGGGTGGCCAGCTCGCCGGAGCCGCTCGGCGGCACCGAGAGCAGGCTGTTCTGCACCTTGTTGTCGCGCACGTACTTGTCCCAGGTGCGTCCGGCGATGTCCACGGTCCCCTCGCGCGGAGCCCGGTTGGTCTGGGCCGCGACCCACGCGCGGCTCGGGTCCTTGGTCTGCTCGACGGCGACGAAGGTGCCGGAGGGGGTGCGGTAGCCGACGTGCCACGTGCGGAAGCCGTCGGTCACCGGGACGTAGCGCACCGAGGTCGGGGTCCAGCCGTCCGGAAGACCCACCGGCTCCACGATCGGCCAGCCCGAGGACTTCGCCACCTCGAGGGCCTTCGCGTGCACGTCGACGGGCGGCCCGCCGACGCTGTCCACCCGGGGCACGAGGAGCACGAGCACGAGCACCATCCCGAGCACCGCGAGCAGCGACAGGACGAGGTTCTTCGTCGACCCCATCGAGTACCGGCTCTTCGGCACCTGGGGGGCGCTGGGCGTGGTCACCACCCCATGGTCGCCGACGGACACCGCAAACCCGCAATCGACCCCGGCGATAGGGTTCGACATGCCGCCGTCGGCCGCTCCGGCCGGCGCCGGGCCACCCGCCGCCGCGAGAGAGGTCAGGATGTCGTGAGCGCCACCGCGCCGCCGGTCGTCGTCGTCGGCGAGCTCCTCGTCGACATCGTCAGCCACCCCGACGGCCGCAGCGCCGAGCACGTCGGCGGCTCCCCCGCCAACGTCGCCGTCGGGCTGGCCCGCCTCGGCCACGACACGCACCTCGCCTGCCTCGTCGGCGAGGACGAGCGAGGCCGCCGTTGCGCCGAGCACGTCGAGGCCGGAGGGGTCCACCTGCTGCCCGGTAGCCGCAGCCCGCAGCACCCCACCTCCACCGCGCTCGCGACCCTCGACGGCTCCGGTGCCGCCTCGTACGTCTTCGACCTGCACTGGGACCTCCCGCCGGTTCGCCTCCCGGCCGGTACCGGCCACCTGCACACGGGCTCGATCGCGACGACCCTGACCCCGGGGGACGCCGAGGTCGAGGACGCGATGCGCCGAGCGCGGGCCCAGGGCACGGTGTCCTACGACCCCAACGTGCGCCCGACGATCATGGGCGACGTCGACGAGGTCCGTCCGCGGGTCGAGCACCTCGTCACCCTCTCGGACGTCGTCAAGTGCTCCGAGGACGACATCGAGTGGCTCTACCCCGGCGAACTGGCCTCCGCCGTGATGGCCCGCTGGGCGGCCCTCGGCGCCTCGCTCACCGTCGTCACGCTGGGCGGTGAGGGCGTCGTCTGGCGGGCCGCGACCGGCGAGGAGGCCCGCGCCGCGGCGCGCATCAAGGACGTCGTCGACACCGTCGGCGCCGGCGACTCCTTCATGGCGGGTCTGCTCTCCGGCCTCCTCGACTCCGGCCTGCTCGGCAGCACCGACGCCCGGGCGCGCCTCGCCGCCGCGGGCCTCGACGACGTGCGGCCTGCGATCGACCGCGCCCTCGCGACGAGCGGCGTCACGGTCCGCCACGCCGGCGCCTACGCCCCCACCCGAGAGGAGCTGCGATGATCGAGTTCGCCTACGAGGACCTCCTGCCCGTCGGCGCGGACGAGACGCCCTACCGGCTGCTGACCACCGAGGGCGTCGAGACCCTCGAGGGCCCCGGCGGCCGCCGCTTCCTCCAGGTCTCCCCCGAGGCGCTGCGCCTGCTCACCGAGACCGCGATGCACGACATCGCCCACTACCTGCGCCCCGCCCACCTCCAGCAGCTCGCCAACATCCTCGAGGACCCGGAGGCGAGCAACAACGACAAGTTCGTCGCCCTCGACCTGCTGAAGAACGCGAACATCGCGGCCGGTGGTGTCCTGCCGATGTGCCAGGACACCGGCACCGCCATCGTCATGGGCAAGCGCGGCCAGCACGTGCTCACCGACGGCACCGACGAGGAGGCGCTGAGCCGCGGCGTCTACGACGCCTACACGCGGCTCAACCTGCGCTACAGCCAGATGGCCCCGGTCACCATGTGGGAGGAGCGCAACACCGGCTCCAACCTCCCGGCCCAGGTCGAGCTCTACGCCGACACCGCACCCGGGCACGAGACGACCTACAAGTTCCTCTTCATGGCCAAGGGGGGCGGCAGCGCCAACAAGTCGTTCCTCTTCCAGGAGACCAAGGCGATCCTCAACCCGGACGCCATGACGCGCTTCCTCGACGAGAAGCTGCGCAGCCTCGGCACGGCCGCCTGCCCGCCCTACCACTTGGCCATCGTCATCGGCGGCACGAGCGCCGAGTTCGCCCTCAAGACAGCGAAGTACGCCAGTGCCAAGTACCTCGACCAGCTGCCCAAGCAGGGCGACCCCGCCACCGGCCACGGCTTCCGCGACACCGAGCTCGAGGAGAGGGTCCTCGAGCTGACCCGGCAGTTCGGCATCGGCGCGCAGTTCGGCGGCAAGTACTTCTGCCACGACGTCCGCGTCGTCCGCCTGCCCCGGCACGGCGCGAGCCTGCCCGTCGCCATCGCCGTCTCGTGCTCCGCCGACCGACAGGTCCTCGGGAAGATCACTCCCGAGGGCGTGTTCATCGAACAGCTCGAGACCGACCCCGCCCGGTTCCTCCCCGACCAGACCCATGCCGGCCTCGAGGACGCCGAGGGAGTGTCCGGTACCGGAGCCGGCGCGGTCGTGCCGATCGACCTCACCCGACCGATGGACGAGATCCTCGCCGAGCTGACGAAGCACCCCGTCAAGACCCGCCTCAGCCTCACCGGCCCGCTCGTCGTCGCCCGCGACATCGCCCACGCGAAGATCAAGGAGCGGCTCGACGCGGGCGAGGAGATGCCGCAGTACCTCAAGGACCACCCGGTCTACTACGCGGGCCCGGCCAAGACCCCGGAGGGGATGCCGTCCGGCTCGTTCGGCCCGACGACGGCCGGCCGGATGGACTCCTACGTCGACCAGTTCCAGGCCGCCGGCGGCTCGATGGTCATGCTCGCCAAGGGCAACCGCAGCCAGCAGGTCACCGACGCGTGCCGCACCCACGGCGGGTTCTACCTCGGCTCGATCGGCGGACCGGCCGCGCGCCTCGCACAGGACTGCATCAAGAGCGTCGAGGTGCTCGAGTACCCCGAGCTCGGGATGGAGGCGATCTGGAAGATCGAGGTCGAGGACTTCCCCGCCTTCGTCGTCGTCGACGACAAGGGCAACGACTTCTTCGCCGGCGTGACCAAGCCGGTGGCCTTCACCATCGAGAAGAGGACCGGACTGCTGTGACCGACACCCCGACCACCCCGACCACCCCGAGCATCCCCACCGACTTCGACGACCTCCTCGCGGCGAACGCCGAGTTCGCCCGCACCTTCGACCTCGCCGGCTTCGACGGCGTCGCGCACGCCGGCATCGCCATCGTCACCTGCATGGACAGCCGCATCGCGCCGCTCGCCATGCTCGGCCTGCACCCCGGCGACGCGAAGATCTTCCGCAACCCGGGCGGCCGGGTCACGCCCCAGGCCCTCGAGGCGCTCGTGCTCGGAGTGCACCTCCTGGGCGTGCGGCGCATCCTCGTCGTCCCGCACACCCGGTGCGCGATGGCCTCGAACACCGAGGAGGAGCTGCACGAGCGGGTCAGCGCCTCCGCCGGCGTCGACGCCTCGTGGCACGACTTCAACGTCGTCCCCGACCAGCGTGCCGCGCTCGAGCACGACGTCCACGTCGTCCGCTCGCACCCGCTGATCGGCGAGCGCGCCCTCGTCGGCGGGTTCATGTACGACGTCGACAGCGGCCTCATCAGCCGGCTCGTGTGACCGTCCGGCTCGAGCGCATCGCGCTCCACCCGGTCAAGAGCACGGCCGTCCGCCCGGTGCGGCACGCCGTCGTCGAGCCGTGGGGCCTGCGCGGCGACCGGCGCTGGATGGTCGTCACGCCCGACGACGAGTGCCTCACCGCCCGCGAGGACCGCGGCCTGTTCGCGGTGACCGCCGACACCCCGGACACCGACGCCGGCCTCGACGCCGCCCTCCGGCTGCGCACCCCCGGCCTCGAGGACCTCACCGTCGAGGTGCCGCACGGGCCGGCCCGCCCGGTCACCGTGCACGGCCGCGGCCTCACCGCTCGCGATGCGGACCCCGCGGCCCACGCGTGGCTGCGGGAGGCGTTGCAGCGCGACGACGTCCGCCTCGTCCACGTCGCCGAGCCACGGCCGCTGAGTGCCACCCACGGACGTCCCGGCGAGGCCACCGCCTTCGCCGACGCGTACCCCGTGACCCTCGCCTCCCTCGCGTCGCTGCGCCGGCTCCAGGACTGGGTGGCCGAGACCGCGCTCGAGCGCGGCGAGGACCCCACCGTCCTCGCCGTCGAGCGCTTCCGGCCCAACCTCGTCGTCGACGGCGACCTCGAGCCGTTCGCCGAGGACGGCTGGCCGGCTGTCACCGTCGGCGCGGTCACCTTCCGGGTGCCCAAGCCGGTCGACCGCTGCGTCATGACGACCGTCGACCCCGTGACCCGCGAGCGCGGTCACGAGCCGATCCGCACCCTCGCCCGGCACCGGAGGTGGGAGGGCACGACGTGGTTCGCCGTCCAGCTGGTCCCGGAGGTCTCGGGAGACGTCCGGGTGGGGGACGAGGTGCGGCCCGCCGGGTAGGTTGCGGGCATGACGAGCTTCGAGCGCACCTTCCCCGCAGGGTTCCTCTTCGGGGCGGCCACGGCGAGCTACCAGATCGAGGGCGCGGTCAAGGAGGACGGACGGGGGCAGTCCATCTGGGACACCTTCTCGGCGACCCCCGGCAAGGTCGCGAACGGCGACACCGGAGAGGTCGCCTGCGACCACTACCACCGGGTCACCGAGGACGTCGCGCTGATGCGCGAGCTCGGCCTCGACGCGTACCGGTTCTCGGTCGCCTGGCCGCGCATCCAGCCCGACGGCGTGGGTCCCGCCAACCCGCTCGGGCTCGCCTTCTACGACCGGCTCGTCGACGAGCTCCTCGAGGCCGGCATCCGCCCGGTCGTCACGCTCTACCACTGGGACCTCCCGCAGGCCCTCGAGGACCGCGGCGGGTGGCGCTCGCGGGACGTCGCCGGCTGGTTCGCCGACTACACGGCCCACGTCGTCGGCGCCCTCGGCGACCGCGTGCGGCACTGGACGACGCTCAACGAGCCCTGGTGCTCCTCGATGCTCAGCCACGCCGTCGGGGCGCACGCCCCCGGCCACCGCGACCCGATGGAGGGGCTGCTCACCGCGCACCACCTGATGCTCGCCCACGGCACCGCCGTGCCGGTCATCCGCGAGCACTGCGCCGGCGCCGAGGTCTCGATCACCCTGAACCCCACCCAGGTCCACGGTCCGAGCGACCCGACCGACGCCGACCTCGACGCCGTCCGCCGCGCCGACAACGCCCTCAACGGGGTCTTCTTCGGCCCGCTCTTCCACGGCACGTACCCCCCGGGGATGCTCGACGACGTCGCCCACCTCACCGACGGCTCGTTCGTCCACGACGGTGACCTCGAGACCATCTCCGCCCCGCTGGACAACCTGGGCGTCAACAACTACTTCCCCACGCGGGTCGCTGCCACCCCCGAGGGCGCCGAGCCGGCCGGCACGCTGCACCTGCTGCCCGGCTGCGAGCGGGTCGACGAGGTGGCGCCGCACCCGCCCGTCACCGCGATGGGCTGGGAGCAGTCGCCCGAGTCGCACCGGATGATCGTCGAGCGCTCCGCCCGGGAGAGCGGCCTGCCGGTGTACATCACCGAGAACGGATCGGCGTGGGACGACACCGTCTCCCCCGACGGCGCAGTGCACGACCCCGAGCGCGTGGCCTACCTGCAGGCGCACCTCGCCGCCGTCGCCGACGCCGTCGAGGCGGGCACCGACGTGCGGGGCTACTTCGCGTGGAGCCTGCTCGACAACTTCGAGTGGTCCTACGGCTACGACAAGCGCTTCGGCATCGTCCACGTCGACTACGACACCCAGGTCCGGACGGTCAAGGACTCCGGCCGCGAGTACGCCCGCATCCTCGCGGCCCACCACGGCGCCGAACACGCATGACCCGGCGCGTCGTCGTCGTCGGCGGTGGCATCGTCGGGCTGGCCGTCGCGCACCGCGTCGCCACCGACGACCCCGCCGCGCAGGTCACGGTGCTGGAGAAGGAGACCGGCTGGTCGCGCCACCAGACCGGGCGGAACAGCGGCGTCATCCACTCCGGCCTGTACTACGCCCCCGGCAGCGCCAAGGCCCGGTGGTGCCGGGCGGGGGTGGCCGAGCTCCTGGCCTTCGCCGAGGAGGCCGGCATCGCGCACGCGGTCACCGGCAAGCTCGTCGTCGCCACCGACCCCGCGGAGCTGCCCCGGCTCGAGGCCCTGCGCAAGCGCGGCCTGGCCAACGGCCTCGGGGTGCGCCGCCTCGAGGCCGACGAGGCCCGGGAGCACGAGCCCCACGTCGCCGCCCTCGCCGCCCTCCACGTGCCGGAGACCGGCATCATCGACTACACCGCCGTCTGCGCGGCCCTCGTCGCCCGCCTCGAGGCCGCCGGCGCGGACCTGCGCCTCGGCGCCGAGGTGCTCTCGGCACGCGAGGGTGGCCACGAGGTCACCCTCGAGACGACAGTGGGACCCGTCGCCGCCGACCTCGTCGTCAACTGCGCCGGACTGCACACCGACGTCGTGGCCCGACGCCTCGGGCACGAGCCCTCGGTGCGCATCGTCCCGTTCCGCGGCGAGTACCGCGAGCTCGCGCCCGAGGCCACCCACCTCGTGCGCGGTCTCGTCTACCCGGTCCCCGACCCCGAGCTGCCGTTCCTCGGGGTGCACCTGACCCGTGGTGTCGACGGCCACGTGCACGCCGGCCCGAACGCCGTCCTCGCGCTGGCCCGCGAGGGCTACACGTGGCGCGACGTGGCACCGCGCGAGCTCGCCGGCACCCTCGCCTACCCGGGCTTCTGGCGGCTGGCCCGCCGCCAGGTGCGCACCGGCGCGCAGGAGGTGGCCCGCTCGCTCAGCGAACGGCGCTTCGGCGACGGCCTGCGCCGCCTCGTCCCGGCGCTGCGCGACGAGGACCTGCGTCCCGCGCCCGCCGGGGTCCGCGCCCAGGCCGTGCGACCCGACGGCGGCCTCGTCGACGACTTCCTCGTCGAGCACTCCGGTCGCTGCGTCCACGTCCTCAACGCGCCCTCCCCCGCCGCGACCGCCTGCTTCCAGATCGCCCGGCACGTCGTCGGCCTCCTCCCCTGAGCGGGGAGGAGGCCGAGCACGGGTCCGGCGGCCGGAGCCTCAGGCAGGCCGGCCCACGACCGTGACGTCGATGTTGCCGCGGGTCGCCTTGCTGTAGGGGCAGAACTCGTGCGCCTTGTCGGCGAGCGCCTGCGCGGTCTCGGCGTCGACGCCGGGGATCGTCGTCGTCAGCTCGACGGCGAGGCCCACGCCGGTTCCGGTCTCGCCGAGCGTGACGTTCGCCGTCGTCTCGGCACCGCTGGCGTCGATGCCTTCGCGCTGCGCCATGAGGGCGAACGCGCCGTTGTAGCAGGCGGCGTAGCCGGCGGCGAAGAGCGTCTCCGGGTTGGCCACCGGGTTGGCCGTGCTGCCGGGCTTGCCGAGCGGGAGGTCGACGACGCCGTCCTCGCTGCGGGTGTGGCCGGTGCGGCCCCCGGTGGCGGTGGCGGCGATGCTGTAGAGCGGCTTGGTCAGGGACTCGTGCGGCACGGGAGGTGCTCCTCACGTCGGGTGCGGGTGGTCCTCAGGGCCAACCGACCCCCGCGCCCGGCCATTCCCCCGCGGCTCAGAGGGCGAGCCGCTCCCTGACGACGCCGCACAGCCGGTCGCAGACCTCGCGGGCCCGCTCCTCGGACTCCGCCTCGACCATGACCCGCACGACCGGCTCGGTGCCGGACTTGCGCAGCAGGACCCGCCCGGTCCCGGCCAGCGCCTCCTCCTCGGCCCGGACCGCGGCCAGGAGCTCGACGTCGGTCTCGACGCGGCCCTTGTCGACGCCCTTGACGTTGACGAGCACCTGCGGGAGGCGGGTCATCACCGCGGCGAGGTCGGCGAGGCTGCGCCCGGTCTCGACGACGCGGGCGGCGAGCATCAGCCCGGTGAGGACGCCGTCGCCGGTCGTCCCGTGGTCGAGGAGGATGACGTGCCCCGACTGCTCGCCGCCGAGCGAGAAGCCCGAGCGCCGCATCTCCTCGAGGACGTAGCGGTCGCCGACCCCGGTCTGCTTGACCGTGATCCCCTCGCGCTCCATCGCCTGGAGCAGGCCGAGGTTGCTCATGACCGTGGCGACGAGGGTGTTCTCCCGCAGTGCCCCACGCTCCTTGAGGGCGAGCGCGACGACCGCCATGATCTGGTCGCCGTCGACCTCGGTGCCGCTCGCGTCGACGGCGAGGCAGCGGTCGGCGTCGCCGTCGTGGGCGATGCCGAGGTCCGCGCCGCGCTCGACGACGGCCGCGCGCAGCCGGTCGAGGTGGGTCGAGCCGTAGCCGTCGTTGATGTTGAGGCCGTCGGGGTCGGTGCCGATCTCGACGACGTCGGCGCCCGCGAGCCGGAAGACCTCGGGCGAGACGGCGCTCGCGGCGCCGTGCGCGCCGTCGATGACGACGGTCAGGCCGTCGAGGCGGTTGGGCAGGGTGCGCAGCAGGTGCGCGATGTAGCGCGCCTGGCCGGCCCGGTTGCGCTGGATGCGGCCGACCTCGGCCCCCATCGGGCGGTCCCACTCCTGGCCGATCCGGGCCGCGATCTCGTCCTCGACCGCGTCGGGCAGCTTGTGCCCGCCCTCGGCGAAGAACTTGATGCCGTTGTCCGGCATCGCGTTGTGCGACGCGGAGAGCATCACCCCGAAGGTGGCGCCCATGTCGGCGGTGAGGAACGCCACCGCCGGCGTCGGGAGGACGCCGACGTCGTGGACGTCGACCCCGGCCGAGGCGAGGCCGGCGACGACCGCCGCGGAGAGGAACTCGCCGCTGGCGCGCGGGTCGCGGCCGACGACCGCGCGGGGCCGGCGGCCGGAGCGCCGGTCGGCGTCGCCGAGGACGTGGGCGGCGGCGATGCTCAGGTCGAGCGCGAGCTCGACGGTGATGTCGCGGTTCGCGAGACCGCGCACGCCGTCGGTGCCGAAGAGTCGGGACATGGAGGACCTTTCTCGGGTGTGCAGCGACCGAACCTACCGCGAACGAGGGCCCGGACGCCGCGACGGCGGCATCCACGAGGGATGCCGCCGTCGGCGGGACCTGCGGGTGCGGGTCAGCGCTTGCTGTACTGGGGCGCCTTGCGGGCCTTCTTGAGACCGGCCTTCTTGCGCTCCGGGACGCGGGCGTCACGGGTCAGCAGGCCGGCCTTCTTCAGGGCCGGGCGGTTGAGCTCCTCGTCGACGCCGTTGAGCGAGCGGGCCACGCCGAGGCGGACCGCGCCGGCCTGGCCGGAGGGGCCACCACCGTGCACGCGGACGAGGACGTCGTAGGCGCCGTCGAGCTCGAGGACCTTGAGCGGCTCGTTGACGATCTGCTGGTGCACCTTGTTCGGGAAGTACTCCTCGAGGGTGCGGCCGTTGACCTTCCACTCACCGCTGCCCGGGACGATCCGGACGCGGGCGACGGCCTGCTTGCGGCGGCCGGTCGCGGCACCCGGCGCCGACGCGGACGGGCGGCGGACCGCCTCGCCGACGACGGCGGTGTCGGACTCGGAGGTGTACTCGGTGACGGGGGCGTCGTTGACGTCGGTCCCCGCGGTCTCGTCGATCTGGGCGTTCTCGGACATCACTGGGCCACCTGGGTGATCTCGAAGGGCTTCGGCTGCTGGGCCGCGTGGGGGTGCTCGGCGCCGCGGTAGACCTTGAGCTTGGTCAGCTGCTGGCGGCCGAGGGAGGTCTTGGGGAGCATGCCGCGCACGGCCTTCTCGATCGCCTTCTCCGGGCTCTTGGCGAGCAGCTCGGTGTAGGACGTGGAGCGCAGGCCGCCCGGGAAGCCCGAGTGGCGGTAGGCCTTCTTCTGCTCCGCCTTGGCGCCGGTGAGGGCGACCTTGTCGGCGTTGACGATGATGACGAAGTCGCCGGTGTCGACGTGCGGTGCGAAGGTCGGCTTGTGCTTGCCGCGCAGCAGGACCGCGGTCTGGCTCGCGAGCCGGCCGAGGACGACGTCGGTGGCGTCGATGACGTGCCAGGCACGGGTCACCTCGGCCGCCTTGGGGGTGTAGGTACGCATGGGGGCTTCCTCATGGGTCGTGGACGACGGGCGTGATGCCGAGTGCTCCCGGGAGGGAGTGGAGCCCTCGCGAGGGCACACGGCACGACAGTCACCCAGTCTACGGGGGTCCAGGGTCGCGCCAAAATCGCCGGCGCCCCGGTGCTGACCTGCGACGACGTCGTTCACACATTCTGTGCAGAAGTATTGTGCAACCGATGTGTGCACAGGTATTGTGCACGCATGAGCTCCTCCGATCCCGCCGCCGACGGCCGGCTGACCGGCATCCGTCTCGACGCGGCCGCCCTCAAGACCCTCGCCCACCCGCTGCGCAACCGGCTCCTCGCGGCGCTGCGGGTCGGCGGCCCGGCCACGGCCACCGACCTCGCGGCCGAGCTCGGCACGAACTCCGGCGCCACCTCCTACCACCTGCGCCGGCTCGAGGCGGTCGGGCTCGTCGCCGACACCGGCGACGGTGAGGGCAAGCGGAGGCTGTGGGCCGCCGCCACCGAGAGCCACCAGTGGGAGCCGAGCGACTTCGTCGGCGACGACGACGCCGAGAGCGCGCTCGGCTGGCTGCAGCGCGACTACGCGCGCCACCTCGGCGAGCGCTACGAGCGGTGGCTCGACGTCGAGAGCGGGTGGCCGGTCGAGTGGCGCGACGCGATGGGGATGGACGACTCCTGGGTCCTCGCCACGCCCGAGCAGGCCGTCGCGCTGCGCCGCGAGCTCGACGACGTCGTGGCGCGCTACCGCCGGGTGGGACAGGGCAACCCGAACGCCCGCCGCGTCGCGGTGTACGACGTGATGTACCCGGTCGACCTCGACCGCGCCCCCCGGGGCGGTGCCCGGTGAGCGCCCCGCTCAGCGCCGTGGCCGCCCGCCGGGTCCTCCTCGTGCTCTCCTTCACCCGGTGGTTCCCCGTCGGCCTCGTCATCGGCGTTACCACCCTCCTCGCCCTCGAGCGGGGGATGTCGCTGGCCCAGCTCGGCGTCATCCTCTCGATGCAGGGCTTCGTGGTGCTGGCCCTCGAGCTGCCGACCGGCGGCTTCGCGGACGCGCTGGGCCGCCGGCCCCTCCTCCTCGCCTCGACCGTCGTCGCCCTCGTCTCGGCGCTCGTCTTCGTCTTCGCGCACACCTTCCTCGCCTTCTGCGTGGCGCTGCTGCTCCAGGGCGTCTTCCGGGCCCTGGACTCCGGGCCGCTCGAGTCCTGGTACGTCGACACCGCGCAGGCCGACGACCCCGGCGTGCGGGTCGAGGACGGGCTCTCCCGGGCCGGGACGGCGCTGGGTGTCGGCATCGCCTCGGGCGCGGTCGTCTCCGGCGGCGTCATCGCCTGGCACCCCGTGCACGCCCTCACCGCCCTCGAGAACGCCTACTGGCTCTCGATCCTCTTCATCGTCGTCAACCTCGTCGCCACGGCCGTCCTCCTGCGCGAGCCGGTGTCGCACGTCGACGCCCGAGGGGTGCGCCGGGCCCTGGACTCGGCCCGCGAGGCCCCGCGCGTCGTCGCCGGTGGCTTCCGGCTGCTCGGCAGCAACCGCGTGCTCCTCGCGCTCGTCGGCGTCGAGGTGTTCTGGAGCGTCGGGATGATCGCCTTCGAGACCTTCATGCCGGTCCGGCTCTCCGAGCTCGTCGGCGGCGAGGCCGAGGCCGGTGCGCTCATGGGCCCGGTGTCCGCCGCCGCCTGGGGGCTGTTCGCCGCCGGGTCCGCGGCGGCCGGCCTCGCCGCCCGCCGGGTCGGGGTGACCTGGACGGCCATCGTCTCGCGCGTCCTCCAGGCGGCGTTCGTCGTCGTCATGGCGCTGATGACCGGACCGGTCGGGCTGGTCACCGCCTTCTTCGTCGTCTACACCCTCCACGGCACGGCCGGCCCGGTGCACAGCACCCTGCTGCACCGGCAGGCCGAGGCCGGCAACCGGACGACGGTCCTGTCGATCAACTCGATGGTCGCCGGGGGCTGCTACAGCCTCGGGCTGCTCGTCCTCGGTCCGCTCGCCGAGGCGACGAGCACGGCCACCGGCATCGCCGTCGCCGGCGCCTTCAGCGTCCTCGGGGCGTTCTGCTACCTCCCGGCGCTGCGTCAGGAGCGCACGCACACGGAACCGGTCCCGGCGGCCGCCGTCTGACCCGCCCCCGGAGTCGTCCGCACGCCGCGCGGTGACCGCCGACCTCGGCTAGCGTCACCGGCGTGGACGGCACGGGTCGGGGGTCACGTGACGGTGTCGCCATGCCGTCCTACGCCTCGGTGTTCCGCACCTCGGGCTTCCTGCCCTCGTTCGTCGCGCTGAGCGCCTCGACGTGGGGTGACTACGTCGCCCGCATCTGCGTGGCCTTCGAGGTGCGCGAGCGCACCGGGTCCGACCTCGCGATGGCCTCGACGTTCGCGGTGAGCCTGCTCCCGAGCGTCCTCGGTCGCAGCCTGCTCAGCCCGCTGGCCGACCGCATCCCGGCCAAGCACGTCCTCGTCGGGTCCGACGTGCTGCGGACCGTCTTCGTCCTCCTCCTGCTGCTGACCATCGTCCAGGGCGCGCCGCTGCTGCTCCTGCTGGTCCTGCTCTTCCTCATGCAGCTCTTCGGCGGCCCGACGGTCGCGTCGTACCAGATCCTCCTCACCGACCTCTTCCCGGACCGGCGCGCGTTCCTCCGGGCGCGGGGGGTCGCCGTCCTCGCCGAACAGGTGAACCAGGCCATCGGCCTCGCGGTCGGCGGTGTCGTCGTCGCCCTCCTCTCACCGCGGGCGGCGCTCGCCGCCGACGCGGCCGCGTTCGCCCTCTCGGCAGCCCTCTTCGCCCTCGCGGTCCGGGCGCGCGCGGTCGCGGCCCGGCCCACACCCGGGGTCGGCGGGTTCTTCCGCGACGTCGGCGACGGTGCGCGCTACCTCGCCGGCCACCGCGTCCTCGTGGCCCTCCTCCTCCTCAGCCTCGTCTCGGTCTGGGCCATCGCCGCCCCGGAGGCGGTGGCCATCCCGTACGTCCTCGACCACGACCTGCCGGAGTGGGCAGGGGGGTTCCTCATGGCCTCCCCGGTCGCCGGGGCCGTGCTCGGCGTCGTCCTCGTGGGCCGCTGGCAGCCCGAGGTGGCCGGGGCCCGGATGCTCCCGATGGCGCTGCTCATGCCCGCCCCGCTGCTGCTGACGGCCGTCCTGCCCGCGACGAGCGCGTGGCTGCCGGTCCTCGGCCTGCTGTGGTTCGGCTCCGGGGTGCTCCAGGCCTTCATCCTGCCGCTGCAGGCCACCTTCGCCCTCGTCGTGGCGCCCGACCTGCGCGGCCGGGTCATCGGCCTCGCGGGCGCGTCGGCGATGACGACCTCGGCGCTGGCCTTCCTCCTCGCCGGCTGGCTGTCGGAGGTGTTCGGTCCCGCCACCTCGGTGACGGCCTGCGCCGCGCTCAGCCTCGGCGCCATCGCCCTGCTCGCCGCGCGGTGGCCGCGGCGCGGGCTCGCCGAGGCCGTCGACGTCGCGTTCAACGAGATGTCCGCCGGGAGGGAGCCGTGAGCGCCCCGGAGCGCCCGCCCGAGGCGGGCGAGGACGGCTCGACGCCGAGCCGCGAGCGGCTGCCCGTCACCGGCCCGCAGATGGCCTTCCACCAGGTCTGGCCGGACGCCCCGATGCCGGTGCCGGCGCGCGCGGTGCTGCGCGACCTGCTGCCCGCCAAGGCCGTCCGCTGGTGCACGCCGGTCACGGCCGCGAGCTCCTTCGGGTGGGTGCTGTTCGCCCCGGCGGCCTTCGCGGTCCGCTGGATGGAGGACCGCCTCGAGTTCACCCTCGTCGACGCGGACGGCGCCCTCGGACCGTGGCAGGTGCTCGGGGCCGGGCGGCCCGGGCAGCACCCGGGGACCGAGGCGGCCCTCGCGGCCGTTCCCGCCCACCGCTCCGCCGAGCTGGCGGACTGCCTCGACGAGGAGGGGGTCCCCCTGGTCGACCCCAACCCGGCCGACCCGCGTGAGCTGCAGGTCGTCTCCGGTGTGCTCGCCCGCACCGCCCCCGGCTGGGCGACCCTCGTGCGCCCCGTCCCGAACCTCCCGCTCACGCCGACCTCGCACGACGTCGTCGAGGGGATCGTCGAGACCGCCTGGTACGGCAACACGCTGCCGGTCATGGTGCGGCTGCGGACTCCGGGCGAGGTCGTGCGGTTCTCGCCGCGGTCCCCCCTGGCCGTCGTCCAGCCCGTCGCCCTCGCGTCGCTCGCCCCGGAGCACACCAGGGCCACCGAGGGCGGCCACGGGCTCGCCCACTGGCCCGACGAGGAGTGGAAGCGCTTCGTCGCCACCCGACGCACCCGGCTCGACGCGCTCCCGGCGTCCTACCGACGGGCGCAGCACGCCTACCACCACCCGCCCGACGCCTCGCGGGAGTGACACCCTGAGCGGGTGAAGGCCTTCCTCCTCGGTGTCCTGACCACCCTCGCGGTGATCGCCCTCGGCACGGTCCTCCTCGTGGCGTCGCTCGGCTCCGGTGCGACGCCGGCGCGGGTCCCCTCGCCACCACCCTCGGGCGTGCGCGTCCCCCCGCCCGGCGACCTCGCGACCGGCGAGACGTGGCTCGGCAGCGTGCGCCTGCAGGGCGCCGAGCTGGTCTCGCGCGACGGTGACCTCGTCGACGTCGACGCCACCGGGACCGGGGTGCGGTTCGGCGGAGGGAGCCTGCGCGCGAGCACCCTGTCACTGCGGGCGACGGTGCCCTTCGACACCGTGGCCGCGCAGGTCGGGGGCGGCACCCGGCTCTACGCCGTCAGTGGTGACCGGGTCGGGGTGGAGCGACCGCTCACCCTCCTCGGACGCCGGCTGCTCGTCCGCGCGACCGGCACGGTGACCGCGCAGGGCGGCCTGCTCCTCCTCGAGCCGGACACCCTCGACATCGGGGCCCCGGGCCCGGTCGACGCCGCGCTGAGCGAGGCCGCGCGCCGGCTCGTCACCATCCGGACGGCGGTACCGGGTGTCCCCGACGGGATGACCCTGCGCGAGGTCGGCGTCGGGGGCGCCGGGTTCGCCGTCCGGCTCGACGGGCGGGACGTGACGATCGGGCGGTGAGCCCGCGGGCGGTGAGCCCGGAGGCGCCGGTGGTCAGGGCGCCTCCGAGGTCACCGTCGTCTCGTGCGTCGTCGAGTCGTAGAGGAAGGTCGTGCGCGCCCCGTCGACCGGCACGGTGAACGTCATGTTCGCGCCGTTCGGGACCCCGCCGTCGCCGTAGTTGACGTCCCACGAGAGGTTCTGGGCGACCTTGAACTGCCACGTCCCGGCCGGGATGCCGGTGAGGACGAGCGCGTAGGTGCCGTCGCCGTCCGGGTCCTGGAGCCAAGGCCGCATGCAGGTAGCCGACCAGTCGGCCGCGCACCCGAGCTCGGACTGGAAGTCGCCGGCCGCCACGAGCACCGGGTTCTGCTCGTCCGAGGTGACCCAGTGCGTCGCCGGGTCGTAGTAGAACGTGACCGTCCCGTCGAGCGTCTCGACGTCGATGTTCGCGCCGTCGCGAATGCCACCGGCCCCGTAGTTCTCCGTCCACGACCCGTCGAGCGCGGCCTTGTACGAGTACGGCCCCGGCGGCAGGGTGGCCGTCTTCTTCCAGATGCCGGACTCGGGGTCGAAGGTCATCTGCGCCGCGGTGCAGCTCGGCATCCAGTCCTCGGTGCAGCCGAGCTCGGTGTCGAGCGTGCCCGCGATCGTCACCGACCCCGGCTGGCCCGCCGGCCGGTCCCCGTTCTGCGGGACCGTCGCCGACGGCGGCTCGGTCGTCACCGCCCACCCGCTGTCGGCGGCGACCCGGCCGCCGGCGTCGCGGACGACCGCCCGGTACTCCAGCGGGGTCCCGACCGGGATGCCGCTCACGTCGTCGAAGACGCGGAAGGGCGCGTTGTCGTCGGTGCCGAGGAGCCGCCAGGCCTTCGTGCCGACCGGCCGGACGTAGAAGGTCGCCTGGGTGAAGGTGTCGCTCGACACGGTGGCGCCGACCTCGGCCCGCCCGTACACGCCGGCGCCGTCGAGCGAGACCGTGACGCTCGGGGCCGCGACGTGCGTGTCGACGGTCGAGGACGCCTTCCACACCGCGACGGTCAGCGGCGGCACGGTGACCGTCACCCGGCCGTCGGCGCCGGTGCGCAGCGTGTTCCGGGTGCCGAACAGCGGCTCGAGGCGGCTGCGGCTGGTCGAGGTGTCGAAGGTCGCCGACTTCGCGGACGTCGCGTTGTTCGCGACGACGACGTACTCGCGCAGGGCGTTCGCGCCGTGGTCACCGTGGTCGTCGTGGCCACGGCCGCCACGGTGGTCGTCACCGCGGCCGGCCGAGCCGATCCGGGAGAAGGCGACGATGCCGGCCTGGTCGTCCGCGTACCGGGCCACCTGCGCGCCGTCGGCGAGGGCCGGGTTGGCGGCGCGCAGCCGGGCCAGCTCGGCCAGCCGCCGGTAGATGGGGTGCCGCGTCGAGTACCGGTCGCGCGAGCCCGACGGGCCGGCGAGGACCGGCTCGTCGTTGTAGACCTGCACCTTGCTCGCGAACATGTCCTCGCGGGCCAGCTGGTCGCCACCGGTGCTGATGAAGCCCTGCTCGTCGCCGTAGTACGTCACCGGGTTGCCACGGACCGTGTACATCAGGGCGTCGGCGAAGAGCACCCGCTGGAGCAGCTGCGCGTCGTTCGCCGAGGCGGGCTTGAGGAACATCGACGCCCGCCCCATGTCGTGGTTCCCGAGGAAGGTCGGCAGCTGGTAGGCGTTGCTGTCGGCGTCGGTGTAGTAGTCGTCCTTGGCGAAGAAGTCCGCGAGGACCTTGGCCGGGTTGCCCTTCGCGAAGTCGACGCCCTGCTGCTGGAAGCCGAAGTCGAGCGTGGCCTGGAGCTTGCCGGCCGTCGTGTACTGCGACATGACGGCGGGGTTGCCGTCGTAGACCTCGCCGAAGGCGAAGAAGTCGTCGTTCCGGATCTTCCTGGCCTCACCGAGGATGTCCGGGATGAACTTCTGCCAGAACTCGAGGTTGACGTGCTTGACGGTGTCGATCCGGAAGCCGTCGATGCCGAAGTCGACCCACGTCTTGTAGATGTCGCCCATGCCCTCGACGACCTCGGGGCGCTCGGTGAACAGGTCGTCGAGGCCGGCGAAGTCGCCGTAGGTCGAGGACTCGCCGGCGAAGGTCGAGTCACCGCGGTTGTGGTACATCGTCACGTCGTTGAGCCAGGCCGGGGTCTTCGCGTCTTCGTCGCCGGGGTGGAGGAACGGGGTGTAGGGGAACGAGGTCGCGGGGTCCATCGCGGGGAAGGGCTGGTTGACGTAGTCGCGGTCGTCGAAGGCCGTGCCGCTCGCGTCCTCGTACGGGAAGGCCTTCTTGGTCCGGTAGGTGTACTGACCCTCGCGGTAGTCGATGACGTCCGCGGTGTGGTTGGTGATGATGTCGAAGAAGACCTTCATCCCCTTCTTGTGCGCGGCCGCGATGAGCGCCTTCATCTCGGCGTTGGTGCCGAGGTGCGGGTCGATGGAGGTGAAGTCGGTGATCCAGTAGCCGTGGTACCCGGCGCTCTCCTGGCCGGGCGCCCCCTGGACCGGCTTGTTCTTGAAGCTCGGCGTCAGCCAGATCGCCGTCGTCCCCATGCCCTTGATGTAGTCGAGCTTCTGGGTCAGGCCCTTGAGGTCGCCGCCGTGGTAGAAGCCCTTGTTCGTCGGGTCGAAGCCCGTCGTCAGGGGTCCGCCGGTGAGGCCGCCCCGGTCGTTGGCGGTCGACCCGTTGGCGAAGCGGTCGGCCATGACGAAGTAGAACCGCTCGCGGGTGAGGCTGGAGCGCAGCGAGTCCTTGGCCAGCGAGCGGTCGGCCCGGGTCGCTCCCCCGGCGAGGTCGACGGGGGTGTACGTCGTCAGGTGCGTGGCGTCGTCGTAGGTGAACCTCAGCCGCGCCGTCCCCTGGAGGACGAGGGTGAAGTTCCCGCCGTTCGGCGCACCCCCGGCCCCGTAGTTCTCGTCCCAGCCGTCGTTCACGGCGACCTTGTACTGCCAGGTCCCCTTCGGCACCGTGAACGTCGCGCTCCAGCGGTCCGTGGTGCCCTCGCGCACGAGCTCGCTCTGCGTGCACGAGGGCATCCAGTCCTCGGGGCACCCGACCTCGCTCTGGAGGTCGCCGACGAGGGCGACCGAACGGTCCGCCGCACCCGCGGGGAGCGCGGCGAGCAGCCCCGGACCCCCGAGCAGGACGGTCGCGGCGACGACGGCGGACAGGCGGCGGCTGGCTCGGGGCATCGGTGCTCCTCGGGGTGGCGGACGGGTCGCGTCCGACGCGGGGTCTCGGGGAGGAACCTAGATGCGTAAACGCCTTACATGAAGGGGCGGGGCACGGAACTGACGATGTCTTTACCCTGCGGCCTCGTCAGGTCCCGGGCGGCTGCCACCAGGGGTCGCGCCCGATGAACCCGAGCAGCCGGGTCTGCGGGTCGGCGTCGTCCGGCACCGGCACCCGCGGGCCGTACTGGCCCGACGAGCGCATCGACTCCTCGACCCCGGCCATCCCCTCGACGAGGCCGGCGCAGACCTGCGGGTCCATCCGGTCGTCCTGCCCGGTGGCCCGGGCGAGGTCCCAGGTGTGGAGGAAGACGTCGGTCGTGTAGATCATGTCGGTCGCCTGCGCGAGGGTCATCGAGCCGATGTGCGGGTTGTCGATCGGCGCGTCGGCGACCGCGGGGTCGTCGAGCAGCGCCTGCACGGCGGCCGTCTGGGCCTCCCACGCCGCCACCGGGTCCTCGGCGGCCCGGGGCAGGGCCGGGAAGTCGACCCCGGACCCGGCGAGGAAGGCCGGGAACCACGACGTGAGGTGGTCGACGACGCCGCGGGCGTCCCAGCCCTCGACCGGCGCGGGGACGCCCCAGTCCGTGGTGCCGCGCACCCGGTCGGCGAAGACCGCCGCGACCTCGCGGTGCCGCTCGGCGGGAGTGGAGGGTGCCATGTCGTCGTCCTTCATCGCGGCCGGCGGACCCGGCCCTCGTCCCAGACCGGTTCGTCGGTCGCCGCCACCGTACCGTCCGCCCGGAACACGAGAAAGCGGTCGAGGCCACGGGCGAACCACCGGTCGTGGGTCACCGCGACCACGGTGCCCTCGAACGCGGCCAGCGCGTCCTCGAGCGACTCGGCCGAGTGCAGGTCGAGGTTGTCGGTCGGCTCGTCGAGGAGCAGCAGGGTCGCCCCGGAGAGCTCGAGGAGGAGGATCTGCAGCCGCGCCTGCTGGCCGCCGGAGAGCGAGTCGAAGGTCTGCTCCGCGGCCCGGGCCAGCCCGTAGCGGTCGAGCGCCCGGGCGGCGAGGTCGCGCGGCATCCCGGCCCGGTGCTCGTCACCGCGGTGGAGGATCTCGAGCAGCGTGCGACCGTGCAGCGCGACGTGGTCGTGAGTCTGCGCGAACCAGCCCGGCCGCACCCGGGAGCCGAGGACAACCCGCCCGGCGTGCTCGACCGGCTGCGGGCGGATCTCGCCGACCGGCTCGTGCTCGCGGTCCGGGTCGCTGCCGCCGGCGGCGAGCAGCCGGAGGAAGTGCGACTTGCCCGAGCCGTTGCTGCCGAGCACCCCGACCCGCTCGCCGAACCACAGCTCGGTCGAGAACGGTGCGACGAGCCGCCGGCCGTCCACCCGCAGCTCGAGGTCGGTCGCGACGACGGCCCGCTTGGCCGTCCGCCCGCCGGTGAGCCGCATCGACACCTTCTGCCGCAGCGGCACCGCCTCGGGCGGCCCGGCGTCCTCGAAGCGCCGCAGCCGGGTCTCGGCGGCCTGCAGCTTCGGGGCCATGTCGGAGTTGTAGGCCGCCTTCTGCCGGTACATGACGACGAGGGCCTTGAGCTTGGCGTGCTCCTCGTCCCAGCGCCGCCGCAGCTCCTCGAGGCGCGCGTTGCGGTCCTCGCGCGCCTGCTCGTAGGTCGAGAAGCGGCCGGGGTGCACCCACACGGTGTTGCCGCCCCGGCCGGGCTCGAGGGTGGCGATGCGGGTGGCGACCCGGTCGAGCAGCTCGCGGTCGTGGCTGACGAACAGGACGGTCTTCGGCGACTCGACGAGCCGCTCCTCGAGCCAGCGCTTGGCCGGGACGTCGAGGTAGTTGTCCGGCTCGTCGAGGAGCAGCACCTCCTCGGGGCCGCGCAGCAGCGCCTCGAGGACGAGCCGTTTCTGCTCGCCGCCGGAGAGGGTGGAGACCTGGCGCCACTGGGCCCGCTCGAACGGGACGCCGAGCGCCGCGACGGTGCAGACGTCCCAGAGGGTCTCCCACTCGTAGCCGCCGACGTCGCCCCAGTCGGCGAGCGCCTGCGCGTAGTCGAGCTGGTCCTGCTCCGACTCGCGCTCCATCATCGCGAGCTCCGTGCGGTCGACGTCGGCGGCGGCGCGACGGACGGGTTCGGGGGCGACCGAGACGAGCAGGTCGCGGACCGAGGTGTCGTCGCGGACCTTGCCGATGAACTGGCGCATGACGCCGAGCCCACCGCTGCGGGTCACGGCGCCGTCCTGCGCGGGCAGGTCGCCGGCGAGGATGCGCAGCAGGGTCGTCTTGCCCGTCCCGTTCGGCCCGATGAGCGCCACCTTGGCACCCTCGCCGACACGGAAGGTCACCTCGCGCAGCAGCGGACGGCCGTCCGGCAGCGAGAAGTCCACGGCGCCGACGTCGAGGTGTCCCACGAGCCACCATCCTCCCCGACGCCCCGCCCCCGGTTCACCCGACTTATTGCCCAGAACCCACCTCGAGTGGGCCGGTCGGGGATCCCCGAGGTGGTTTCTGGGCAATGAGTCGCGATGGTCGTCGAGCTCAGACCCGCCGGGACCCGGCGTCGAGCGCGGCCACCATCCGGGCCGGGGCGGTGAGCCGGTACGAGGTCTCGACGAGCTCGGCCACCTCCACCCAGTCCGGGTCCGTGCGCAGGTCGAGGGCCAGCCACCCGTAGGCCCCCTCGTACCCCGGCACGACGACGCGCGGGTCCTCGAGGAGGGCCGGCCGCTCGGCGGGGTCCGGCAGGAAGACGAGCGACTGCCGCAGCGCGTCCGAGCCGTGGTCACCCTTGACGACGCCGCCGAAGATCGCGAACACCTTGCGGGTGAAGAAGGTCGGCCGCCCGTGGCTGACCTTCTCGTCGGCGCCCGGGAGCGAGAGCGCGACCTCCCGCAGCCGGCCCAGCAGCGGGTCGTCGTCCTCGAAGCGGGGCGGGTGGGCCATCGCCCCATCCTCACCCCTGCGGGCTCAGCGGTCGAGCGTGCGCGTCGCCCGGGCCTGCTCCGCGCGGGCGGCGAGCTCGCCCTCCGGGGGGTAGACGACCTCCTCGAGGCTCAGGCCGTGCGCCGGCATGACCTTGACCCGCGGGTCCCGGGTGCGGCCGGCGAGCACCTCGGCCGGCCAGCCCGCCGGATGCCGGCCCTCCCCGACCGGCACGACGGCCCCGACGAGGGCGCGGACCATCGAGTGACAGAACGCGTCGGCCACGACGGTCGCCTCGAGGACACCGTCGTCGCCACGGCGCCACGCGTACTCGAGGAGGGTACGCACCGTCGTCGCCCCCTCGCGCCGCTTGCAGAACGCGGCGAAGTCGTGCAGCCCGACGAGGCCCCGGGCCGACTCGTCCATCGCCGCGACGTCGAGCCGGTCGCGGACGAGCACCGTGTCGTGGCGGCGCAGGGGGTCGGCCGCGCCGGGGTCGTCGCAGACCCGGTAGCGGTAGCGCCGACGCAGCGCGGAGAAGCGGGCGTCGAAGCCCGGCGGCGCGAGGGTGACCCGCCGCACGACGACGTCGGCGGGCAGCACCCCGGACAGCCGGGCCACGGCGGCCGCCTCCGGCGAGCGGTCCGAACGCCCCGGCAGCCGGGCGAACGCGCTGTCGTCGACGTCGGCGTGCACCACCTGGCCGCGGGCGTGCACCCCCGCGTCGGTCCGCCCGGCCACGGTGAGCCGCACCGGCTCCGGAGCGCGCAGCACGGTGCTCAGGGCCTCGGAGAGAACCCCCTCGACGGTCCGCAGCCCCGGCTGGGCGGCCCATCCGGAGAAGCCGGTGCCGTCGTAGCCGAGGTCGATCCGGATCCGCAGGGTCACCGCCCCAGCGTAGGGGCCGCCCGGACGCGACGAGGGCCGCCTCCCGGGTGGGAGACGGCCCTCGTCGGTGCGGCGGGACGTGGCTCAGGCCTCGTCCTGCTCCTGCTGCTTCGCGGCGCCACCGGCCGGCTCGAAGCCGGCGGCCTCGGCGGCCTCGGCGTCCTTGAACCAGAACTCGGCGACCGTCTGGTCGTACCACTGCGAACCCTCGACGTGGTACTTGCCGGAGTCGGCGTTGCCCTTGACGGTGTAGCCCTCGGGCGCCGACCCGTCCTCGGTCGCGGCGACCGCGCCCTCGGGGAGCTCGACGGCGGCGACCTCGGTGGCCTCGGTGTCCTCGGTGGTCTCGGCCTCCTCGACCGGCGCCTCGACCTTCGGCTCCGCCTTCTTCGCGTCCTTGGCCGCCCGCTTGGTGGCGGCCTCGGCCTCCTTGACGGTGGCCTTCTTGGCGACCGGCTCGCGGACCAGCTCGATGACGGCCATCGGGGCGTTGTCGCCCTTGCGCGGACCGATCTTCGTGATGCGGGTGTAGCCGCCGTTGCGCTCGGCCATGTCGGGCGCGATCTCGACGAAGAGGCGGTGGACGACGCCCTTGTCGCGCACGACCGTCATCACCCGGCGGCGGGCCGAGAGGTCGCCGCGCTTGGCGAAGGTCACGAGGCGCTCGGCGAGCGGGCGCAGGCGCTTGGCCTTGGCCTCCGTCGTCGTGATCCGGTCGTGCTCGAAGAGCGAGGTCGCGAGGTTCGCGAGGATCAGCCGCTCGTGAGCCGGGCCGCCTCCGAGGCGGGGACCCTTGGTGGGGGTAGGCATTGGTGTTCTCCTTGGTTACGTGCCGGAGGCGGCGGTCAGAGCTGCTCGTCCTCGGCGAACGCCGAGTCGTCCTCGCCCTCACCGAAGGTGAAGTCGTCGTAGCGGTCGGCGATCATGCTCGGGTCGAACCCGGGCGGGCTGTCCTTGAGCGCCAGGCCCATGCCGGCGAGCTTGGCCTTGACCTCGTCGATCGACTTCGCACCGAAGTTGCGGATGTCGAGCAGGTCGGCCTCGCTGCGCCCGACGAGCTCACCCACGGTGTGGATGCCCTCGCGCTTGAGGCAGTTGTAGGACCGGACGGTGAGGTCGAGGTCCTCGATCGGGAGCGCCAGGTCGGCGGCGAGCGCGGCGTCGGTCGGCGACGGGCCCATGTCGATGCCCTCGGCCTCGACGTTGAGCTCGCGGGCCAGGCCGAAGAGCTCGACGAGCGTCTTGCCGGCGGAGGCGAGCGCGTCGCGCGGGGCCATCGAGGTCTTGGTCTCGACGTCGACCACGAGGCGGTCGAAGTCGGTGCGCTGCTCGACACGGGTCGCCTCGACCTTGTAGGTGACGGCGAGGACCGGGCTGTAGATCGAGTCGACCGGGATGCGGCCGATCTCCTGGTCGCCGGCCTTGTTCTGGACCGCGGAGACGTAGCCGCGACCGCGCTCGACGGTCAGCTCCATCTCGACGGTGCCCTTGTCGTTGAGCGTCGCGATGTGCAGGTCCGGGTTGTGCACCTCGACACCGGCCGGCGGCGCGATGTCCGCGGCGGTGACGGCGCCCGCACCCTGCTTGCGCAGGTACATGACGACCGGCTCGTCGTGCTCGGAGGAGACGACGAGGCTCTTGATGTTGAGGATGATCTCGGTGACGTCCTCCTTGACGCCCGGGATCGTCGAGAACTCGTGGAGCACGCCGTCGATGCGGATGCTCGTGACCGCGGCACCCGGGATGCTCGAGAGCAGGGTGCGGCGGAGGGAGTTGCCGAGCGTGTAGCCGAAGCCCGGCTCCAGGGGCTCGATGACGAAACGGCTCCGGTACTCGGAGACGACGTCCTCGGAGAGGACGGGACGCTGTGCGATGAGCACGGTGGTTCTTCCTTCCCACGGGCGACCGCCATATGACGCCTCGTGAACGCCGGGCACCATCCCGGCCCCTGCCCCGCATCGGTCCGCGGGACAGGCCTCGTCCGCGGCGCCGGACGCTCCCGGAGGAGGGCCCGCGCGCCGCGGACGTCAGCTCAGTTCTTCGAGTAGAACTCGACGATCAGCTGCTCGGTGAGGACCGTGTCGATCTGCTCACGCGACGGCAGCTGGTGGACGAGGATCTGCAGCGTGCCGGGCACGACCTGCAGCCACGCGGGGATCGGTCGGTCGCCGAAGGTCTCGCGGGCGAGCTGCATCGGGAACGACTCGACCGACTGCTTGCGCACGGTGATAATGTCGAACTGCTCGACGCGGTAGCTCGGCACGTCGACGCGCACGCCGTTGACCTCGAAGTGGCCGTGGCTCACGAGCTGACGGGCCTGGCGACGCGTGCGGGCGAGGCCGGCGCGGTAGACGACGTTGTCGAGCCGGGACTCGAGGATCGTCAGGATGTTCTCGCCGGTCTTGCCGGGGCGGTTGGCCGCCTCCTTGTAGTACCGACGGAACTGCTTCTCCATGACGCCGTAGGTGAAGCGGGCCTTCTGCTTCTCCTGCAGCTGGGTCAGGTACTCCTTCTCCTGGATCCGGCGACGGCCGTGCTGGCCGGGCGGGAACGGGCGGAGGTCGAAGTTCTTGTCGCCACCGACGAGGTCGGTCTTGAGGCGACGCGACTTCTTCGTGATGGGTCCGGTGTAACGGGCCATGTCTCGTAACTACCTTTCGCGAAGTCTGTCGGTCGCTCAGACGCGGCGGCGCTTGGGCGGACGGACGCCGTTGTGCGGCTGGGGGGTGACGTCCTGGATCGAGCCGACCTCGAGGCCGGCAGCGGTCAGGGAGCGGATCGCGGTCTCACGACCGGAGCCCGGGCCCTTGACGAAGACGTCCACCTTGCGCATCCCGTGCTCCATGGCACGGCGCGCGGCGGCCTCGGCGGCGGTCTGCGCGGCGAACGGCGTGGACTTGCGCGACCCCTTGAAGCCGACCTGCCCGGCCGAGGCCCAGCTGATGACGGCACCCGTGGGGTCGGTGATCGAGATGATCGTGTTGTTGAACGTGCTCTTGATGTGGGCCTGGCCCACGGCGACGTTCTTCTTCTCCTTGCGGCGCACCTTCTTGGCGCCGGTGTTGCGTCCCTTGGGAGGCATATGCGTGTTCTCCTACGAAGTCTTCGGAAGCGGTGGGGTGACCGGCGTCAGCCGCGGGTCACTTACCGGCCTTCTTCTTGCCGGCCACGGTGCGCTTGGGGCCCTTGCGGGTGCGCGCGTTGGTCTTGGTCCGCTGGCCGCGCACGGGCAGGCCACGGCGGTGGCGCAGACCCTCGTACGACCCGATCTCGACCTTGCGGCGGATGTCGGACGCGACCTCGCGGCGGAGGTCACCCTCGACCCGCAGGTTGTCCTCGATCCAGTCGCGCAGCTTGACGAGGTCGTCGTCACCGAGGTCCTTGACCCGGGTGTCCGGGGAGACCCCGGTGGCCTCGAGCGCCTTCTTCGCGCTGGTCTTGCCGACTCCGAAGATGTAGGTCAGTGCGACCTCGGTGCGCTTGTCGCGCGGGAGGTCGACGCCCATCAGACGTGCCATGTGGGGATGGTTCCTTCTCGTGGTGTCCGGAGGTCTGGAGCAACACCGGTCCGGCCCATCCTGGTCCGGTCCCCGGCCTCCGGGCCGGGGGTGACGTCCCGCGCCCACCTGCTGCCAGGTGGCCCGTCGGGGGTCGGGTGCTGCGTGCTTCTGTCGTTCTGCGTCTGCTCGGATCCGGTGACCCGTGCGGCCCCGCGAGGGGCGGTGGTGCGTCTGACTCGCGTCAGCCCTGGCGCTGCTTGTGGCGCAGGTTCTCGCAGATCACCATGACCCGCCCG
>NZ_DAOLAC010000044.1:0-28800 GCF_035325325.1 Phycicoccus sp. | reverse complement strand
TGGACCGAGTCTGGCCAGACACCGGCCCTACCGACAATCGTCAAGCAGCCGCGAGCGGACCGTGCCGTGGTGGTGGTGATGTTGGGGCTACCACGTGGGTTTCCTGATGCGCCTCACCGTCAGAGGTTTCGGTAGCGCTGGATCGCGACCGGACCTCGTCCGAGGGTCGCACCGCGCATGGAGGCGGCAGTACCGTGAATCCAAGGACGTTCGGATCGTCGAGCGGTTGGGAGGGCTGACATGCCGGACGACGGATACGGGTCGGAGCTGTGGAAGGCCGTGCAGTCAGTGACCGCGAACAGCAAGGACGGCATCAGTGCTCCGGTGACCGCCAACTCGCGCGACGGGATCAACGTCCCCGCCATCACCGGGAAAGGATCCGGGCGGAAGCACGCAGCCGCGGCGGATCAGCCCTCGAGGACGCCACTACTCGAGCGGCTAGGCAGGGCGTTTAGCCTCCGGCGCTGAGAACCACACGGACTGCCAGCTGCGGTTCGCCGAAGGTATGCGCCGCGGCGCCCTGTGGCCCTGCCCGACGTCGAGTGCCAGCCGGCCGCGTCACACCGCCGCGTTTCGGCAAAGTGGTCGACCGCGGGTGCCATGGCCTATCCGATGTCAGATCCTGCTGCTCGACTACCCGACGTACCGTCAGTCAGCCGAGCAGAAGACCGACGTACCTGGGCCGGGTGTTAGGAAGCGATACCGATGTGAGCGCGGCGGTGAGCCGGCGTGTCGATCTCGTCCACAACGGCGACCGCGAAGTCCGTCCCGGAGATGCTCGAGTTCCCTTCCGCGTCGAACAGGGCCACCTCGCCCCCAACCCGGTAGTGCCCTTGGTGATCACCCGGAGCGAAGGCGCCATAGCTGCCGGCCGGGCTGATGAACACCCAGTCCAGGTCCGCAGGCGCGTCGTCGACCAGCATCGCCCGGGTCGCCTCACCTTCGAACGCTTCCTGACGGAACTCCTCTGGCACCTCACCCTCGACGAAGCGGGGCGCGCCGGGCGCCGGGCGCAGCGAGCTGAAGCCGCCCACCTGCAGATACCGTGCGCCCGCCTCGGCCGACAGACGTGCCAGCTCTCGGTACACGTCCACCAAGCGCCCGACCATCTCCCTGCGCGGCGAGAGGCAGGCCACCACCACGTCCGCGCCCGGAACCACCCGTGCCGCGACCTCCCCGACGTCCCCCAGCTCGTAGCGCACCCCCTCCAACGGTTCCGACGGCTCGGTTCGGCTGATCGAGACGACCGCATGTCCGCGACCGGCAGCCTCGCGGACGATGTTCCCGCCGGTGTAACCGGTGCCTCCAACGACGACGATGGTGGCCATAGCAACTCCTCAAGTTTGCACAACTGGTTGAAGGGGCAACCACAGGTGTGCTCACGTGATTCCTTGCCAGGCGTACACCACCCTCGAACCACGACCCGCGTGCGTCATATCGCCGCCAGTCGACCGCGTCCCGACTTCGTTGGAGGTCCTGTGCGGGCGCGTTACCTTGCTGTTCAATGGCGCTGGTCGGGTAGGCCGAACAGCGAGTGCGAGCGAGCAGGAGTCGCTCATGCATAACCTCAAGTGGAACATGCAGGCCAGTGCCCTGTCCTGACCGAACGCAACCTGACCGGTTGCGACCGTTGGGCGCGCTTCTCGTCCCCTTGCTTGCGGTGGCAGGCTGCGCGGCGCCCCCGCCGACCGGTCCACATCTGGTGTTGCCGCAAGGGACTCACTGGACCGGGGACAGCCTCCAGGCCCGCCAGCACCGAGATTGGCTGCTCGGCTCGATGGTCGTGTGCCTGGACCGGCCGGGCGCAGTGCGGGTGACCAAGGTTCAGGCTCTTGGTGGTGACCTCGAGGTCACCGGCTTCGCCCTGCGCCCCAACCCTGCCGGTACGGGAGCCTCGATGCTGGGCAGTTCCGTGGACACCTTCGTTTCGGAAGGCCTGGACCCAGGGGCGGCGACGGTCACGGCCGTGTGCGGTTCGGCACCAGCGGCCGGTGACGAGCTCATCGTCAGGCTGCACAGCGACGGCACGGCCACGACCAAAGCGGAGGGCCTGTCAGTGACCTATGTCAGCGACGGCACTTCCGGGCAGCTGGCCATTCCGGTCGGTCTGGTCATGTGCATCAAGCCTCCAGAAGACCCCGAGTGCACAGTGCAACCGCCGTCCGGCTCCTCATGACCGCGCGCAGGCGCGTCGGGGCGCTCTGCTGCCTTTCGCCGCGAGTGACCTACTGACCGGCTCGGGCGCGTTGCGGAGATCCTAAGAATGGGGTCTGACCGCGACGAGTCGCAACGGATGAGGCTGTCGCGTGGTCAGGGCGGACGACCGTCGCCGTGTCAGTGGGTTCGGTGCTTGCGTGTTGGGCACGCTCGCCCACTCTGCACCGAGGTCGGCCTCGACCAGGGTGCGGTCTCCGGCTAGCAGTTCGACTGTCTGCCATCGCCGTTCCCACATGGGGATTAGGTACGTGAGCGCCGCAAGAGCTGCCAGGAAGACTGCCATCCACGGCACGCCTTGTTGAACTGCCTGGACGACGGCGACGGCGGCGACCACGAGCCGCAGCCGCCATCCGAGAGCGACGAACGGCAGTCGACCGAACCCCTGGGCTATTCCGCCGGCCAGGGCTTTGAGGGCCAGCCATGGCAGGGACCAGAACGTGATGACCAGGTCGTTGCGAGTCCATCCGTCACGCACTAAGGCGGCGGGGTGTCCGATGATGGCGACGGCCTGGCCTTGGGTCAGGCTGCCGTCTTCGACCGCGTCCAGCACCCCTTGGGCGATGAGCACAGTGTGGCGGCCCGCCGGTTGCGCGGCGATATGGGTGTCGCCGCTGCAGATCCACAAGCGCACCCGGGGCGGGCCAAGGGCGTTGCGGCACAGCAGCGTCACAGCTGGGGCGATCGTCGCGCGCTCGGACTGGGTCAACGGGTGAGCCCGGTACAAGACTCGAGCGACTGCGGACTCGCCGCGGCCGCGCAGCAGCAGCCCCATCGTCGCGAGCCCTCCGACGAAGAGCGTCAACCCCGCCGCGGGCGGCAGCAGGGCGCCGACCATCCAGGTCAGCACGGTGCTGACCAGCAGGCCAGGGCCGACCGCCAACGCCTTCAACACCCATCGCGGCACGACGCCCCACCTCCTCACTGGATCCATTCAGCCTAGCCCGAGAAGAAGCATCACCGGCGGATGGTGACCCCCGCGCGTCCAGGTCCTGCTTGCGGGCTGTGTGAATCCCAGTGTCCACACGGGCACCGACACCACACCCGGTTGTCCACAGATCGCGACCGCGCCGGTGGACGACCGGATCTGGCAGGGCGTGATGGAGGGGTCAGAGAAGAAGGAGCAGGACATGCAGGCTCACAGCTCGACCGGCACGTGGATGCAGTCGTGGGGGGAGGTGGTCGCCCTCCTGAACAGAGCCGCCGACATCGGCGTCGAGGCGGCCGAGATCGACCCGGCCCTGCACTCGACGGCTTGGTGGGCCGATCTGGTCGCCGCCGCTGCCGTGCAGCTGCTGCCACCCGAGCACGACCTGACGCTCAACCAGGTCGTCCTGCCGGACCACCTGCTTGAGCTGGGATTCGTGGCGATAGTGCAGGCCGCGCACGAGGCCGCGCTGGCCATACCGATCGACCAGGTACCCGCCCCCGCGCAGGTCGTCATCGCCGAGCTGACCGCCCTCGCCAGCGAGGTCGAGCAGTGACCGCGCCCGCGCGACCACTGCCCGGTGACGCACGCAGCGTCGGCGAGCTCCTGCGGGACGCGGACGTCACCGCGAGAGCCGCCCTGTGGGATCCCGACCCGGACCAGGCCAAAGCACGGGTACGCGCCTGGGGGTCCCTTCTCGACGCCGCATCGCAACTGTGGGAGGCCATCCCCGATCAGGACCGCGACCCGGTCATGGACCGCATCACCAGACCAGCACGCACCACCGGCCCGGGCGCGGCATGGCCCGGCGCCGGCCCGAGCGACCCACTGCTGCAGTCCGTCGCCGACTCCATCCGCCACGCCGCGATGCTCGTCCAGGAGCGGCGGCTGCGGGTCCCACCCCTGACGCCCGAGGGGGCGGCCGACGCGGCGGCCGCGCGGACCCGGCTCATGCACACGATCTACGCCGCCTCCCACGCGGTCGCTCTCTCCCTGGGACACCATGTTCGCGACCTACAGCGCCGATTGGAGGCCGGACGGACCATCCCCGCCGGGGACTCCCTCGTACGTGCCCGCGCCACCCGTGACCGCGCCACCCTCATCGAGCGCCTCGCCGGCGGCTATCTGGAGAACCGGTGGCCGACCGTGGTCGAGGGCGAACACCGGGACCGGCCCGTGACCGCGAGACTCGAGGTCGCTTGCGCTCGGTGGGACCTGGCCGCGCATCGAGTCCTGGCCCACCAGCCGAGCATGGCCAACCTCGCCACCGTGGTGCGCGGCCAAGCTGGCATCGTCGTCGCCGCCAAGATCGTCGACGCCGCCGCCGCCCGGACCGGTGCCCTTGACCACCGCACCCACGAGCAGCGGATCGAACCCGCCACCACCCGTCTCGAACGCAGCTGGGCCCGCCTCGACAAGGAGCTGCACCAGATGCTCGGACAGGACCGACGCCGCGACCCCCAGCTCATCCACGCCGGCAACGAACTCGGTGCCGCCCTGCGTGAGATCACCCACCAGCACAACGGGCTGGCCACCCCACACGCCATGGCCGCCCGCAGCGACCTCACGGCAGTCACGCGGATCCTGCACCACTCCGTCGCCGCATCCGGCGACCTCGCCCAAGCCGTCCGCGACACCCTCCAAGACCCAGGGCTCGTCGGCAACGCGCGAGGCGTGCACTCGATCGCCACCGAGCTCCTCGGACCCGACCCAGACACCCCCTGGGTCAACCCCGCCGACATCGCGAACCACCGCGAAGTCGCTCTCCCACAACCGCTACGCGCCGAGCTCTTCGCCCACACCGACCGCGTCATCCTCGCGGCCCGGGTGGTCGACTCGGCCACCAGCGCACTACATGAACCCCGCGGCACCATGACCGCCGGCCAGCCCGCCATCACCAGCGGACGCCAACACCAGGACCGTGCCTTGCCCCCGACAGGTAACGCAGCTCCCGCGATCGGCTGCGAGCGCTGAAGAGGTGTCGGAAATCGCCGGAGGCGGATCCCCGACCACGGCCTGTGCTCGCGGTCGACGGCTCGGCGTTACGCCTCGAGGTGGTCCGGAAGTGGCACGAGAAGCTTATCCAGCGTGGATCTCACATCGGGCGCCGTCGCACGCCTGCCGACGTAGTGCTGGTAAGTGACGGACGGATCGCGGTGTCCGAGCTGGTCGCGAGCCGCGTCGAGCGAAATCTCGTGCGTCAGTAGCGTCCCGACGGTTCGACGCAGGGTGTGCAGAGTGACCCCCTGCACCTCCCGGGCTTCACGTGGGCCGCGTTCCGTGGCACGTGCGATGGCGCTGCGGAGCCGGGTGCGCATGTTCGACGGAGCGATCCAGTTTCCCTTTCCAGTAGCGAAGATGGGCGCGTCGGCGCTGGGCGGCGGGCGCCGCTCCATCCGCTCCTGAAGCATCTCCACCACGGCAGTGGGGAGGATCAACCGGCGGTCCTGTCGGGTCTTCGTCGTGTCCTGCCGGTGCAACTTCTCCACGTAGCCTCGGCGGGGTTCGACCAACGTGCCACAAACATGCAGTGTGGGCGTGACCCCGTCGAGATCCTCGAGATCCCTAGGCCGAATCGCGAGCGCCTCTCCTTCGCGGCAGCCGGTCCCGAGAAGAAGATCGATCAGCTGCTCAAGATCCGTGTTGGGCATGCGACGTCCCTCGATGCGGATTGAATCCCGGCGAACCTCCCTTCGCAACAACACGGCCTGCTCCACCGTCAGGAACTGCACTTCCCTTCGGAACGTGCGGGCTGATGTGGCCGCGTCGCGCATCGGATTCGCGGAGAGAGCCCCATGCGCGACTGCCAGGCCGAGCATTCCACCCAGAACCACGCGCAGTTGACGGGTGGACCGGCCACCCGTCCGGCCAGGGTAACTACCGTGGCTACGACCATGTTCGACGTCCGCGAACAAGCGGTCGAGGAAGGGCACGTTCGCCTCGCGAATCTGAACCTGCCCGATCGCGGGGACGATGACGTTGTCGATCTCAGAGTGGTAGGTCGCGAGTGTCTGTGGGGCCAGGGGCCCCTTCTGGCGTACCTGCCCGTGGTCGCGGCGGTGCTGGAGCCACTTGCTCGCGAGGGCCTCCATGGTGGTGCTGCCGGTGATGCCCGTGACACTTGGGTCGGTCCGACCACTGAGCGTGGCCTCGAGTCCACGTGCAGCGGCGCTCTTGGTCGCGGCTGAGTAGCGGACCGAACGGACTCGGCCATCGATGTCTCGCACCTGGGTTCGGGCCAGCCAGGTTCCCGCAGGCTGCCGTCTAACCGTGATCTGGCCGTGGGCGCCTCGGGGTATGCGATGCTGCACCACTACTACGACACCATCCAGTCCGCCGCTTCACGGTCCTTCTCGCTCAGCCAGAGCTCGACCGCGGACCGCCGGTAGCGGACGTGGCGACCGACATGCATCACCACGGGACCCAAGCGCTGGCTGCGCCAGCGCTTCAGGGTTGCGGTGGGGATGCCGCCCAGCATGGCGGAGACCTCCTCGGGAGTGAGCAGCGGATCGGCTGCGAACGTCGGAAGGGGGGTCGAGTTTCCCTGCTGTGCCATGTCGTCGAACCTTTCGCTCGCCGGCCGATCGGATGCTGGGCTGGATGATGCACGTAGGCGACCTTTGCGCCTCCGGTGATCAAGACCGGCGTACCGTTGTGGTGCACAGCGGAGCGACGAGCGCACCCGTGGTGCGAGGTGTAACCCTGCCGCGAAGGCCGCTGGATCCGCCCGAAGTTCTGGCGACCGCCCGGTGGTCCAGGAGCACAGCCTCCTGGCGACGGGAAGCGACAGGTTTGCGACATGTTTGAGTGCGCTCTTGCGGTCCGCGGTGGTCGGGGATGCGCCTTCGTGATCAGGCGATCTGCCTGTGTTGCAACGGAATGCAACCATATGTTCCCCCACGACTCGTGTACCTCGTGATGAATAGGTCGTCGGTTCGATTCCGACAGGCGGCTCCACGCAGCAACGCCCCGTCACCTGCGAAACAGGTGGCGGGGCGTTCCGCTGTCTCGGAGCGGGCGTGTTCATGGCGGCCATCGGGTGGACGGCACTGGGGACTGTCGGGCCGGCCGGTCTCGTAGGGGTTCTCGCACTGCCGGTGCAGGGACCAGCGTCGGCCCCGTCGGCCGTCGACGGATCACCTCGAGGTGGCGGGGGCGCTCTCGTGCGTTCAGCCGCGCCAGACGTGCCCGGGCGGCCGGCCGACGAGCGTGGGCTGCACGACCGTACGGACGATGAGGCTGTTCCGCGCCGGCCGTCCCGACGACGCGATCGTGTGCACGCCGTCGCCGAGGTACACCCGCGGGTTGCTCCGGTTCAGTGCCGTCCACCAGTCCGCGACCCGGAAGTTCGGGTGGGCGGCCACGAAGGTCGCGATCTCCTCGTTCACGACGGACGTGCCAGCGCGGTCACGGGCCTGGTAGCTGCTCGAGAGCCGCCAGCGGCACTTCCACACGTTGACCCACACGACGGTCGTCGACGACGGCATCAGCTGCGCGACGCGCGTCATCTGCGCCGGCATCACCGACGGGTCGTCCGTATCGTTCGTGCCAAGCGCGACGACGAGCACCTTCGGGGCCATCCGCAGGTAGGTGATGCGCTGCTCGAGCCGGTCGATGGCCGGCTCGGTCGGGATGCCCGGCTGGGCATCCACGGCCGAGCGGAGGCCCTGCGCGGCGAACCGCTTCTTCATCTCGAAGTAGTCCGCCGCGGTGATGCTGTCGCCGTACACCCACACGCTCGCGGCCCTGAACGTGGCGTGCGTGTCGTACACCCGCGGCAGCGACCCGGTCCATGCCTGCGCCGGGGCGGCGGCGCTGGCCAGCGCGCCGAGCACGATGCCGACGGTCGCAGCCGCGCCGGTGAGCCCCTTCCAGACCATCCCCCGAGCCCTTCCCCTCGATCCTGCGCCGCAGGCTACTACGCCCGAGGTCACCTGCCGGTTCGTCCTCATGAACGCGGGGGCGGTGTTCCAGCCGGATGGCGACGCCCCGGGCCTTCCTTGGGGTGAGCAGGGCGCTGCTGCAGATGACCAACGACGACTTCGACCTCGCACCGGCCCCCCGCCACTAGGTGCACCCGTCGGTGCTCGCGGCGGATGGGGACGGTTCGCCGAGTCGAACGACGAGGACATGCCGCCTGCCGGGCGGGGTCCACGGCATGTCCTCGTCGTTCGTCCGGACGGCCGGGCCGGGGCCCTGGACCACCGCCGCGGATTCGGCTCGCGGCGCTGGACGCTCGGCTCAGGTCGGCCCGGCGGCGGCCACGACCGAACACGCAACGCCCAGCAGGGCGGTCGTCCCGCCGAGCACGAAGCGCTCGACCCAGTGCCTGGCCGCGAGGTTCGCCGCGGTGTTGAGGGCCATGAACCCCACGACCACCCAGGAGGTCACCCTCACGACCGCGGCGTCGCCCGACGACCCCACGACCCCTCCCCTGACGAGGACCACCACGGCGAAGACCACCAGCAGGACGGCCGCAACGGCGCTGGAGAAGCGGTACGTGGACGGAAGCCTTCCGTCGTCGAGGGCGACGCGACCTCCGTACGCGACGGTTCCCCAGGGCGCCCCGACGACCAGCGCCAGCTGGAAGAGAGCGATGGCCGCGAAGAGCGCGGCGGCAGCGACCGCGACGGCGGCGACGTCCATCCCCGCAGCGTAGTGACGTGCCCCGTCCGGCGGGAAAGGCGGGTGCCGGGCACCGGCTGTGCGACTACGGTCGCGGGGCATGACCGTCCAGCGCACCGACCCGCCCCTCGCCGCCGACGAGGCCACGACCCTCGTCGCCTTCCTCGACTTCCACCGCGCCACCCTGCGGATGAAGGTCGAGGGCCTCGACGCCGAGCAGCTGCGGACGCCGCACCCGCCCTCGAGCCTCACCCTCGGCGGGCTGATGAAGCACGTGGCCCTCGACGAGGCGAGCTGGTTCGGCGAGGTGCTCCACGGCCGGCCGATGGGGGAGCCGTGGGACTCCGTCGACTGGGACGCCGACCCGGACTGGGAGCACCACTCGGCCGCGGAGGACACTCCCGAGGAGCTGCACCGCCTCCTCGACGCCGCGACCGAGCAGGCCCGCCGCGACATCGATGCGGCCCTCGCGCAGGGCGGCCTCGACCAGGAGTCCGTCAAGCCGGACCGGCGCGAGGGGCGGCCGTTCAGCCTGCGCTGGATCCTCCTGCACATGATCGAGGAGTACGCGCGGCACAACGGGCACGCCGACCTGCTCCGCGAGGCCGTCGACGGCGCGACGGGTGAGTGAGGCCACCGCGTCGAACGCAGGGTCCGCACACCGCCGTCCGGCCCCCACCGGTCGTACCGTGGGTCCATGACGCGCCCCGTGCCCGAGCCGGCCGGCCCCGGCCAGGAGTCGGTGTGGGACTACCCCCGTCCGCCGGCCGTCGACCCGAGCGGTGAGTCGGTCGAGGTGTGGCTGGGGGGCGTGCGGGTCGCGGCCTCGACGCGCACGCTCCGGGTCCTCGAGACGAGCCACCCGCCGACGTACTACCTGCCCGTCGAGGACTGGCTCGAGGGCGCCCTTCGGCTGACCGCCGGCAGCTCGGTGTGCGAGTGGAAGGGCGAGGCGGCGTACTTCGACGTCACGGGGGGCGACGCGCTGGCGCAGTCCGCGGCCTGGACCTACCCGCGCCCGCGCCACGGATTCGAGGCCCTCGCGGGACACGTGGCCGTCATGCCCGGCGCGATGGAGCGCTGCCTCGTCGACGGCGAGGTCGTCACGTCGCAGGCCGGTGGGTTCTACGGCGGCTGGATCACCCACCGCGTCGTCGGCCCGTTCAAGGGCGGCGCCGGCACCTGGGGCTGGTGAGTCCGGAGGGCTCGGTCGTCTCCGGAGGGCTCAGTCGTCGCTGAGCGGCTTGTCCTTCGTCGCGAGCTCGGAGCGGGCCTTCTCGGCCGCCGCCTCGATCTCGTCGGCGGTGTGGGCCGAGGTCACGGCGTCGACGACCTCGGGCGGGGTGTGCTGCACCGGCATCCGCCAGCGCGCCGTCGACAGCCCGGCGGCGGTGGCGCGGTCGATCGCCTCGACGATGCACTTCTCGGCCTCGTCGCGGCCGGCCCAGTGGGCTCCCTCGACGGACTTGCCGGGCTCGAGGTCCTTGTAGGTCTCGAAGAAGTGCTGCACCTCGAGCCGCTCGAACTCGTTGACGTGCTCGAGCTCGGTGACGTGGGCGCGCCGCGGGTCGCCGGCCGGGATGCAGAGGATCTTGTCGTCGCCGCCGGCCTCGTCGCGCATGTGGAACATGCCGATCGGACGGGCCCGCACGACGCAACCCGGGAAGGTCGGTTCGTCGAGGAGGACGAGGGCGTCCAGCGGGTCGCCGTCCTCGCCGAGGGTGTCCTCGATGTACCCGTAGTCGGACGGGTAGGACATCGCGGTGAAGAGCATCCGGTCGAGGCGGATGCGCCCGGTCTCGTGGTCGACCTCGTACTTGTTCCGGTGACCCTTGGGGATCTCGATGGTGACGTCGAACTCCACGGTGGAAAGGCTCCCTCTTTGGCGTGACCTAGGCTCGACCGACAGTCTGGCGCATGGAGGGCCCAGGCGACGAAGGGAGCACGGGTGAGACGCGTCATGGTCGCCGGCGCGGCCGCCGTGGCCGTCGTCGCCGCGGGGGGCTACGTCACCGCCGACGTGTTCGACCTCGTCCCGGGCGTCCTCACCCGCGACCGGCCGGTCACCGCCACGGCCCCGACGGATGCCGACGGCACGCGGGTGCCCTCGCTCCTGCCGGCGCCGAGTGCCACGGACGACCTCCTGACCGCCACCGGCTCGGACGCCCCGGTCCCGACGGCGGCCGGCCTGCAGCGGGCCGTCCGGGCGGCGTCCGGCGACCCCGCGCTGCGCGGCGGGCTGGGGCTCAGCATCCGCGACGGGCTGACCGGCACCGAGCTCTGGTCGGTCGCCGCGACGACCCCCCGCGTCCCGGCCTCGACGGCCAAGCTGCTCGCCGCGCTCGCCGTCGCCGAGACCCTCGACCTGCACGCCCGCATCCCGACCACCCTCGTCGCCGCACCCGGCTCGCGCGACCTCGTCCTCGTCGTGCGCGGCGACATGCTCCTCGCGCCGGGACGGGGCGACGCGGACGCGGTCGCCGGACGGGCGGGGCTCGCCGACCTCGCCACCGCTGCGGCCCGCACACTGACGGCCGACGGGCGCACGCGGGTGACCCTGCGCCTCGACGAGTCGTTCGCGCCGGGACCGCGGGTGCCCCCGACGTGGAACCCGCACGACGTCCGCGACGGGTTCGCCGGCCCGGTCGTCATGACCGGGCTGACGACGACGCGCGCCACCCCCGTCCGCCCCTCGCCCAGCCGCCCCGAGGACGCGGTGGCCGCGAGGCTCGTCGCGCTCCTGAGGGCCCGGGGCGTCACGGCCAGCCTGCGGCCGCCCTCGACGTGGGCCGCCCCCGCACCGACCGACGCCGTCGAGCTCGGCCGGGTCGAGTCGGCGACCTACGGTGAGCTGCTCTCGCTCGCCCTCGAGGAGAGCGACAACTCGCTCGCCGAGAGCCTCGTCCGCCAGGCCGCGGCGACCGCCGGCCGGCCGACCCGCGGGGGCGGCGACAACGCGGCGTTCGTCCGCTCCCGGCTGGTCGCCGCCGGCGTCCCCGTCGCAGGGCTCGTGCTCAAGGACGCGAGCGGCCTGAGCCCCGGGCAGGCGGTCGCCCCCGCCACGCTGTCGGCGGTCCTCGGGCTCGCGGTCCGCGCGGAGCCCGAGCGGATGCGCGAGGTCGTCGCCGCGCTGCCGGTGTCGGGGCTCTCCGGCACGCTGAGGGAACGGTTCGGCGCCGCGGCCACGCGCGACGTCCTCGGCGTCCCGCGGGCCAAGACCGGCACCCTCAAGGAGGGCTCGTCGCTGGCCGGCACGACCGTCGACGCCGACGGCCGTCCGCTCACCTTCGTCGTCCAGGTCGACCGCTTCCCGCGGACCGACGCCGGAACCCTCCGCGCCCGGGCGGCGTTGGACCGCATCGTCGCCGCCCTGACCCGGTGCGGTTGCGGGGGCACCACACCGTCATCGTGATGAGAGGCTGAGCACGTGGGATACGTCGACTGGGAGTTCGCGAAGACGACCGGCCGCACGCTCGTGCCGGCCGGGCCGGTCGTGTCGCCGGCCGAGGCGCGGGCGGAGGTCGAGGCCATCCGGGCCGCCGCCCGGGCTGCCCGGGAACCGGTCGCCGAGACCGCCCGGATGCAGACCCCGCCCGGCGCCCCCGACGCCCTCGTCGTCGACCGCGCGACGTGGATCGCGGTCAACGCCGACTCGATGTCCGCGCTGCTCGACCCCGCCGTCGACGCCATCGTCGAGAAGCGCGGGGTGACGCCCGGCCCGGCCGCCCAGGCGGTCGGTGGCAAGGTCACCGGTGCGGAGGCCGGCGCGCTCCTCGCGTTCATGGCGAGCAAGGTGCTCGGGCAGTACGACATCGCCCCAGGGGGCACACCGACCCTCCTCCTCGTCGCCCCGAACCTCGTGGCCGTCGCGCGCGAGCTCGACGTCGACCCGGCCGACTTCCGGGCCTGGGTCTGCATGCACGAGGAGACCCACCGGGTGCAGTTCACCGCCAACCCGTGGCTGCGCGACCACCTCGTCGCCGAGGCGCGGCACCTCGCGGTCGACCTCGCCCCCGACCAGGAGCGCATCCAGGAGATCGCGTCGCGGGTCACCGAGCGGCTCCCCGAGCTGTTCTCCGAGGTCGGCACCGGCATCGCCGAGCTCTTCGCCACCCCCGAGCAGCGCGAGCAGCTCGCCCGGCTCACCGCGGTCATGTCCCTCCTCGAGGGCCACGCCGACGTCGTCATGGACGACGTGGGTCCGGCGCACATCCCGACGGTCGCCGAGATCCGCCGCAAGTTCACGAGCCGCCGTCGGGGGGCCGGCGCCCCGGACCGGCTGCTGCGCCGCCTCCTCGGGCTGGAGGCGAAGATGCGCCAGTACCGCGACGGCGCCGCGTTCGTCCGCGCGGTCCAGGACGAGGTCGGGGTCGACGGCTTCAACGCGGTGTGGACCTCGGCCGAGACGCTGCCGCTGCCGCAGGAGATCGCGGACCCGACCGCCTGGGTCCGGCGCGTCCACGGCTGACCGACCCGACTCATTGCGGAAAACCCACCTTTCGAGCCCCCGGTCCGACCCTGCGAGGTGGGTTATCCGCAAGAAGTCGGGATGATCGGGGGGTGAGCGAGCGCGGACGAGGGGCTGGCCGGGCGTGGGGGCGGCCGCACCCGGCGGTGGCGGCCGTGCGCTCGGCCGTGCGGGCGACGTTCGCCGAGTGCGACCCCGGCGACCTCGTCCTCGTCGCGTGCAGCGGGGGAGCCGACTCGATGGCGCTCGCCGACGCCGCGCGGTTCGAGGGTGAGCGCGCCGGGGTGCGGGTCGGCGCCGTCGTCGTCGACCACGGGCTGCAGCCCGGCTCGGCCGACGTCGCGCGGAGGGTGGCGGACCGGCTGCGCGCCCTCGGCCTGGACCCGGTCCACGTCGCGACGCCTCGCGTGCCGGCCCACGGCTCCGACGGGCTGGAGGCGACGGCCCGCGCCGCCCGCTACGCCGAGCTCGCCGCCGCCGCCGACCACCTCGGCGCCCGGCTCGTCCTCCTCGGGCACACCCTGGACGACCAGGCGGAGCAGGTGCTGCTCGGCCTGGTGCGCGGTTCCGGAGCCCGCAGCCTCGCCGGGATGCCGGCCGCCCGCGGCCGGTACCGGCGCCCGCTGCTCGGGCTGACCCGCGGGCAGACCCGGGCCGCGTGCACGGCCGAGGGGCGCACCTGGTGGGAGGACCCGATGAACGAGGACCCCGCGTTCGCCCGGGTGCGGGCCCGCCGGGCGCTCGCCGCACTCGAGAACGACCTCGGCCCCGGCCTCGCCGCCGCCCTCGCGCGCAGCGCCGACCAGCTGCGCGAGGACGCCGACCTCCTCGACGCCCTGGCCGCCGACGCCGTCGTCATCCTCGGCGAGGGCCCGTGGACCGCCGAGGCCCTCGCCGCCCTCCCGCGACCCGTCCGCACCCGCGCGTGGCGGCGCCTCCTCGTGGCCGCGGGTGCGCCGGCCGGCCAGGTCTCGCGCCGGCACACCGACGCCTGCGACCGCCTCCTCACCCACTGGCGCGGCCAGGGCCCGGTCCACGCCCCCGGCGGCCTGCGGGTGCAGAGATCCGGTGGCCGGGTGTCCATCGGCCCGGCCGCTCGGGTTGAATAGCCCCGACCGCCCGCCCACCCCGACCCGGGAGCCGCAGTGGACGCCGCCCACATGGGAGCAGACCTCGAACGAGTCCTCGTCACCGAGGACGAGATCCACGCCAAGCTCGAGGAGCTGGCCCGGTACATCGCCGAGGAGTACGAGGGCAAGGACCTCCTCCTCGTCGGCGTCCTCAAGGGCGCGGTCATGGTGATGGCCGACCTCATGCGGGCCCTGCCGGTCAGCGTCCCCGTCGACTGGATGGCCGTCTCCTCGTACGGCTCGGGGACCAAGTCCAGTGGCGTCGTCCGCATCCTCAAGGACCTCGACACCGACATCAGCGGCCGGCACGTCCTCATCGTCGAGGACATCGTCGACTCGGGCCTGACCCTGTCCTGGATCAAGTCCAACCTCGAGTCGCGCAGCCCCGCCTCGGTCGAGATCTGCACGCTGCTGCGCAAGCCCGACGCCGCCAAGGTCGAGGTCGACGTCAAGTGGGTGGGCTTCGACATCCCCAACGAGTTCGTCGTCGGCTACGGGCTCGACTACGCCGAGGCCTACCGGGGCCTGCGCGTCGTCGGGACGCTCGCCCCGCACGTCTACAGCTGAGCCGCGGGCCCGGCACGACGCGGCGCGGCGGCTCCGCCGTCGAGGCCTGATTTCCCGGCGGAACACGAGCGCGGACGGGCTCGTTGCTAGCGTGTACCAGTCCGGACGGCGGCATGCCGTCCCGGCGCGACGTCGAGCACAGGAGGGTGGGGCGCAGGCCCCGCGACCAGATGGACTTCAAACGCATTCTCCGGGCACCCGTGTTCTGGGTGCTCGCCGCCCTCGTGCTCCTCCTCCTCGTCTTCACCGTGGGTGGCAACGGCGGCTACACGACGGTCACGACCGCCCAGGCCGAGAAGCTCATCACCGACAAGAAGGTCGAGTCGGCGGTGATGACCACCGACAACGTCCTCACCCTCGACCTCAAGAGCGGCCAGACCTTCTCCGACCCCGCGAAGAAGATCTCCGGGGCGACCAAGGTGCGCGCCGAGTTCGTCGACGCCCGCGCCCCCGAGCTCGTCACCGAGCTGAAGACCAACCTCCCGGACGGCTACGACGACCAGGTCCAGGGCGACAGCGCGCTGTGGACCCTCTTCATCAGCTTCTTCCCGGTGCTGCTGCTCGTCGGGCTCTTCTGGTTCCTCATGAGCCAGGCCCAGGGCGGCGGCTCGCGGGTCATGCAGTTCGGCAAGTCGCGCGCCAAGCTCGCGAGCAAGGACACCCCGAAGGTCACCTTCGCCGACGTCGCCGGGGCCGACGAGGCCGTCGAGGAGCTCCACGAGATCGTCGAGTTCCTCCGCGAGCCGGCCAAGTTCCTCGCCGTCGGCGCGAAGATCCCCAAGGGCGTGCTGCTCTACGGCCAGCCCGGTACCGGCAAGACGCTCCTCGCCCGCGCCGTCGCCGGCGAGGCGGGCGTGCCGTTCTACTCGATCTCCGGCTCGGACTTCGTCGAGATGTTCGTCGGTGTCGGCGCCAGCCGGGTCCGCGACCTCTTCGAGCAGGCCAAGGCCAACGCCCCGGCCATCGTCTTCGTCGACGAGATCGACGCCGTCGGCCGGCACCGCGGCGCCGGCCTCGGCGGTGGCCACGACGAGCGCGAGCAGACGCTCAACCAGCTGCTCGTCGAGATGGACGGCTTCGACGTCAAGACCAACGTCATCCTCATCGCGGCGACCAACCGCCCCGACATCCTCGACCCCGCGCTGCTGCGCCCGGGCCGCTTCGACCGCCAGATCGCGGTCGAGAACCCGGACATGATCGGCCGGCACAAGATCCTCCAGGTGCACGGCCAGGGCAAGCCGATGGCGGCGAACGTCGACCTCCTCGCCGTCGCCCGGCGCACGCCCGGGATGACCGGCGCCGACCTCGCCAACGTGCTCAACGAGGCCGCGCTGCTCACGGCGCGCAGCAGCAAGAAGCTCATCGACGACGAGGTCCTCGACGAGGCCATCGACCGCGTCATCGCCGGCCCGCAGAAGCGCACGCGCATCATGTCGGCCAAGGAGCGGAAGATCACCGCGTACCACGAGGGCGGCCACGCGCTCGTCGCCGCCGGGATGAACCACCTCGACCCGGTGACCAAGGTGACGATCCTGCCGCGCGGCCGGGCCCTCGGCTACACGATGGTCATGCCGGTCGACGACAAGTACTCGACGACCCGCAACGAGATCCTCGACCAGCTGGCCTACGCCCTGGGCGGCCGCGTCGCGGAGGAGATCATCTTCCACGACCCCACCACCGGCGCCGCCAACGACATCGAGAAGGCCACCGCGATGGCCCGCAAGATGGTCACCGAGTTCGGGATGAGCGAGCGCGTCGGCGCGATCAAGCTCGGCCAGAGCCAGGGGGAGCCGTTCCTCGGGCGCGACATGGGCCACCAGCGTGACTACTCCGAGCAGGTCGCCGCCGTCGTCGACGAGGAGGTCCGCAAGCTCATCGACTCCGCGCACGACGAGGCGTGGCACGTCGTCAACGACAACCGGCACATCCTCGACGCGCTCGTGCTCCAGCTGCTCGAGAAGGAGACCCTCAACGCGGCCGAGCTCGCCGAGATCTTCAAGGACATCAACAAGCGGCCGCAGCGCCCGACGTGGCTGTCCAGCGAGCACCGGACGCTGTCGGACATCCCGCCGGTCCTCACCCCCGCCGAGGAGGCGGCCCTCGCCGGACGCACCAACGGTTCCGGTGCACCCTCGGGCGCCGCGGTGACCCCGGGTGACCCCGCCACCGAGGCGGCCATCGACGCCCGCGCGGCGGAGGGGGCCGGCCCGACCGAGCACCCGCCGACCGAGACCGTCGAGGTGCCGGAGGGTGGGCGTGTCGAGCCCTGACGCCCGACCCGACGACCGGCCGCCCGTCGACGTCCCCCGGGCCGAGGCGGCCGTGCGCGAGTTCCTCCTCGCCATCGGTGAGGACCCCGAGCGGGAAGGGCTGCTCGAGACGCCGGCCCGGGTCGCGAAGGCCGCTCACGAGCTCTACGCCGGCCTGTGGCAGGACCCGGCGGAGGTGCTGTCGAAGACGTTCGCCATCGAGCACAACGAGCTGGTCATCGTCCGGGACATCCCGATGTACTCGACGTGCGAGCACCACCTGCTGCCCTTCCACGGCGTGGCCCACATCGGGTACATCCCCGGCGACGACGGGCGGGTGACCGGCCTGTCGAAGCTGGGGCGGCTCGTCGAGGTGTACGCCCGGCGCCCGCAGGTCCAGGAGCAGATCACCACCCAGGTCGCCGACGCGCTCGTAGAGCACCTCGGCGCGCAGGGCGTCATCGTCGTCGTCGAGGCCGAGCACCTGTGCATGTCGATGCGCGGCGTCCAGAAGCCCGGGTCGCGGACCATCACCTCCGCGGTCCGCGGCCAGCTGCGCGACGCCGCCACCCGAGCCGAGGCGATGTCGCTGCTGCTCGGCGGAAAGCGGTGACCGGGGCGTCGCTCCTCCCCGCCGGCCGGGCCGGGCGGCCGGTCGTCATGGGCGTCGTCAACGTCACCCCGGACTCGTTCAGCGACGGTGGCGAGTGGTTCCGTCCGGACGACGCCGTCGCCCACGGTCGCGACCTGTCGGCCCAGGGTGCCGACGTCCTCGACATCGGCGGCGAGTCGACCCGCCCGGGGGCCGAGCGGCCGTCGGAGGCCGAGGAGCTGCGCCGCGTGCTGCCGGTCGTCGAGGCGCTGTCCGCGGTGGCGCCGGTGTCGATCGACACGATGCGGGCGTCGGTCGCCGCGGCCGCGCTCGACGCCGGGGCGAGCATCGTCAACGACGTCTCCGGCGGCCACGCCGACCCCGAGATGGCCCATCTCGTCGCCGAGCGCGGGGTCCCCTTCGTCGCGATGCACTGGCGCGGCCACAGCAAGCACATGCAGGAGCGCGCGCGCTACGACGACGTCGTCGCCGACGTGTGCCGCGAGCTGGTCGCGGGCGTCGAGATGCTCCTCGCGGCCGGCATCGCGCCGGAGCAGGTGGTCCTCGACCCGGGCTTCGGCTTCTCGAAGCTGGCCCACCACAACTGGGAGCTGCTGCGCCGGCTCGACGAGGTCCGGGCGCTCGGGTACCCGGTGCTCGTCGGCACCTCGCGCAAGAAGTTCCTCGGCCTCGTCGGCCGCGAGGGGCGCGAGGAGCGCCCGCCGCTGGACCGCGACGTCGCCACCGCCGTCACGACGGCGCACGCCCTCGTGCACGGCGCGTGGGGGGTGCGGGTGCACGACGTCGTCGCGGCCGTCGATGCCCTGGACGTCGCCGTCGCGCTGACGGGGGAGCGGCGGTGACGGCCGCGGGCACGGCACGCGACCGGGTGACGCTGACCGGCGTGCGGGGCACCGGCTTCCACGGCGTGTTCGAGCACGAGCGGCGCGACGGGCAGGAGTTCGTCGTCGACGTCGAGCTCGCCGTCGACCTCGGGCCGGCCGGGCGCAGCGACGACCTCGCCGACACCGTCAACTACGGCGAGGTCGGCGCCGCCGCCCTGGCCCGCATCGAGGGGGAGCCGTACGACCTGGTCGAGCGGCTCGCCGAGGTCGTCGCCGAGGACGCGCTGGCGCACCCCGAGGTCGACGAGGTGACGGTGACGGTGCACAAGCCGCAGGCTCCGGTCGGCGTCCCGTTCTCGGACGTCACGGTGCGGGTCGTGCGCCGGCGCGAGCCGGTGCCCGTCGTCGTCGCCGTCGGGGCGAACCTGCCGCTCGGCGCGGCGTCACCGGCCGACACGGTCGCCTCGGCGGTCGAGGCGCTCAGCCACCACCCGGCGGTGCACGGCGTCCGCGCGTCGCGGCTGGTGGGCACCGACCCGGTCGGCGGCCCGGAGCAGCCCCGCTACGTCAACGCCGTCGTCCTCGCCCGGACCTCGCTGTCGCCGGTCTCGCTGCTGCGCGAGCTGCACGCGCTCGAGGCCGCCTTCGACCGGGTCCGGGAGGTCCGCTGGGGCGCACGCACCCTCGACCTCGACCTCGTCCAGTACGGCGACCCGGCCTCGGGCACCGACGTCGTCTCGGACCGCCCGCACCTCGGCCTGCCGCACCCGCGCGCCCACGAGCGTGGCTTCGTCCTCGTGCCGTGGCTCGACGCCGACCCGGACGCCGTGCTCCGGCACGACGGAGCCGTCGTCCGCGTCGCCGACCTCGCGGCAGGCCTCGACACCTCCGACGTCACGGACCTCGCTGAGAAGGGGATGGCTTGAGCCACAACGGAGTCCGCATCCAACTGCTCGTCATCGTCGCGGTGGTCACCGCTGCCCTCGGCTGGCTCGTGTCCGTCGTCGTGACCCGCGACGGCACGCTGCTGCAGCGCCCGCCGTGGGCCGCCGGCGTGCTCCTCGTCGTCATGGGCGGTCTCGTCCTCTGGATCGCCCGGCCGGTGCGCCGACACCTGCGCAGCGGGCACCGCACCTCGGTCGAGGCGCTGCGGGCCGCCCGCACGGTGGTCCTCGCCCAGGCCGCGGCGCTCACCGGCGCGGCGGCCGCGGGGTGGTACCTCGGCCAGGTCGTCAGCCTCCTCGGCGACCTCTCGCTCGTCGCCAACCGCGACCGGCTGGTGCCGTTCGGGCTGATGTTCCTCGCGTCCCTGTGGCTCGTCGTCGGGGGGATGGTCGCCCAGGCCTGGTGCCGCATCGAGCACGACGACGAGGACCGCCCCGGTCGCGACGACGACTGACGCGCGGGCCGCGGCAGGCGCTACTTGTCGACGTCGCCGACGACGAAGAACATCGAGCCGAGCACGGCGACCATGTCGGCGACGAGGCAGCCCGGGAGCACCTGCGAGAGCACCTGGACGTTGCCGAAGGACGCAGAGCGCAGCTTGAGCCGCCACGGCGTCTTCTCGCCGCGGGAGACGAGGTAGTAGCCGTTGAGCCCCAGCGGGTTCTCCGTCGCGGTGTAGCGCTCGCCCTCGGGCACCTTGAGCACCTTGGGCAGGCGCTGGTTGACCGGCCCGGCTGGCAGTGAGCGGAGCCGGTCGAGGCAGGCGTCGGCGAGGTCGAGGCTGACGTGCACCTGCTCGAGCAGCACCTCGAGCCGGGCGAGGCAGTCGCCCTCGGTGCGGGTGACGACGCGGCCCGGGCCGCCGGGGGCGAAGAGCTCGGCGTAGGCGAGGTAGGGGTCGTCCCGGCGCAGGTCGAGGTCGACGCCGCTGGCCCGCGCGATCGGGCCGGAGACGCCGTAGTCGACGACGGTGGCGGCGTCGAGGACCCCGACGTCCCGGGTGCGCGCGAGGAGGATCTCGTTGCCGACGAGCAGCGACTCGAGCTCGGGCAGCCGGCGCCGGACCGACGCCACGGCGTCCGCGACCCGGCCGAGCCAGCCGGCCGGGACGTCCTCCTTGAGGCCGCCGACCCGGTTGAACATGTAGTGCATCCGTCCCCCGGACGCCTCCTCCATGACGGCCTGCAGCTCCTCGCGCTCGCGGAAGGCGTAGAAGACGGGCGTGATGGCGCCGAGCTCGAGCGGGTAGGAGCCGAGGAACATCAGGTGGGAGAGCACGCGGTTCAGCTCGGCGAGGAGGGTGCGCAGCCAGACCGCCCGCTCGGGCACCTCCATGCCGAGCATCGCCTCGACGCCGAGGACGACCCCGAGCTCGTTGGAGAACGCGGAGAGCCAGTCGTGCCGGTTGGCGAGGACGGTGATCTGCCGGTAGTCGCGCACCTCGAAGAGCTTCTCGGCGCCGCGGTGCATGTACCCGATGACCGGCTCGGCGCTGACCACCCGCTCGCCGTCGAGGACCACCCGGAGCCGCAGGACACCATGGGTGGCCGGGTGCTGCGGCCCGATGTTGAGGACCATGTCGGCCGTGGCGAGGCCGCCGGCACCCAGGGCGACGTCGACGGCACGCGGCTCGGACGGGGCGTCGGGGGTCACGCCGCCAGTCTGCCGCACGCGCGCGGAGGTCATCCGCGACCGGCCCGCCCGACCCGGCGCAGCACCCAGTGGAAGGCCCCGAGCCCGCTGGGGTCGCCGAGGGCGCGCAGCGCCGAGGTGCGGGCGAGGGCGGTGAGGTAGCCGGCGGGGTCGCTCGTGGCCAGCGCGTGCTCCGGCACCGTGGCCGACCCGAGGAGCAGGTGGAGGGCCTCGCGCTGGGACCAGCGCTGGTCCTGGACGAGGCTGTCGACGGCGACGTGGGCGGTCACGTCGCAGGAGCCGTCGGGGACGGGGTCGACGACGACTCCGTCGCGGTAGCCGGCCAGTGTCCCGCGCAGCGGTCGGTCGGCCGCCGTGTGGCCGTAGTCGACGGCGAGCACGGTGCCGCGCCGGACCCGCGTCAGCAGGTCCGACCACGCGCGGTCGCGGGGCAGGCCGACCTCGACGCGTGCCCCGTCCGGCAGGCCGTCGGTCGGCCAGTGCCGGGCGACCCAGTCGGCCGAGGCGTCGTCGAGCGGACCGGTGAGGGTCTCCTCGCCGGTGGCGGGGTCGACGCGGACCTCGAGTGGGCGACCGCCGGCCACCTGGGCGACCGGGCAGGGCACGACGTCGAGCCACTCGTGGGCGACGACGAGGACGTCCTCGAGGTCGGTGAGCACGGACGGCAGGGCGCTCCCGCCGGGCGAGCGCAGCCAGCCGACCGGTGCCGGGAGCGCGGTCGGGCGCTCGACGACGTCGACCCCGGTCACCGCGAGGTCCGGCCGCTGCCGGTGCAGCGCCGCGACGAGCTCCCCGCGGCCGGCACCCAGGTCGACGACGCGGGTGGCGCCCTCGGCGTCGGCGAGCACGCCGAGGGCCTCGGCGAGCACCTCGCCGAGCGGGCCGTGGGTCGAGGTGGTGAAGTGGGCCGCGGGGCCACCGGCTCGCCGGTAGAAGCCGTCCGGCCCGTAGAGCGCGGCGTGCCAGGCGAGCGGCCAGGGCACGGGGTGCATCCGCGCAGGCTACCGAGGACGACGGGTAGCGTTCTCGGTCGTGGACGGCCTGGAGCACCCCGCACGCCTGACCGTCGGCGTCGTCGGCGCCGGCCGGGTCGGCGCGGTCCTCGGCGCCGCGCTCGCCCGCGCGGGGCACCGGGTCACCGGCGCCTACGCGGTCTCGGACGCCAGCCGGGAGCGTGCGGCCACCCTCCTGCCCGGGGTGCCGGTGGCCGACGTCCCGACGGTCGTCGCGGGCGCGGAGCTCGTCCTCCTCGCCGTCCCGGACGACGCGCTCGCCGCCCTCGTGGCGGGGCTGTCCGCGACGGGGGCTGGGCAGGCCGGCCAGCTCGTCGTCCACACGAGCGGCCGGCACGGCACGGCCGTCCTCGAGCCGGTCCGTGCACACCACGCGCTGCCGCTCGCCCTCCATCCGGCGATGACCTTCACCGGCACCGCGATGGACCTGGACCGGTTGTCGGAGTGCGCGTTCGGAGTCACGGCCGACGAGCCGCTCCGCCCGGTCGCGGAGGCGCTCGTCCTCGAGATGGGCGGCACGCCGGTGTGGGTCGCCGAGGAGGACCGGGTGGCCTACCACGCAGCGCTCGCGCACGGCGCGAACCACCTCGTGACGCTGACCGCCGAGGCGATGGAGCTGCTGCGCCGAGCCGGCGTGGCCGAGCCGCGGAGGGTCCTGGCGCCGCTCATGCACGCCGCGCTCGACAACGCCCTGCGGCTGGGTGACGCAGCCCTCACCGGGCCGGTCGCCCGCGGTGATGTGGGTACGGTGGAGGACCACCTGCGCGAGCTGGACCGGCTCGCCCCCGAGATCCGGAGGACCTACGTGGCGCTCGCCCGGGCCACGGCGCTGCGCGCCCTCGACGACGGCCGGCTGCGGCCGACGGCGGCCGAGCCCCTCCTCGACACCCTCGCCGACCAGGAGCGCTGAGTGACCACCCCCACCGTGCCCGTCGTCGCGCACACCCGCGACGAGCTCAAGGCCGCCCGGGAGGCGCTCCCCAGCCGGGACGTCGCCGTCGTCATGACGATGGGCGCCCTCCACGACGGCCACGCCCGGCTGATCCGGGCCGCGCGGCAGCGGCACGACCACGTCGTCGTGACGATCTTCCTCAACCCGCTGCAGTTCGGGCCGAAGGAGGACCTGTCCCGGTACCCGCGCACCTTCGACGCCGACATGGAGATCTGCACCGACGCCGGCGTCGACGTCGTCTTCGCCCCGACACCCGACGTCGTGTACCCGGACGGCGACCCGGGCGTGCGGGTGAGCGCCGGACCGCTCGGCGACCTCCTCGAGGGCAAGGCCCGTCCCGGCCACTTCGACGGCGTCCTCACGGTCGTCGGAAAGCTGCTGCACCTGACGGCCGCCCGGAGCGCCTACTTCGGCCAGAAGGACGCCCAGCAGATGCTCCTCATCCGCCGGATGGTCCGCGACCTCGACTTCCCGGTCGACGTCGTGTCCGTCCCGACGGTGCGGGAGGCGGACGGGCTCGCGATGAGCAGCCGCAACACCTACCTCACCGCGTCCGACCGAGAGGTGGCGCTCTGCCTCAGCCGGGCGCTGCGGGCCGGGGGCGAGGCGGCCGTCTTCGGCCCGTCCGCGGTGCGCCGGGCCGCCCGGGAGGTGCTCGTCGAGGAGCCGCTGGCCCTCGTCGACTACCTCGTCCTGGTCCATCCGGAGACCCTCGCCGACGTGCCGGAGTGGTACCGCGGGGAGGCCCTGCTCGCCGTCGCCGCCAAGATCGGCACGACCCGGCTCATCGACAACACCCCGCTCGTCGTCGGACCCGGTGGGGGTGCGATCGACGTCTTCACCGACGTCCCGCACGCCCGCGCGGACGTCTGAGAGCCGGAGCGGGTGCGATGAGCACGACTCCGCGGCTGCCGCGCCGGCTGGCCGCCCCGGCGCCCGGCTGGACGGTCGAGGCCGACGTCGTCGTCGTGGGGTCGGGCATCGCGGGGCTGACCTGTGCGCTGCGGCTGCGGCAGCGCGTCGACCGGGTCCTCCTCGTGACCAAGACCGTGCTCTCGGCCGGGTCCACGCAGTGGGCGCAGGGGGGCATCGCCGCGGCCCTCGACCCCGAGGACACCCCCGAGGAGCACCTCGAGGACACCCTCGTCGCCGGTGTCGGGCTGTGCGACGTCGAGGCGGTGCGGACCCTCGTCACCGAGGGCCCGGACCGCGTCCGCGAGCTCGTCGCCCTCGGCGCCGAGTTCGACCGTGAGCCGGGCGGGGACATCAAGCTGACCCGGGAGGGAGGCCACCACCGCGACCGCATCGCGCACGCCGGTGGCGACGCGACGGGGGCCGAGATCTCGCGGGCCCTCATCGCCGCGCTCCGGGCGGTCGTCGACGACCCGGGCATCGAGGTCGTCGAGCACGCGCTCGTCGTCGACCTGCTGACCGCCGCCGACGGCGCCGTCTGCGGCGCCACCCTCCACGTCATCGGCGAGGGCCAGATCGACGGCGTCGGCGCGGCCCGGGCGCGGGCCGTCGTCCTCGCCACCGGCGGCCTCGGGCAGATCTACACCTCGACGACCAACCCCCCGGTCGCGACCGGTGACGGGATGGCCGCCGCGCTGCGCGCCGGGGCGCGGGTCACCGACCTCGAGTTCGTCCAGTTCCACCCGACGGTCCTCTTCCTCGGCGAGGGCTCCACGGGACAGCAACCGCTCATCTCGGAGGCCGTGCGGGGCGAGGGTGCCTTCCTCGTCGACGACCGCGGGGAGCGGTTCATGGTGGGCCGACACGAGCTCGCCGACCTCGCCCCGCGCGACGTCGTGGCCCGCGGCATTCTCGCGGTGATGGGGGAGCGCGGTCTCGACCACGTGTGGCTCGACGCGCGCCACCTCGGGGCGGCGTTCCTGGAGAAGCGGTTCCCGTCGATCGTCGCGCGGTGCCGCGAGCTGGGTTTCGACCCGGCGACCGAGCTGCTGCCGGTGGCGCCGGCGCAGCACTACGCGTCCGGCGGCGTCGAGACCGACCTGCGCGGGCGCACGTCGGTCGAGGGGCTCTACGCGTGCGGGGAGGTCTCCTGCACCGGGGTGCACGGGGCGAACCGGCTCGCGTCGAACTCGCTCCTCGAGGGCCTGGTCTTCGCCCACCGCATCGCCGACGACGTCGCCGACCGGCTCGCCGCGGGCGAGCTGCCCACGCGGGGGCCGGTCGACGCGGAGGTCGACGGCGAGACCGCGGTTCTGCTCGACTCGTCGCACCGGATCGGGCTGCAGCGCACCATGACCCGTGGCTGCGGTCCGCTGCGCAGCGCGGACTCCACGGTGCGCGCGCAGCTCGAGCTCGAGGCGCTCGCCGACCTGCCCACGGGCGCGGCCGAGCCGGGGCCGCGGACGTGGGAGACGACGAACCTGCTGCATCTCGGTCAGGCGCTGGCCACCCTCGCGCACCGCCGGGAGGAGACGCGCGGCGGGCACGTGCGCACCGACCATCCCGAGCGCGACGACGAGCACTGGCTGCTCCACCAAGGACTGGTGCGGACCCCGTCCGGGTGGCTCGAGGTGCTCGACCGGCCGGTGTCGGAGCCGATGGGAGGCACGCAGTGAGCACGGACGGGTCGGACGGGTACGGCTTCCCCGAGGCGGAGGCGCGGATCGTCGTCGGCCGGGCGCTCGACGAGGACCTCGGGCCGGTCGGCGGGGGGCGCGACGTGACGACGCTCGCGACCATCCCGGCCGGCCAGGTGTCGGTCTCCCACGTCGTGGCCCGGGCCGACGGCGTCCTCGCCGGGATGCCGGTCGCCGCGCTCGTCGTCGACGCGGTGGCCGACCGGCTGGGGACCGGTGCCGTCGCGGTCGAGATGCACGTGCCGGACGGGACGCGGATCCGGCGCGGCGAGCACCTGGCGACGCTGCGCGGGTCGACGCGGACGACGCTCGTCGCGGAGCGCACGCTGCTGAACGTCGTGTCGCGCACGTCCGGGGTCGCGACGCACACGCGCCGCTGGGCCGACGCACTCGAGGGCACGGGCGCCACCGTCCTCGACACCCGCAAGACGACGCCGGGGATGCGGGCCCTGGAGAAGTACGCGGTGCGCTGCGGCGGTGGCACGAACAAGCGGATGGGTCTGTACGACGTCGCGATGATCAAGGACAACCACAAGCTCGCGGCGGGTGGGCTGACGGCCGCCTACGAGGCGGTGCGCCGGGCCTACCCCGACGTGGACGTCCAGGTCGAGGTGACGACCACGGCCGAGGCGCTGGAGTCGGTGGCCGTCGGCGCGCGGTTCCTGCTGTGCGACAACATGACTCCCGCGCTGCTGCGCGAGACGGTGGAGGCGGTCCGGGCGACCGGCGAGGTCGTCGAGGTGGAGGCCACGGGCGGGCTGACCCTCGAGGTGGTCCGCGAGTACGCGGAGACCGGGGTCGACTACCTCTCGGTCGGTGGGCTGACGCACTCGTCGCCCATCGTCGACATCGCGCTCGACCTCGACCCCGGCAGCCGCTGAGTCAGCCTCGGGTGACCCACTGGCGCAGCACGACGCACGTGGTGGTGGCGTCGAGCATCGCGAACTCCCTTGCCCCCCAGGGGCGCAGGCGGGGCGACGGGAGGTTCGGGTGCAGGAGGTCGGGTCGGCGCGCGGACACCTCGGCGTACACGGCGTCGACGTCGTCGGTCTCGAGGCCGAGCTCGGGGCGCTCGGAGTGGGCGGCGGCGTCGGCGTTCTCGACGAGCTGGATCTTCGCTCCGTCACGTTCGACGACCGCGAGGTCGCCGTCGCGGTGGACGACGGTCATCCCGAGGCCGTCCTCGAAGAGGTCGAGCCCGACGGAGACGTCGGCGTAGAAGACGGTCGCGACGAAGCGGGTGAGCATCCGTCCAGTGTGGCCGAGTGGCGGGCGGCCGACCAGGGGTGGTCGCCGGGACCTAGGCTCGGGGGATGCGTCACGAGCTCCCGCTGCAGCACGGCCCGGACGAGGCGCGGATGCGGGCGGGCGCGGCGTACCGCCTGCTCAACGCGTCCGTCGTGCCTCGGCCGATCGCCTGGGTGAGCACGCGGTCGGCGGACGGCGTCGACAACCTGGCGCCGCACTCGTTCTTCACCGTCGCGAGCACCGACCCGGCGATGCTGTCCTTCACGTCCGTCGGCCGCAAGGACACGCTGCGCAACATCGAGGCGACCGGGGAGTTCGTCGTCAACCTGGTGAGCGAGCCGATGTTCGAGGCGGCCAACGCGACGAGCTGCGACTACCCGCCGGAGATGGGGGAGTTCGACGCCGAGGGGGTGCAGCGGGAGGCGTCGCTCACCGTGGCGCCGTTCCGGGTCGCGGCCTCGCCCGTCGCCTTCGAGTGCCGGCTGCACGAGGTGCGGCCGACGGGGAACTGCTTCGTCGTCGTCGGGGTGGTGCTCCACGCGGCGGTCGCGGAGGCGGTGGCGTCCGGGGACGACATGCTGAGGCGGCCGGGGGTGGACATCCGGGCCCTGGCGCCGTGGGCCCGGCTCGGTGGTGACGAGTGGGGGCTGCTCGGCGAGGTCCGCGAGATCGCGCGGCCGAGGTACGAGGGCTGACCGCGGATGGCCACGCCCGAGTTCGTCCTGCGGCTTCGCCGGTCGGTGGGACACGAGCTGCTCTGGCTGCCGGGGGCGACGGCGGTGGTGCTCGACGGGGCGCGCGTGCTCCTCGTGCGGCGGGCCGACACCGGGGAGTGGACGCCGGTCACCGGGATCTGCGACCCGGGTGAGCACCCCGCAGAGACGGCCGTCCGCGAGTGCCTGGAGGAGACCGGGATCCACTGTGCCGTCGACCTGCTGGCGTGGGTGGGCGTCACCGGGGTCGTCGAGTACCCGAACGGCGACCGGTCGCAGTACGTCGACCACACGTTCCGGTGCCGGTACCTCGGCGGGGAGGCTCACGTCGCCGACGACGAGTCGTCGGAGGTCGCGTGGTTCACGCTCGACGAGCTGCCCGTGATGCGGCCGGTGCACCTCGAGCGGGTCCGGTACGCCGCGGCGCACGAGGGGCCGACCCGACTCGTCTAGGGGTCCCGTCGGGCGCGCGTTCGGTGGTGTGCCCTCGTCGCGGCGACGGCTCGTTCCCCCTCGTCCACGGGGTTGGGATTCGATGTGGGACAGCCGGTTACCTGTGGATGACGCGGGCGGTCTGTCGGTGGCCGCCGCTGGGTTGGGCGAAGCTGGGAAAGGGGGCGCCGGTCACCACTCCGACGACCGGTCCGCATGCCGAGGGCCGCGCCCGCCGGGGTGGCGGGCGAGTTCTGGAGCCACACGACGGGCGAGCTCTGCGGCGACGCGACGGGCGAGTTCTCCACAGACCTTGCCCCGACGAGGGATCCGCTGCGGGACAGCCGGTTACCTGTGGGTGACGCAGGTGGGGTGTCGGTGGCTGTCGGTAGGATCAGGGCATTGGGAAGGGGGCTCCGATGACCACCACGACGACCGGTCCGGCTGAGGTGACCGCTGCCGCGCGCGCGGCGTGCGAGTCCGCCGGCGAGACTGGTGGAGAGTGCTCCACGGACCTTGGCCCGGGGAGGGATCCGTTGCGGGGCAGCTGGTTACCTGTGGGTGACGCAGGTGGGGTGTCGGTGGCCGCCGGTAGGATCGGGGCAGCAGGGAAGGGG
>NZ_DAOLAC010000043.1:0-29594 GCF_035325325.1 Phycicoccus sp. | reverse complement strand
TTCGCCGGTCAGGTATCGCCCTGCCGGTGATCCCGCGCTCCGACGGGGTGCCCTGGCGGCCCGGCGAGGCAGCGCGACCCCGGCGAGGCAGCGCCGACGCTTCGCCGGTCAGGTATCGCCCTGCCGGTGATCCCGCGCTCCGACGGGGTGCCCTGGCGGCCCGGCGAGGCAGCGCGACCCCGGCGAGGCAGCGCCGACGCTTCGCCGGTCAGGTATCGCCCTGCCGGTGATCCCGCGCTCCGACGGGGTGCCCTGACGGCCCGGCGAGGCAGCACGACCCCGGCGAGCCAGCACGACCCCGGCGAGTCAGCACGACCCCGGCGAGCCAGCACGACCCCGGCGAGGCAGCACGACGCCGGGCGAGGCAGCCGCACCCACCCCGACCGGGACGAGCAGCGGGCCGCATCCGTGGTGGATGCGGCCCGCGTGCCGGCCGGGTCGGGCGCCGTTGCTCAGCGGCGCCCGTGGCACATCTTGAACTTCTTGCCCGAGCCGCAGGGGCACGGGGCGTTCTTCGGCGTCGAGGCGAGCTGGTCCTCGGTGAGGGTCGCCGTCGAGCCGCCCTGGTCGCCGCGGACCTCGACCTCGCCGGTCTCGGTCGGCGCCGAGTAGTGCAGCGCGCCGGTCCGCGGCCGTCCGACCCCGACCCCGGAGACCTCGACGTGCGGTGCGTCCTCGCCGAGGGCGTCGCCGGCCGGGGACGTGGCCAGCGCGTCGTCGGCCTCGGGGGCGGCGAGCGCGTCCGTGCCGCCCGCGCCGGCCATCGCGCCGAGCATCTGCGAGACGTGCACCGGCTCGACCGCCGGCGTCTCCTGGGGCTCGTCGACCGAGACCTCGACGTGGAAGAGCAGCCCGACCGACTCCTCCTTGACCGCCTCGTTCATCGCCTGCCAGAGCTGGAAGCCCTCGCGCTGGTACTCGACGAGCGGGTCGCGCTGGGCCATCGCCCGCAGCCCGATGCCCTCCTGGAGGTAGTCCATCTCGTAGAGGTGCTCGCGCCACTTGCGGTCGAGGACCGAGAGCATGACCCGGCGCTCCACCTCGCGCATGACCTCCTCGCCGAGAGCCTCCTCGCGGGCGTCGTACGCGTGGTGCGCGTCGGAGAGCAGCTCCTCCTTGAGCGTCTCGGCCGTGAGGTTCGAACGGCCACCGGCCGCCTCCTCGAGCTGCTCGGGCGTCACCGAGACCGGGTACAGCGCACGCAGCGCGCTCCACAGCCGCTCGAGGTTCCAGTCCTCGGCGAAGCCCTCGGCGGTCTCGGCGTCGACGTAGCCCTCGACGACGTCGTTGACGAAGAAGCGCAGCTGCTCGTGGAGGTCCTCGCCCTCGAGGACGCGGCGGCGCTCGTCGTAGATGACGGTGCGCTGGCGGTTGAGGACGTCGTCGTACTTGAGGACGTTCTTGCGGATCTCGAAGTTCTGCGCCTCGACCTGGGCCTGCGCCGACTGGATCGACCGGGTGACCAGCTTGGACTCGATCGGCTGGTCGTCCTCGAGCTTCGCGGTCGTCATGACGCGGTCGACGAGGCCGGCGTTGAACAGCCGCATCAGGTGGTCCTCGAGCGAGAGGTAGAACCGCGACTCGCCCGGGTCGCCCTGTCGCCCGGAGCGGCCGCGCAGCTGGTTGTCGATGCGCCGCGACTCGTGCCGCTCGGTGCCGAGGACGTAGAGGCCGCCCAGCTCGGTCACCTCGTCGTGCTCGGCCGCCACCTGCGCCTCGGCCGCCTCGAGCGCCGCGTCCCAGGCCGCCTCGTACTCCTCGGGCGTCTCGTGCGGGTCGAGGCCGCGCTCCTTGAGGGCGGCGACGGCCCGGAACTCCGGGTTGCCGCCGAGCATGATGTCGGTGCCTCGCCCCGCCATGTTCGTCGCGACCGTGACTCCGCCCTTGCGGCCGGCGTCGGCGACGATGGCGGCCTCGCGCTCGTGGTGCTTGGCGTTGAGCACCTCGTGGCGGATGCCGCGGCGCCGCAGCTGCTCGGAGAGGTACTCCGACTTCTCGACCGACACCGTGCCGACGAGGACCGGCTGGCCCTTCGCGTGCCGCTCGGCGATGTCGTCGACGACGGCCCTGTACTTGGCCTCCTCGGTCCGGTAGACGAGGTCGGCCTGGTCGGCGCGGATCATCGGCCGGTTCGTCGGGATCGGCACGACGCCGAGCTTGTAGATCGAGTTGAGCTCGGCGGCCTCGGTCATCGCCGTACCGGTCATCCCGGAGAGCTTGTCGTACATCCGGAAGTAGTTCTGGAGGGTGATCGTCGCGAGGGTCTGGTTCTCGTTCTTGATCTCCACCCCCTCCTTGGCCTCGATGGCCTGGTGCATGCCCTCGTTGTAGCGGCGCCCGGCGAGCATGCGACCGGTGTGCTCGTCGACGATGAGGACCTCGCCGTTCATCACGACGTAGTCCTTGTCGCGGTGGAAGAGCTCCTTGGCCTTGATCGCGTTGTTGAGGTAGCCGATGAGCGGGGTGTTCGCCGACTCGTAGAGGTTCTCGATGCCGAGGTGGTCCTCGACCTTGTCGATGCCCCGCTCGAGGACGCCGACCGTCTTCTTCTTCTCGTCGACCTCGTAGTCGCCGCGGCCGGACTCGAGCTCGCCGCGCTCGAGGCGCCGGGCGATGCGGGCGAACTCGGTGTACCACTTGGTCGGGGCGTCGGCCGGGCCGGAGATGATGAGCGGCGTGCGGGCCTCGTCGATGAGGATGGAGTCGACCTCGTCGACGATGCAGAAGTGGTGGCCGCGCTGGACGAGCTCGTCGGTGGACCACGCCATGTTGTCGCGCAGGTAGTCGAAGCCGAACTCGTTGTTCGTGCCGTAGGTGATGTCCTTCGCGTACTCGACGCGGCGCTCCTCGGGCGTCATCGTCGCGAGGATGCAGCCGGTCTCGAGCCCGAGGAAGCGGTGGACGCGCCCCATCAGCTCGGACTGGTACTCCGCGAGGTAGTCGTTGACCGTGATGACGTGGACGCCCTTGCCGGTCAGCGCGTTGAGGTAGCTCGGGAGGGTCGCCACGAGGGTCTTGCCCTCACCGGTCTTCATCTCCGCGACGTTGCCGAGGTGGAGCGCCGCCCCGCCCATGAGCTGCACGTCGAAGTGCCGCTTGCCGATGGTGCGCTTGCTCGCCTCGCGCACGGCGGCGAACGCCTCCGGGAGGATGTCGTCGAGGGTCTCGCCGTCGGCGAGGCGCGCCTTGAACTTGTCGGTCTCCTCGCGCAGCTCGGCGTCGGAGAGCTTCTCGAAGTCCTCCTCGATCGCGTTGACCTGCGCCGCGATGTTGTCGAGCTTCTTGAGGATGCGCCCCTCACCGGCACGCAGCAGCTTCTCGACGATCTTCACGAGTGGGACTCCCTGGTAGGTGGTGGAGCAGTCGGCACGGGCGGCAGGGTGCTGCCCGACCGCCGGACCCGCCTAGGGTAGTCGAGCACGTCGTCGAGCACCGCGGGCCGGGCCCGCGCGGGCACCCCGAGGGGTCCAACGGCCGCCGGGACCGGCCGAGTTCCCTCCCGGGGGTGCCCGGTGGTTGGCTGTGCGGCATGACCGAGGCGACCTTCCCCGCCGTCGTGCCCGAGCTCACCGACGGCCACGTCCGGCTGCGCGCCCACCTCCCCACCGACCTCGAGCGGATCGTCGAGCAGGCGACCGACCCCGAGTCGGTCCGCTGGACCAGCGTCCCGCGCCCGTACGGCGAGGAGCAGGGCCGCGAGTGGCTCTCGCTCATCGAGGCGGGCTGGAACGACCCCGGGGGCAACCGGCTCTGGGCGCTCTGCGCCGCCGACGACCCCGAGCGCACCTACCTCGGGACCGTCGACCTGCGCCCGGGCCTCGGCGGCCGGGTCGCCGAGCTCGGCTACGCGCTCCACCCGGGGGCGCGCGGCCGGGGCTTCATGGCCGCCGCCGTCCGGCTCGTCGCGCAGTGGTGGTTCGACGAGGGGGGCACGCGCGTGCACTGGCGGGCCGAGCGCGGCAACTTCGCGTCGTGGCGGGTGGCCTGGGCCTGCGGTTTCACCCACCACGGCACCCTGCCCGGGTCACTCGAGGACGGTGCCGGCGGCCCGCCGCTCGACGCCTGGCAGGCCAGCCTCGGCCCCGACGACGTCCTCGAGGCCCGCACGCCGTGGTGCGACCCCGAGCTCCTGCGCACCGACGAGGCCGGCGGGCTCGTCCTGCGCCCCTGGCTCGACGAGGACGTCGACGCGCTCGAGCCCCGCGACCAGCCGGCCCACCACATGCCGGCACGCGGCATCCTCGAGCCCGACACCTTCCCCGAGTGGCTGCTCACCCGCCGCGAGAAGATGGCCCTCGGCGAGGCGGTCAGCTGGTGCGTCGCCGACGCGGCCACCGGCCGGGCCCTCGGCGAGGCGTTGCTCTTCGTCCACGAGGGCACGCTCGACGACGACACCGCCGAGCTCGGCTACCAGGTCGTGCCGAGCGCCCGCGGCCGCGGCGTGGCGACGGCGGCGGCGCGGGCCGTCGCCGCCCACGCGCTCGCCCCCCGGGTCGACGGCGGGATGGGGATGCGCCGGCTCGTCGCGCAGACCGCCGAGGACAACATCGGCAGCAACGCCGTCCTCGACGCCCTCGGGTTCGAGATCTGGGGGCGCGAGACCGAGGCCGACGTGCTCCCCGACGGACGCACGGTGGAGTCGCTGCACTGGGAACGGCTGCGCGAGCGCTGACCCTCCCGCCTCAGACGGGGTCGGAGGCGGGGTCGGAGGCGACACCGGCGCCCAGCCCGAGCCAGCCGGCCATGAGCGCCAGCTCCTCGGCGAGCTCGGCCCGCTCCTCGTCGTCGCCGCGGCCCGGCTCCCAGGTGCACCGGCGCACCCGGAGCAGGCCCGCGGCGCGGTCGCTCTTGAGGTCGAGCCGGGCGACGAGCTCGTCGCCGAGGAGGAACGGCAGGACGTAGTAGCCGTGGACGCGCTCGGGTTCGGGGACGTAGATCTCCAGCCGGTAGTCGAACCCGAAGAGCGCGCGCACGCGGTCGCGCTGCCAGACGAGCGAGTCGAACGGCGAGAGCAGCGCCCGGGCCCTGACCCGGCGCGGACGGCGGGCCTCGCGGTGGAGGTAGACCGGGCGGTGCCAGCCGTCGACGACCGCCGGGAGCAGGGTGCCGTCGGCGACGAGCGCGGCGATCGCCGGTCGCGCCTGCTCGGGCCGGAGCCGGAAGTAGTCGCGCAGGCACTGCTCGCTGCCGAGGCCGTGGGCCCGCGCGGAGATCTCGACCAGCCGCCGGAAGGCCTCGTCGTCCGGCGGGCGCGCAGCGGGGTCGAGGGCCTGCGCCCGCAGCGCCGGAGGGAGCACCCGCGCCGGGGAGGCGTAGCGGCGCTCGAACTGCGGGGTACGCCCGGCACTGGACAGCTCGCCGGACCAGAAGAGGTGCTCGAGGGCGTTCTTGACGAGCGACCAGTTCCAGCCCCACTGGTCCCGCTCACGGGGCAGGTCGTGGGCGAGGGCCACCTCGACCTCGCGGCTGGTCATCGGCCGGCCGGCGGTCACCTCGGCGAGGACGGCGGCGACGAGGTCCGGGTGGTCGCGGGCCACCCGGACCATCCCGCCCCAGGCGTCCTCCCGCGCCCGGCGCATCCGGAAGTCGAGGAGCGGCCACGTCGAGGGCGGCACGAGGGAGGCCTCGTGCGCCCAGTACTCGACGACCCGGCGCGGGGCGCGGTCGCGGGCGGTGTCCAGCAGGGCGGGGTCGTACGGTCCCAGCCGTGAGAAGAACGGCAGGTACTGGCTGCGGACGAGGACGTTGACGCTGTCGATCTGGACGACGCCGACGGTGTCGACGACGCGCTGGAGGTCGCGCACGGTCGGGTCGGCCGGTCGGGGCCGCGCGAAGCCCTGGGCCGCGAGCGCGATGCGCCGGGCCGCGGGGCGGGTGAGCCGGACCGGTGCCGGCTCAGCCATCCGGGGGGACGAGCCGCTGCTGGTGCGCGTAGACCGCCGCCTCGACCCGCGAGTGCAGGTGCAGCTTCTCGAGGATGCTGCGGACGTGGTTCTTCACCGTGTTCTCGGCGATGCCCAGGGTGTCGGCGATCTCGCGGTTGACCATGCCGCGCGCGACGAGCCGCAGCACCTCGACCTCGCGGTCGGTGAGGTGCGTGGCGGCCGGGTCGCCGGGCTCGTCGGCCTGGCTGAGCCGGCTGAACTCCTGGAGCAGCGTGGCGGCCATGCCGGGCGGGATGATGGCCTGCCCGTCGTGGACGCGGCGGATGGCGTCGGCGACCTCCTCGCCGGGCAGGTCCTTGAGGAGGTAGCCGCTGGCTCCGGCCTTGATCGCCTCGAAGAGGTCGCCCTCGTCGTCGCTCATCGTCAGCATGAGGATGCGGATGCCGGGGTCGGCGGCGTGGAGGCGGGCCGCCGCCTCGATGCCACCGACCACCGGCATCCGGACGTCCATGAGGACGACGTCGGGGTGCAGCCGGGCGCACACCGCGAGGACCTCCTCGCCGTTGCTCGCCTGACCGACGACCCGGGCCGCGCCGTCGAGCTCGACGACGACCGCCATCCCCTGCCGGTAGAGGGCGTGGTCGTCGGCGATGACGACCCGGATGACGCCCGACGGCGCGCCGGGCCCACCCCCGTCGTCGTCCATCGCACCGGCCACGTCCGTCATGGTGTCAGGTCGAGGTCCACCAGCCCAGCCCCCACGCCCGACACCCGGTCAGGACGCGGCCTCCTCGACGTGCTCCTCGTCCTCGAGGTCGAGGTGGAGCACTCCGTAGGACCAGCCACGGCGGCGGTAGACGACGCTCGGCCGTCCGGTCTCGACGTCGTGGAAGAGGTAGAAGTCGTGACCCACGGCCTCCATCTCGGCGAGGGCGTCCGAGAGGGTCATCGGGGTCGAGCGGTGCACCTTCTCGCGCACCTCGATCGGGGAGTCGCCGAACGGCCCGCCGTCGGAGGCGCCCGCGCCCTCGACCGAGGAGTCGTCGGGCGCCTCGATGCGCGCGGTCGCCATCGCCACGGACTCCGGCGTGCGACGGCCCCGGTGCACCTGGCGGCGGTCGCTCTGCCGACGCAGCCGCTCCATGAGCTTGTCGAGGACGACGTCGAGGGCGGCGTACTTGTCGTCCGCGCACGCCTCCGCGCGCACGACGGGACCCTTGGCGTAACAGGTCACCTCGACCCGGTCACAGGCCTTGGCCTGCCGGCGGTTTGCCTCGTGACTGACCATGACCTCGACCCGCCGGGTGCGCGGTTCGAGCTGCGTGATCTTGGCCAGCTTCTCCGCGATGTGGTCCCGGAAACGGTCGGAGACGGTCAGGTGCCGTCCGGTGACGACGATGTCCACGTGGTCCTCCTCGTGCTCGGTGGTGTGGGGGCGAGTCGCGCTCGTGCCTAGGGGCACCACCTCCGGAGAACGGGGTCCATGCACAGACGCTAGCCCGCCCCGGGGACCCCCACAACCACGACGGGAGAACCGGCCACGTCACCTGCGTCACGACGCGCCCGGGGGCCCGCGCGGGCTCCTCGGCGTGGCGGCCACGACCGCCGCGGCGACCTGCACCGATCCCGCCGCGCGCAGGGCCCGGGCCGCCTCGGCCAGGGTGGCGCCGGTGGTCACGACGTCGTCGAGGACGAGGCACGCCGCCCCCTCGACGCGGTCCGCGAACCGGGGAGCGACGGCCAGGGCGCCGGCGAGGTTGGCCGCGCGGGCGGCCCGGCCGAGCCCGGTCTGGTCGGCCACCGGCCGGACGTGGCGCAACGCCCGGACGAGGACGGCCGACTCGTCGTCGAGCGCTGCCGCGGCCGCGGCGGCCAGCGCCCCGACGGGGTCCTCGCCGCGCCGGCGTCCGGCTCGCCGCGACTCCGGCACCGGCACGAGCAGCACCGGCACGCCCCGGCGGACCGCCGCGCGCAGACCCGGGTCGCCGGCGAGGGCACGGGCGGCGGCGACCGCGAGGAGGTCGGCGAGGCCGGCCCGCAGGTCGCGTCGCCCGCCGTCCTTGTGCGCCGTGACAGCGGCCCGGACCGGCCCCTCGCACCTCGTCGCCGCCCAGCACGCCGGAGTCCCGACGGCGGGCGTGGTGGACGGTGGTGGCCGGCGGGCGGCGCCCCGGCAGTCGTGGCACCACACCTGACCCGGCGCCGCGCAGCCGCCGCAGCGGGCCGGGAGCACGAGCCCGCCCGCGGCGTGCAGCCCGGCGACGAGCCGGTCGACGACGTCCATCGGGCGAGCATCGTCGGGACCGGACGGGCACCGCCAGCCCTCGGTGCCCGGCTGTGGACGAGCACCCGCCGTGAGCGTTCCTGTGGACGGACGCCCGACCCCGCGGTCCGGTCAGCCGGCCGCCGTCGCGAGGTCGGAGGCGGGTCCGCTGTCGACCCACCGGACGCCGGAGCGCGCGAGGAGCCGCCCGGCCGAGGTGACGACGTAGAGGTTGCGCTCGCCGCCGGTCGTCGCGAGCAACCGGGCACCGGGCGCCTCCGGCAGCGGGGTGACCGCCCCGTCGACCCCGACGACCACGGGTCGTGCCGGGGCCCGGCCGACGGCGGCGACCGTGGCGACCTGCCGGTCGTCGAGCCAGGTGAGCGCCATGGCCGAGGTGAAGCCGGTGCCGAGGTGCATGGGCGCCGAGAGCCGCTCCGGCCGCTGCCCGGCGCCGCGGACCACGCCCGCGAGGTCGAGCGAGACCCCGCTGCCGTCGGCGCGGGTCGAGAGGACCACGACGCGGTCGCCGTCCGCCGCCACCCGCGCCTCGAGCACCACCCGGCCGTCCAGCCAGCTCGCCTCGAGCGGGCGCGCGGCCGCCGCCGACGCGTCGGCGGGGTCGGCGCGGGTGTCGACGACCCAGAGCCGGTCCGCGCGGTCGTTGCCGACCCCGCCCACCCAGAGGAAGCCGCGCCGGTCGTAGGCCGGGGACCCGACGTCGGCGCCGAAGCCCGGCACCTCGTAGCGGGTCGTGCCCCGCCACCGCGAGACGCCGTCGCCGGAGGGGTCGACGGCGGCCAGCTCGCCGCCGTCGGCCGAGAGCGCGAGGTGGGTGTACTCCGCGGGCACGGCGGGGTAGCTCGGCGTCGTGCCGGCCTGCCGGTTCTGGCCCTGGAGGCTCGCCGTCGGGTCGAAGACCGCGAGCGCGGAGCCCCGCCGCACCACCGGTCGCGTGCTCGAGGTGACCGGCTGCTCCGCCGGGAAGCCGACCCGGTCGAGGGAGGAGACCGGCCCGTCGACGCCGTCGAGGTCGACCGGCACGCCGTCGATCGCGAGCTCGAGCGCGGTGACCGTGGGGTCCTGGGTGAGCGTGGTGAGGAACTGGGCCCACAGGTTCTGCCGGGTCGCCTGGCCGGGGGCGAGGCGGCTCGAGATGAGGTTGACCGACACGACGCCGTTGACGTCGACGGACACCGCGTCGCCGAGGAGACGGGCCCCCGCGGGGACGGCCGTCGTCGCGGCTCCGAGGAGGTGGTCGGGCACCGGGTCGAGCTGCGCGCGGGCCAGCCGGGTCGCCAACCGGTCGAGCGGGAACCAGCGGACGTCGGGCACCGTGGCGCGGTGGCTGGCCGAGACGTAGTGCACCGCGAACGGCTGGACGAGCCGGGGGACGTCCTGGTCGGCGATCCAGCGACCGAAGCCGCGGGGCATCCCGTCGACCCGCCACTGGCCGCCCACCGAGGTCAGGGAGAAGGTGGCCGAGACCGTGGCGCCCGGCGCCGCGGCCGTGAGCCGCCCCGAGGCGTTGATCGTGCCGGCGGCCCGCGCGGTGACCTGCACGGTCGCGGGGTCGAGCAGGCGGGCCGTCGTCGAGGAGTCGGCGGCGAGCAGGACGATCGTCTCGTCGGGGTTCCACGCCTCGCTCGCGCCGGAGGTGAGGAACTCCCGGGCGTTCTCGTACGCGCCGTCGCTCGCGGCTCCGGCCCGCAGGAACCCACGCACGATGCCCTCCTGGCTCGCCCCGGCGACCGGGCCGGCCGGGAGGAAGCCGATCTCCGGCGCCTTGCCGGACCCGACCTCGAGGCCCGGCTGGACCTCTCCGCCGAGGGACAGCCCGCCGCACCCGGCGAGGAGGAGGACGGTGGCCCATCCCGCCAGGACCGCGCGGAGGCGGCTCACGGCTCGTCCGAGGGGCTGAGCGGGAGCGGCGAGGAGTGGAGGCTGTGCCCGGCCAGGCGGGGCAGGGTGAGCCGGAAGCGGGACCCCTCCCCCGGCTCGCCCCAGGCCTGGAGCCAGCCGTTGTGGAGGCGGGCGTCCTCGAGGGAGATCGACAGGCCGAGGCCCGTGCCGCCGGTCGTGCGCGCCCGGGCCGGGTCGGCGCGCCAGAAGCGGGTGAAGACGTTGGCCGCCTCGCCCGGCCGCAGCCCGACGCCGTGGTCCTCGACGACGACGGCGACGGCGTCCGGGCCGACCCCGACGTGGACGTCGACCGGCCGCCCCTCGCCGTGCTCGACGGCGTTGACGACGAGGTTGCGCAGGATGCGCTCGACCCGCCGCTCGTCGACCTCCGCCTCGGCCGGCTCGCCCGAGGCGTGGAGGGTGAGGGTGCTGCCGCGCCGCTCGGCGAGCGGCTGCGCGGCCGCGACGACCTTGCGGGCCGTGCCGCACAGGTCGACCGGCTCGACGTCGAGCGCGGCGGCGCCGGCGTCGAAGCGGCTGATCTCGAGGAGGTCGGCGAGCAGCAGCTCGAACCGGTCGAGCTCGCCGGCGAGCAGCTCCGCGGAGCGTGCCACCGACGGCTCGAACTCGCCGCGCGAGTGGTGGATGACGTCGACGGCCATCCGGATGGTCGTCAGCGGCGTGCGCAGCTCGTGGGAGACGTCGGAGACGAACCGCTGCTGCACGGCCGAGAGACCCTCGAGCTGGCGGATCTGGCTCTGCAGGCTGTCGGCCATGTTGTTGAACGACGTCGCGAGCAGGGCGAGGTCGTCCTCGCCGCGGGCCGGCATCCGCTCGTTGAGCCGACCGGCGGACAGCCGCTGCGCGACCTCCCCGGCGCGGCGGACCGGGGTGACCACCTGCCGGGTGACGACGTAGGCGACGGCGCCGACGAGGAGGGTGAGGATGACGCCGGCGACGAGGAAGGCGTTGCCGATGAGGTCCATCGTCGCGACCTCCTGCTCCATCGGGAAGATGAAGTAGAGGTCGTACGGCCCGGCCGTCGAGGACACCTGGACGACGCTGCCGACGATGACCGCCGGCACGTCCTGGCCGGCGATCCGCAGCTCGGTCAGCTGGGTCTGCTGGCGGGTCGGGTCGGCGGCGACGGCCTCGCGCAGCTGCTGGCCGACGACGTCGATGCCGACGGCCCGGTTGCTGCGCACCTCGGCGAGGACGATGTCGCTGTCGTTGCCGACCGAGCGGTCCATGACGACGTAGCGGCTGGGGTCCGGGCCGGGGGCGCTGAGGATCTTCCCCATGATGTCCTTGGCGGCCTGGTTCAGCTCGTCGACCGACGAGGACGTCGAGGCGTCCCACTGGGCCTGCGCCTGCGCGGTGAGCGCGAGCGCCTCGTACTCGGAGTTGGTCACCCGGCTGCGCTCGAGGCCGCCGGCGATCTGCGCGTGGAGCACCGAGCCGAGGACGGTGACGACGACGAGGCCGAGCAGCATCGTCGTCGCGACGACCCGCAGCCGCAGCGACTGCCGCCACCGGCTGCGCACCGAGCGGAGCAGCGCGGTGACCGACGCGCCGGCGCCGCGCACGGCCTGCCGGACCCGGGCGGTGCGTCCGGGCACGACCGGACGCACGCCGACCTCGGCCGACCCGGACACGGTCAGGCCCGGCCCGCCTTGTAGCCGACGCCGCGGACCGTCACGACGATCTCGGGGTGCTCGGGGTCGTGCTCGATCTTGCTCCGCAGGCGCTGGACGTGGACGTTGACCAGCCGGGTGTCGCCGGCGTGGCGGTAGCCCCAGACCTGCTCGAGGAGGACCTCGCGGGTGAAGACCTGCCACGGCTTGCGGGCCAGCGCCACGAGGAGGTCGAACTCGAGCGGTGTCAGGCTGATGGGGGCGCCGTCGCGGGTGACGGTGTGGCCGGCGACGTCGATGCTCAGGTCGCCGATGGCGAGGCGCTCGGGGGCCGGCTCGTCGCCGCGGCGCAGCCGGGCGCGGACGCGCGCGATGAGCTCCTGGGGCTTGAACGGCTTGACGACGTAGTCGTCGGCGCCGGACTCGAGCCCGACGACGACGTCGACGGTGTCGGTCTTCGCGGTGAGCATGACGATGGGCACGCCGGACTCCCCGCGGATCTGCCGGCACACCTCGAGGCCGTCGGTGCCCGGCAGCATCACGTCGAGCAGCACGAGGTCCGGCCGGTAGTGCCGGAAGGCCTCGAGGGCGGCGCCGCCCTCGGGCACGTGCTCGACCTCCAGCCCCTCCCCGCGCAGCACGATGCCGAGCATCTCGGCCAGTGCCAGGTCGTCGTCGACGACGAGCACACGTCCCTTCACGTAGGGTCCCCGTCCTTCCCCGAGCGTTGACTCCGGGACCATGATCACACAGACGGCTCGCGGAACCCGCGAAACGCAGGAGTGACGGGCGTGACGGACGTACCCTGTGGGGCGTGGTGCGCCTCCTGGGCCTGGCACGTGTCGACGCGTCGGCCACCATCCGCCTTGCCTTCGCCGTCCTCAGCGTGTTCCTCGCCGTCGTGACCTCGAAGGTCATCGAGGTTGCCCCGTGGTTGCTCGTCGTCCTCGTCCTCGACCTCGTCGTCACCGCGCTCGACCGGCTGCCCATCTCGCGGCAGGGCCTGCTCGACACCGTCGTGCTCACCCTCCTGTGCCTCTCGGCGGGGGCGGCGGGGGCCGGCTACTGGACCTCGGACCAGGCCGGCTCGCTCCTCATCCTCGTCCCGGCGTACCACGCGGGCACCCGGTTCGGCCGGATCGGCTACCTCGTGACGACGGTCGTCGGCAGCGTCGTCTACCTCCTCGCGTCGCGGGAGCACGCGATGCAGGACGGCTTCCGGATCGGCCTGGTCGCCTGGGTCGCGGCGGCCGTCGTCCTCGGCGCGCTCGGCGCGTGGAACCAGCGGCTGTCGGCCGAGCAGGAGCTCGAGAACGCGGATCCGGCTGCGCGCGAGGCGATCCAGCTCATCCAGCGCCTGCACGACCTCTCCGAGGAGATGGCGACCGGGCTCGACGCGCCGGCCGGTGCGACGCTCGCCCTCGACCTGCTGTCCGCCGAGGTGCCGTCCTCGCGCAGCGCCGTCCTCGTCGCGTCCGACTCCGAGCACCTCGTCCCCGTCGCGCTGCGCGGCTCGACCCGCGCACCCTGGTACCTCGCCGACGCGCTCTCCGACCTGCTCGCCCAGAACCCGGCGAGCTGGCGCCCGACCGAGATCCCGTTCGCCGACGAGCTCGGCCAGCGCAGCGCCCTCGTCGTCCCCTTCGCCTACGGCACCGGGCCGACGACCGTCGTCGTCGTCGAGCGCGGGGTCGACCACCCGTTCACCGAGCCCGAGCGGCGGGCGGTGTCCGAGGTGACCCGCCGGCTGGCCCCCACCGTCCAGGCCGGCCTCCTCTTCGGCAACCTGCGCCAGTACGCGAGCCTCGAGGAGCGCAACCGGATCGCCCGCGACATCCACGACGGCATCGCCCAGGAGCTCGCCGCCCTCGGGTACGCCGTCGACGCCCTGCGGATGCAGGCCGGGCCGCCCGGGCAGGGGATGCGCGACAGCCTCGACGCGCTGCGCGACCAGCTGAGCGACGCGATGGCCGACCTGCGCCTGCACATCACCGACCTGCGCGTGGCCGAGCGCCCCGGCAGCGGCCTCGGCGCCGTCCTCGGCGCGGCGGTCCAGAGCTTCGGGAGCATGACGGGCGTCCGGACGACGATCACGGTGAGCGAGGGCCGGCGGCGCCTCGACCCGCGCGTCGAGATGTTCGTCCACCGGCTCGTCATGGACGTCCTCGCCGACGCGCAGGCCTCCGGCGCCCGCAACGCGTGGGTCAGCCTGGCCAGCTCGGTGGTCGGTCCGGCCGTCGTGGAGGTGTCGCACGACGGCGACCCGCGACGCGCCCGGAGGTCCTACCGGAACAGCACGCTCGACGAGCTGGGCGGGACACTCGTCGTCAGGAACGAGCCGAACGGCCGCACCACCGTTAACCTGACCGTCGAGGAGCCGTCCGCCGCGGGCGCGCTCTCCGCGACCTGAACCCTGAGGAGGGGACCGTGACGATCAGCGTGGTGCTCGTCGACGACCACGCGGTGGTCCGCGAGGCCGTCGCGGGGATGCTCAACGCCCAGGACGAGATCAGCGTCGTCGGCCAGGCCGGCTCGCTCGGCGAGGGGCGCGCGCTCTTCGACCGGCTCCTGCGCACGCCGCCCCCCGGCAAGGTCGTCGCCGTCATCGACGTGACGATGCCCGACGGCTCCGGGCTCTCGCTCGTCCGTGCCGTCCGCGACCGCTCGAAGGACATCGGCCTCGTCGTCCTCACGATGCTCAGCGACGACTCGACCCTCCTCGAGGCCCTCGACGCCGGCGCCTCCGCCCTCGTGCGCAAGAGCGCCCCGGCCGACCAGGTCCTCTCCGCCGTGCGGCGCGCCGCCGACTTCCCGCTCGAGTTCTCGGCCAGCGGTCTCGCGGAGGCGATGCGCCGCCAGCACGAGACGCCGACGACGACGCTGACCAGCCGCGAGACCGAGGTGCTCAAGCTCCTCGTCGAGGGCGCCTCCGTCGCGCAGGTCGGCCGGCAGCTGTTCATGAGCCCGTCGACGGTCAAGACGCACATCGGCAAGATCTACGAGAAGCTCGGCGCCCACAACCGGGCGAGCGCGGTCATCGCGGCCGTGCGCCTCGGCCTCGTCGCCGACGTCGACCGCACCTGAGGTCCGCGGCGGCGACCTCAGCGACCGAGCACGGAGTGGACGACGAGGCCGACCATGCCGACGGCGGCAGCGACCAGTCCCACCCAGGCCAGCGACTCCGCGTGGCGGGCCATCGAGATGACCATGAGCAGAATGCCGAGGGCCACGACCACCATCCACCCACGGCTGCTCACCACACCCGGACCGCGTCCTTCGCTCGCCATGCCCTTCAGTGAACCACCGTCCCGGCCCGCTGTGCGCGCCTCGCACACGGCCGTCCCGCCGACGGAGCAGCACGCCACCGGTCAGAGGTTGCTGAACGCGTCCATGATCTGGATGGCGCCCGGCCCGATGATGACGATGAAGAGGGCCGGGAAGATGCACAGCAGCAGCGGGAAGAGGATCTTGACGGTGACCTTCTGCGCCTGCTCCTCGGCACGCTGCCGGCGCACGACGCGCATCTCCTTGGTCTGCTCGCGCAGCACCGCGGCGATCGGGAGGCCGAGCCGGTCGGCCTGGACGAGGGTGCTGACGAAGTTCTTCAGCTCCGGAGCGGTCGTGCGCTCACCGAGCGAGGAGAACGCCTCACCGCGTGACTTGCCGATCTGCATCTCGGACAGGACGCGGGCGAACTCGCCGGCGATCGGTCCGGTGACCGTCCGCGCCACCTGGAGGATGGCGGCGTCGAAGCCCTGGCCGGCCTCGACGCAGACGGTGAGCATGTCGAGCGCGTCCGCGAGGCCCTTGCGCATGTCCTGCTGGCGCTTGAGGCCTGCGTTGTAGACGAGCAGGTCGGGCAGGAAGAACCCGACGACGCCGGCGACGAGCGCGAAGAGCAGTCCCTGGAAGGTCGGTCCGAGCAGGGCGACGACGACGACCACCCCGAGGATGAGGCCGAGGCCCTTGGCCCCCATGACCCGCTCGACCGTCCACATCTGCGGGTTGCCGGCCCGGTCGAGGTTGCGCACGATCCGACCGCCGGTGCCCGCGGGCGAGATCCGGTCGGCGAGGCCGCGGAGCCGGTCGAGCATCGGGACGAGCAGCCGCTCCTGGACCCCGAGCTCGTTGCGGGCGACCTCGCGGGTGGTGGCCTTGTGCTCGAGCAGCTCGAGCGAACGGGCCACTCCCGTGGTGCTGTTGGCGCCGAGGCCGACCGCGAGGACGACGACGACGATCGCGAGGGCGATGAAGCCGGTGGCGGCGAGCAGGAGGATCACGTCAAACCTCGATCTTGACGATCTTGCGCATCCAGACGATGCCGAGGCCGATGGCGACGACGCCGGCGACGAGCATCATGAGCCCGAGCGTGCGGGTCCACAGCAGGCTCACGTAGTCGTGGTTGGCCCACATGCTGTAGAAGAACAGGCCGATCGGCAGGCAGATCAGCGCGTACGCCGAGAGCCGGCCCTCGGCGGAGAGCGCCTTGACCTGCCGGCGCAGCATCTCGCGCTCCCGCAGGGTCGAGGCGGTGGTCCGCAGCGTCTCGGCGAGGTTGCCGCCGACCTCGCGCTGGATGCGGATGGCCATCGTCGTCCAGCGCATGTTGTGGCTGTCCATCCGGACCGCCATCTTGTCCAGCGCGTCGGAGACGTCGGAGCCGATCCGCGCCTCGGCGAGGGCCCGGCTGAACTCCTTGGCGGCGGGCTCGGTGGCGTCCTTGGCCACCGAGTCCAGCGCTTGCAGGAGGCTGAAGCCGGAGGCGAGCGAGGTCGCGACGAGCATCATGACGTCCGGGAGCACCGACTCGAACTTGCGCGCCCGCCGCTTGGCGAGGAAGCGCAGGACGAAGGGCGGGGCGATGAGGCCGAGAACCAGCCCGATGAGGGCGCCGACCCACGCCAGGGGGGAGAAGAGCAGGAGGCAACCGGCGATGAAGACGACGACGGCGACGAGTCGCATGACGAGCCACTCCCCCGCCCGCCACGGCAGGTCGGCGCGGACGAGGAGCTCCATCGTCTTCGTCGTCGAGTCGCGGCCCTCCATGATCGACTCGCCCATCGAGACGATGGACTGGCTGATCGCGGCGGCGCTCGGCGCCTGGCGCTGGCTGGCCCGGGCGCGTCCGATGCCGTAGGTCTCGATGGCCTCGAGCCGGTCGGCCCTGCGGTTGCGGAACAGGTTGGGGCCGACGAACGCGACCATGAGGCCGAAGACCCCGAGGAACACGACCGCGATGGCCGGCACGAGCAGCGTCGGCGCGACCGCCGTCAGGGCCGTCATCTTCGTCGAGGTGTCCTCGATCGCCGCGGGGACCGGGGTGTCGTCCTCGGGCACGACGGGCGGGGCGACGTCGGCGAGGTTGAGCTGGGAGCTGTTGTCGAAGGTGCGCCCGGAGGCCGTGCCCTCGATCTTCAGGGTCTGCGCGCCGCCGACGTCGGCGGGCTTGGTGATGGTGAGGACGACCTGCGAGTTGAGGGCGACGGCAGCAGCGTTGAACGCGGCTGCGACGGCGGCCCGGTCGGCGGCGTTGGCCACCGATCCGCCTCCGGCGGCGGCGAACTGGCGCAGCACCTCGGTGTTGGCCTCGCCCGAGTTGAAGGAGACCACCTCGGCGCGCACCTTGGCGCGGCTCAGGGCGGAGAGGGCCTTGGCCCGCTCGCTGGCCGCCTTGGCGTCGCCCCCGGCGAGCGCGGCGACGGTGTCGCCACCGTCGCTGAGCAGGAGCAGGCTCCGCTCGCCCTGGGTGCCGAGGCCGACGACGGCGTCCTGGACCGCCTTGTACAGCGAGGTCTCGCCACCGGCCCGCAGGGCGTCGACGGCGCGGCTCACCCTGGCGTGGTCGGTCGTCGGTGCGACGTCGATGCCCGAGGTCGAGGCGAACGAGACGACGCCGACCTTGACGTCGGCCGGGACGTGGGCGAGGAACTGGGCCACGCCGGCCCGCACCGTCGCCATCCCGGCAGGGCCCATCGAGCCACTGGTGTCGATGACGAGCATCGTCGAGCGGGGCTGCTTCGACGGCTCCGAGACGGTGACCGGCGCGAGCCGCGAGCCGAAGGTCGCCGTCACGCTCTTCCAGTCGACGGTGACCGCCGAGCTCGGGCGCAGGACCAGGGTCGCGGTCACCTTGTCCTTGGTCACCCGCACGTCGCTGAGCGTCGAGGGGATGACGTCGGCGGCCGCGGCCGCGGGCGCGCCGAGGAGCGGCAGGACGAGGGCGGCAAGCGTCGCGAGGGCGACGGGCACCGCGGCGAACCGCCGCTGCACGGGAGCGAGGACGGTGCTCACGTCAGCCGTGCCCCGTTGATGAACAGCTGCGGGGACACCTCGACGCCGAGGTCCTGCAGGTCGGTGAGGAACTTCGGCCGCAGCCCGGTCGAGACGAGCGTCCCGCGGAAGCGGCCGTTCTCGTCACGGCCCGCCGACCAGTCGAAGGTGAAGATGTCCTGGAGCGTCACGACGTCGCCCTCCATGCCGACCACCTCGGTGATGGCCACGATGCGCCGCGACCCGTCCTTGAGGCGGGCCTGCTGGACGATGAGGTCGACCGCGCCGGCCACCTGCTCGCGGATGGCCCGCACCGGCAGCTCGACACCGGCCATGAGGACCATCGTCTCGAGGCGGGAGAGCGAGTCGCGCGGGGTGTTGGCGTGGACGGTCGTGATCGAGCCGTCGTGACCGGTGTTCATCGCCTGGAGCATGTCGAGCGCGGCGCCGTCGCGGACCTCGCCGACGACGATGCGGTCGGGCCGCATGCGGAGGCTGTTCTTCACGAGGTCGCGGATGGCGATGGCGCCCTTGCCCTCGATGTTCGCCGGGCGGGACTCCAGCCGCAGCACGTGGTCCTGGTGCAGCTGGAGCTCGGCGGCGTCCTCGATGGTGACGATGCGCTCGTCCTCGGGGATGAAGGAGGAGATGACGTTGAGGGTCGTCGTCTTCCCGGAGCCGGTACCGCCGGAGATGATGACGTTGCGCCGGCCGATGACGCAGGCCCTGAGGAAGTCGCGCACGCTCGGCGTGATCGTCCCGAAGGCGATGAGGTCGGCGTCGGTGTACGGGTCCTGGGAGAACTTGCGGATGGTGAGCATCGCGCCGTCGAGGGCGATCGGGTTGATCACCGCGTTGACGCGCGAGCCGTCGGGGAGGCGGGCGTCGCACAGCGGGCTCGCCTCGTCGACGCGGCGGCCGACCCGGCCGACGATCTTGTCGATGACGCGGCGCAGGTGCGCCTCGTTCGAGAAGTGCGTGTCGACCGAGTAGAGCTTGCCGCTGCGCTCGACGTAGATGCTGTCCGGACCGTTGACCATGATCTCGGAGATGTCCGGGTCGCGCAGCAGTGGCTCGAGCGGGCCGTGCCCGAGGATCTCGTCCGAGACCTCCTGGGCGATGCGGGTGCGGTCGGCGTGCGAGAGAGGGGTCTGCTCGGCGTCGATCGTCTGCTGGAGGGTCTGGCGCACCTGCTGGGCCAGCTCGGCCTCGGGCAGGTGCGGGTCGTAGAGGCGCGGGCCGAGGCTGTCGATGAGCGCCTGGTGGACGCGACCCTTGACCTCGGCGAACGGGTCGAGGACCCGACGCCGAGTGGCCCCGGGCCGCTGGGGGGCGCCGGAGCCGGGGGCGGGGGCCTGCTGCTGGGTCGCCGCGGCCTGGGCCCGGCGGACGCTGTCGAGACGGTCGGCGAGGCTCATCGACGGCTCCTGAAGAGACCCTTGCGGGCGTGGGCGTCGACCAGCTCGGCCTCCTGGCCCACGGCGTGCGGACGGATGTGGGCGTCGACGAGGTCCTTGATCGCGACGGTGACCGGCGCGCGGGGCTCGTCGAGGACGATCGGCACGCCCCGGTTCACCGAGGCGGGGACGCTCAGCGAGTTCGGGATGTTGACGGCGATCGCGGTCTTGATGGCGGACTCGACGTCCTCGGGCCGCAGGCCGACCTTGGTGTCGGCCCGGTTCAGCACGATGACGCGGGCGTCCTTCGGGCTGCCGATCATGTCGAGCGTGTCGATGGCGACCCGCAGGTTCTTCACCGCCGGGATGTCGAGCGTCGCGATGAGGACAAGGATGTCGGAGAGGTCGACCGCCCCGAGCACGTGCTCGGTGAAGCTCGGCGGCGTGTCGACGACGACGTAGTCGTAGCAGCGGCGCGCCACCTTGATCAGCTCGCCGATCGTGGACACCGGGATGCGGTCCGCGTCGCCGGGGTCGTTCGGCGCGCAGAGCACGTCGAGACCGCTCGGCTCGTGCGTCGTCACGAGGTCGCGCAGGGCCTCGTCGTCGATGCTGCCGGCCATCGACACCGCGTCGAAGATGGAGCGGTCGGGGACGAGCTGGAGGCTGATCGCGACGTCGCCGAAGGAGAGGTCGAGGTCGATGAGGAGCGTCTTCTGGCCGCCGCTCGCGAGGTGCACGGCGGTGTTCGTCGAGAGCGTCGTCTTGCCGACGCCGCCCTTGGCGGAGAAGACCGTGATGACCTTGCCGTCACGGGTGGCACCGCCGCTCGCGTGGCCGACGAGCCGGGACGTCAGCTCGCGGCTGCGGCGCAGGGCGTCGGCGAGGCCGGTGTGGTCGTCGGCGCCGACGACCTCGCGGACCCCGGAGCGCAGGGCCTGCGAGAGCGTCGTGACGTCGATCCGGGCACGGAGCAGGATGACGCCGAGCTCGGGCCGGTCGAGACGCGCTGCCTCGGAGAGGCTGCACGCCTCGTCGAGGGGCACGTCCTTGCCGATGACGACCTGGTCGACCTGGGCGTTGTCGTGCAGCGCACGCGCGACGAGGTTCGAGGTGTCGAGGGAGGTGGTGTCGGGCCCCAGGGCGAAGCGGTAGCGCTCCAGTGCACCGGGGTCGGGGTCCCAGAGAATGATCACCGCGTCTTGTCCTTCAGCATCGTCTGGTCGCTGATCGACAGGTTCGGGTCGATCTTGAGCTCGGAGCCGCGCAGGCCGGCGTAGAGGGTGTAGTTGTTGATGCCGTGCACCAGGCGGACCGCCTGCTCGGGAGTGACCTCGAGGGTGACGAGGAAGCTGGCGCTCTGCGCCGGCTGCCCGCCGTCGGCGGTGGTCGGGGCCGGGGTGAGCGACGCGTCGCCCATGGCGATGACCTTGGCGTTGTCGAGGAGGATCGAGGTGCCGGTGCCGAGGGCCTTGGGGTCGGCCGCGCCGTCGGAGCTCTTGTTGATCGCCGACATGCTGTAGGTCATGAAGATCGTCAGGTAGGAGCCGGGGGTCACGAAGGTGCCGACCCGCGCCGGGTCCTGGAGCTGGACGGAGACGGCGAGCTTGCCCGCCCCGACCTGGAGGGCCTTCTCGCCGACCGGGGTGTCGCCGAACGCGGCCGACAGGACGTACTGTCCGGGCGTCAGGTCGCTGAGGGCGACGAGGTCGCTGTTGTCGGCGTCGACCTTCTCGAGCGCCCCGACGGGCTTGGCCCGGGCGGCGACCTCGGTCTGGACCAGCTGGCCGAGCCGCACCGCGTCCTTGAGGGAGGTGCCGGCCGAGATCGCCGTGTTGGTCACGTACACCTTGGTCGGGCTCGCGGCGGCGACCGCGCGGGCGTCCGCGCCGCGTGCGTACACGAGGACGAGGACGGCGCCGACGAGGGCGATCACGGCGGCCGTGAGGATGGCGAGGATACGACGACCCATGGGAACCATGTCCTTACAGAGGTGGGAAGAGCGTGGGCGCGGTGCTCGCGCCGAAGTCTGGATGTGGGTGGCGGTGGCCGCGGGGTGGCCGTCCTCCGGTGGTCCCCGCGGTGCGCCGGGAGGCGAGCCGCGGGCGGGGTGGGTGGACGGCCGTCCGCCGTCTTCGTCAGATGCTGTTGGAGGTGTCGCTGAAGAAGGTGGAGAGGTTGCGCCCCAGGAGGATGACGGACGCGACGATGACGATCGCGATGAACGCCATCATCAGGGCGTACTCGACCGCGGTGGCACCGCGGTCGGTGTGGGCACGGGCCGCTCGCTCGAGGAGCGGGCGGATCCGGAGCGTCGCCCGGGTCAGCAGGGTGGTCATCGGGTCACCTGTCCTTCGGATGTGGTTCGGGGCGCCGGCCGCATCGGTGACCCGACGGCGACCGACGCCCCGATCTCGTGGTGATCCGCTCGGATCAGACGCTGTTCGACACCGTGTTGAACAGGGTGCTGAGGTTCTTGCCGAGGAGGGCCACGGCGACGATGATGACGACCGCGATGAGGGCGACCATGAGGCCGTACTCAACGGCGGTCGCACCCTTCTCGGAGCGGAGGTCGGCGAACTTCTGCTGGAGCTTGACGAGAGCCTTGGTCATGACGGGTGATGCCTTTCGGTACGAAGGGGTGCTGTCGAGCAGGTACAACGCTGTCAGGTCGCGGCCCCGCCCGACATACGCCGATGGGTCCGTGCTTCCCCGCCCGTACGGTGCAGCGGGGTCAACCGTTCGGCCGATCGCTCCGGAGGGGGTGTCGGCGGGCTTCCGTGCCATGCTCGACCCCTGCCCGCCGGCCGCCCACGGAGACCATCCCGATGACCACCCGCACTACGCCACTGCCTGACGAGGAACGTGAAAAACGTTCTGGCGCAGCGCCTCTGTGGGTCGCCTGGGTCTTGTGCGCGGCACTCGTCGCGGAGCTGGTGCGGCTGCGGACCGCGCCGGACGTCGACCTGTGGCTGCACCTGCGGATCGGCGCCGAGCTGCGGTCCGGCACGTGGTTCGGGAGGCTCCCGGACCCGATGGCCGTCCTCGCCGACCGTCCGTACGCGCCGACCCAGTGGCTCGCGGAGCGAGGCATGCTCGCCGTCCACGACGCCGCCGGGGTGCTCGGCCTGCACGTCGTCCGGGCGCTGCTCCTCGTCGCGCTCGCCGGGTTGCTGCACGCCACGGCGCGCCGGTGGACCGGCCCCCTCGCCGCCGTCGTCGTCGCGACCGCGGGCACCGTCGCGACCTCGGCCGGCTGGGGCGAGCGCCCGCAGCTGCTCGGGATCGTCGCGACGGCGCTGACCCTCCTGCTGTGGACGGGCACACTGCACGACACCCGCCCGCGTTGGGTCCTCGTGCCCGTCGCGTGGCTCTGGGCGATGGTGCACGGCTCCTGGCCGGTCGGCGTCGCGCTCGGCGTGCTCGTCCTCGTCGGGCTCGCACTCGAACGGCCCCGGCGCGACGTGCCGTGGGGCCGGCTCGCTGCGGTGCTCGTCGGGACCGCCCTCGCCCCGGCCCTCACACCGCTCGGGCCCGGGCTCCTCCTCGAGCCGTTCGCGGTCGGGGTCGCCGCCCGGAGCACGGTCAACGAGTGGCGGGCCCCCTCCCCCGGCAACCCGCTTCTCGTCCTCGTCGTCGCCCTGACCGTCGTCGTCGTCGTGCGCGCGGTCCGGGCCCGTCGCCTCGACCCCGCGACGCTGCTCCTGGCCGCGGCCGGCGTCGTGCTCGCCGCCACGTCGGTGCGCACCATCGCCCTCGGCGCCCTCCTCCTCGTGCCGGCCCTGGCCCGGTCCTTCCCGCGGGCCGCACCGACCGTCGCGCCGCGGCGCGAGCTGCTGCCGGCCGCCGTGGCCGCGCTCGTCCTCCTCGTCGTGCCGGGCGTCGCGCTCGGGGGCCCGCAGGCCGGACCGCTGCCGCCGACGGTCGACGCGGCGCTCGAGCGGCTGCCCGACGGGACGACGACCGTCGTCGACGCGTACGCCTCGGGCTGGGTGCTCTGGACGCATCCGCGGGTCCGGGTGCTGCGCGACCTGCGGGCCGAGGTCTACTCCCCCGCGACGGCCGCGGCGTACGAGGACCTGACGGCGGCGCGTCCGGGCTGGCCGGCGTACGCCGACGCCCACGACGTGCGCGCGGTCGTCATCCGCGCCGGTGAGCCCCTCGACCGGGCCCTGGCGGGCACGGGTGGCTGGGCCCGCACGGCCGCCGACGGCGACTGGGCCCTGTGGACCCGCGCCGGCTGACCGTCAGCCAGCCGGAACCCGCTCGAGCACGGTGAGCGCGTCGACCTCGCGGACGACGCGCCAGTCGCCGGTCCCGGCGAGGACCGCGGCGCGGTCGCTGCCGAGGACGACGACGTCGACGTCCGCGGCCGCCGGCACGGTGCCGTCGTGGAGGAAGTCGAGGAAGTCTGCCTGCACCGTGCGCGGGAAGGCGTCGATCGGGTTGGCGGCCCAGACCGTCACGCCGTCACGGGCGAGGGTCTCGGCGAGGGGCTCGACGGCCAGCACCGGCCGGCCCGCGGCGACCTCGCGGACCGCGACCGCGACCCGCTCCCCCGGCGCGCCGGCGGAGGAGCCCCGGCCGACGAGGACGGCGCCGGCGGCGACGGCCACGACGACACCCGTCGCCAGCGGGACCAGGAGCCGGCCGGGCGCGGTGGGGAGGTCCGACGGCTCGCGCGGCGCACGCGGGCGCATCGCCGCCGCCCCGAGGAACAGGAGCAGCCAGATGCCGTTGCGGGCCGCCGAGGCGGTCCCGACGGCGAGCCCGGCCGCCGCCACCCACTCCCACAGCGGGGGGCGACCGCGCAGAGCGAGGAGCAGCAGCGCGAGCGCGGCGAGGAGCATCGCGACGTCGAGGGGGTGCCCGAGGTCGGGCCGGGCCCAGAGGTCGGTGCCCCGCGCCGCCGCCTCGTTGCGCAGCGCCGAGAGGTAGTAGGCCGGCGTGCCGGTGCCCGCCGACGTGAGCAGGAGGGCGAGCGCGCAGCCGAGGCCCACCCCGAGCCGCCGGAGCACCGGCCCACCCCCACGGGAGAGCACGAGGAAGACGCCGAGCACGGCGAGGCCGACGAGCACCGCACCGTGGAGGTTGCCCCAGAGGAGGTAGAGGGGCACGAGCCACCAGGCCCCACGGCCGGGGTGGTCGTGCTGGCGGCGCATCACGAGGACGGCGAGGACGAACGGGACGAGGGACAGGGACGGCAGCCGGGTCACGGCGAAGGCCGCCGACCCGCCGACGACGACGAGCGAGACGACGATGGCCCCGCGCAGCTCGCCGCCCCCCAGCTTGCGACCGTCGGCGAGGACCACGAGCAGGGTGAGCGCGACGACGACCAGCTGCAGGGCGGCGAGCGCGGGGACCCCGAGGCCGTCGACGAGCGACAGGAGCAGCTCGGCGAGCACGATCGGGTTGTGCCAGCCGGCCTGCGGGGCAGTGGCGAACGGGATGCCGTCCGGCAGGCTCCCGGTGGCACGGATCGAGTCGCCGAGGGCGACCACCCAGAGCAGGTCCGAACCGAGGACGACGAACCACGCGAGGCCGAGCACCCACGCGCCGGCGACCAGCGTGGCGAACGGGAACGCCCGGGGACGGGCGGGTGCGGCGGTCCGCGACATGACGGGAATCCTCGAGCTGCCGTGGTCGGAGCGGGTGCTCGACCATAATCGACGACCATGGCCGCCGGGACCGCGACACGACCTCGACGGGCGCGTGAGGTGCCGTGGCTCGCCGCCACCGTGCTCGTCGCGTTCGCCGTCGGGGCGTGGTCGCTGCGCCTGTGGGAGTGGGACCCGCGCAACCCCATCGCGCTCGGCTGGGACCACACCCAGATCTCGATGCAGCTCAAGGACATCCACGACCACGGGTGGTACTGGCGCAACCCGGACCTCGGCTTCCCGCTGGGCCAGGACGGCTCGTTCTTCCCCGAGCTCAACGTCGTCCACATGCTGGCGATCAAGGCTCTCGACCTCGTCCTGCCCGGCACGTTCACCGCGGGCAGCGTCTACTTCGTCCTCTCCTTCCCGCTCACCGGGGCGACCGGGTACCTGCTCGCCCGCAGCCAAGGTCTCTCCCGTGCCGCCGGGTTCGTCCTCGGGGTGCTCCTCGCGAACGCGCCCGGCCACGCCGAACGGTTCGGCCACCTCTACCTCGCCCAGTACTGGGTGGTCCCCGTCGCGCTCTGGCTCGTCCTCGAGGTCGCCCGCGGCCGGGCGCTGCTCTCCCCGGCCGGCGCCACCATGCCGCGCTGGCGCGGCGGCCGCACCCTCGTCACCGTCGCCGCGGTCGTCGTCGTCGGGCTGAGCGGCGTCTACTACGTGGCGTTCACCCTCGTCCTCCTGCTCGTCGCGGCCCTCGGGCGGCGGTTCGGCGGCGGCACCCCCGCCGACCTGCTCCGCGGCCTCGCCGTGATGGCCGGCATCGTCGTGGGCATCGCGCTCCCGCTCGCGGCGGCCCGGCTCGGGCTCCGCGGCGACCTCGTGACCGGCCGGGTGCCGGCCCAGCGCAACCCGGCCGAGTCCGAGCTGTACGCCGGCAAGCTGATGGACCTCGTCCTGCCGTGGCCCGACCACCGCGTCCCCGGCCTCGAGTACCTCACCTTCGCCTACCGGTCGGCGACCCGCGCCACCGTCGAGACCTCGGCCCTCGGGATCGTCGGCACCGCCGGGATGGTCGGGCTGGCCGTGCTCGGCCTGCTCGTCCTCGTCTCGGGCCGCCGGCCGGACCCGGAGCACGCCCGCTGGTCCGGGCTGATGCTCGTCTCCTTCCTCCTCTACACCGTCGGGGGGCTCGGCTCGTTCATCGCGGTGTTCGCGACGCCGCAGGTGCGCACGTGGTCGCGGATGTCCCTGTACATCCTCGTCCTGGCCCTCCTCGCGGTCGGCGCCTGGCTGACCCGGCTCGAGCGCCGGCGCGGCGTCCTCACCGCGGGTGTGGTCGCCGTGGCGCTCGTCGTGGTCGGCAGCCTCGACCAGACCAACCCGGCGGTGGCGCCGGACCACCGGGCCATCGCCCGCGAGATGGACGGCCTGCGCGCGTACACCTCGGCACTCCAGCAGCGCGTCGGGGCCGGGTGCGGCGTCTTCCAGGTCCCGGTGCTGCCCTACCCCGAGACCCTCGGGCCGCAGCGGATGGAGGGCTACGACCAGCTCAAGCCCTACCTCGCGGGCAGCGACCTGCGCTTCAGCGTCGCCGCGATGCGCGGCACCGCGGCGAGCGAGTGGATGTCGGCCGTCGACACCCGCGACCTCGACGCCCTCGCGGCCGACCTGCGCTCGGCGGGCTTCTGCGCGCTCGAGGTCGACACCGAGGGCTTCTCGGCCGCCCAGGACCCGTCGCAGGAGCTCACCGCCGCCTGGGGCGAGCCCGCGGCGTGGACCCCCGACGGGACGTTCGTCGCGTGGGACCTGCGGGAGGCCGGGGCGGCGGGCGAGGGCGACGCGGCCCGGCGCGCACAGGTCCTCGCCCCGGTGCTCGTGACGGTCGGCGGCTACGAGCCCGAGCGGGTCGGGGGCACGTTCGGGCAGTACGTCGGACCGCTCGGCGGCATCTCCGTCGCGAACCCCGGTGCGCCGGTGCGGGTCACGGTGACAGTGTCGGTGCGCGGTGTCGGCGACGCCGAGCGCGAGGTGACCGTCTCCGACGGCGCCACCGAGCTGGCCCGGGTCACGACGTCCGCGGCCGCGGCGACACCGCTCACCCTCACCGTGGAGGCGCGCCGCGGCGCCACCGACCTCACCGTCCGGGTGTCCGGCCCGGCCGAGAAGGAGGGCACCGGCGACCGGGTGACCACCGCATTCCTCAGTGACCTGCGGGTCACCGCCGACGACGGTCGTCGTGCGGTCTCGCTCCTCGACCAGGTCGAGACCGGCTGGGTCCTCCCGTGACAGGGGCGCCCTCGCGGCGCGGGTGGCTCCTGCCGTGGCTGGCCCTCGCCGCGCTGGCCGTCGTCCGGGCCGGCGTCGTCGACGAGCGCGACCCGTACTGGCAGGTGCGCGCCGGCGTCGAGAACCTCTCCGGCGCACCGCTCTCGCGTCCCGACTCGTGGAGCTGGGCGCCCGTCGACCGGCTCTTCACCCAGACCTCGCCGGCGTGGAACGACGCGCTCGGGGCGGCGTGGCGCGCCGCCGGCTTCGGCGGGTTCTTCGTCCTCGGCCTCGTGTCGATGCTCGTCTACACGTCCCTCGTCCTGGTGCTCGCGCGGCGGCTCGGCGCCCACCCGCTGCCCGCGCTCGGCGGGGTCCTCGCCGTCCTGCTCCTCGCCCTGCCGATGGTCTCCCCGCGGGCGACCCTCGCCGCGCAGTCCCTCTTCCTCGCGGCCGTGCTCGGCGCCGACCGGCTGCGGGTTCCCGCGGTGCGGGCCCCGGTCGGCCTGCTCGCGGCGGGGTCGCTCGTCGGTGGGCTCCTCGTGGCGGCCGCCGGCAGCTGGCTGCACCTGTCCTGGCTGCTGCTCGCCCCCGCGCTGTGGCTCTCGGTGGCCGTGCTCGGCCTCGCGACCCCCGCCCTCGGGGCGGCCCGGCGCGCCGCCGTCCTCGGTGGCACCGGACTGGGCCTGGTCGCCGGGCTCGCCGCCGGGCCCTACGGGCTGGACGCGTGGACGGTGACCCGCACGGTCCAGGACGCGGCGTCCGGGGTCGTCCTCGAGTGGATGGCGCCGACCGCGTCCGGCCTCGCGGCCCGCTGGGTGCCGACCGCACTGCTCGCCCTCGTCCTCGCCGTGGCGGGCGTCGTCGCCACCCGCCGCCGCTGGTCGCGCCGCGGCGAGGACGACCGGGTCGGGCTGGCCGCCGCGCTGCTCGTGCTCGCCGCCCCGGCCGCGGCCGGCGGGCTGTTCGGGGTTCGCTTCGTCGGGCTGGCGCTGCTCGCCCTCGCGCCGCTCGCGGGCGTCGGCGCCACCCGGGTCGCTCGTCGGGTCCGGCTGCGCGGCACCGCTGCCGAGCCGGCGGGTGTGTTCCGCAGCCCCGTGGTGCGGCGCTGGTCGGTGGGGGGACCGTGGCGGGTCGTCGGCTGGCTCACCCTCGTCCTCCTCTCCCCGCTCGTGGTCCTCGCCGGGGCCCGGCTCGGGCGACCGCCGGAGGCTGCGGTGCTCGACGCGCTCCCGGACCGCTGCCGGCTCCTCTCGGACCCCGCATCCGCCGGCCCGGTGCTGCTGCTGCGTCCGGACGTCCGGGTGTGGGTCGACACGCGGGCCGACTACTGGGGCGCGGCCCGCAACCGGGAGGCCCTCGAGGTCCTCTCCGGACGCAGCACGGCGGTCCCGGCGGTCACGGGCGCCGACTGCGTCCTGCTCGCCGACTCCCCCGACCTGCCGACCACCGGCCTCGCCCGCGCCCTCGACTCCGACCCCGGGTGGTCCGCCGTCGCCGGGTCGCCGGGCCTCAGGGTGTGGGTGCGGCGCTGACCGCCGGGACGGGAGCCCGGCGCCGGTCCACGCCCGGGTGCAGGACCGGGCACTCCACGAGCTCGAACGCGACGACGGTGACGAGGGCGACCACGGGGAGGGCGACGGCAGCCCGCGCCCAGGGGCCGAGGTCGGGCGTCAGCGTCCAGACGAGCCACAGCACGGGGACGTGCCAGACGTAGAGGCTGTACGCCCGCTGCCCGACGGCGCGCAGCGGGGCCGCGGCGAGGCGACCGGCCACCGGGTCACCGGCCCGCACCGCGTGCAGCAGCACCAGCGTCGCCAGGGTCGTCGCCGGGACGACGGCCAGCCGCCATCCGGCGCCGCCTCCGCTGCCCGGGAGGACGACGAACAGGCCGAGCATGACGAGGGCCATCGCGCTGCGGACGGGGTCGACCGGGGTGGTCGGCGCGACCCGGTGCCACGTGGCGAGGGCGGCACCCGCGACGAGGACGGCCAGGGTACCGACCGGCAGGTGGTAGAACGCGGCGGCCGGCAGCGGCAGGGCCACGAGGTAGAGCACGGCGGCCGACCCGGCGAGCAGCCGGGTCACCGACCGCTCGTCGCGTCCACGCGCGCGGAGGGCGACGAGGGCGGCCGGGACCAGGAGGTAGAAGACCCACTCGACGGTGAGGCTCCACGTCGGGTGGAACGGGACGACCGGCGCGATGCCGAGCCCGCTCGCGAGGCCGGTCCCCTGGACGAGCACGAGTGCTCCACCGCGCACCGCGTCGCGCCAGGGGAGCCCACCGAGCAGGACGAGCGCGGTGCCTCCGGCGCCGACGAGGAGGACGACCGGCGGGAGCAGCCGCCCCACCCGCCGGCGCAGGAAGGGCCGGGGGG
>NZ_DAOLAC010000042.1:0-30179 GCF_035325325.1 Phycicoccus sp. | reverse complement strand
TCGAGAACATGGAGATCGGCCACAACGTCATGCACGGCCAGTGGGACTGGATGCGTGACCCGAAGATCCACTCGACGGCGTGGGAGTGGGACAACGCCTCCCCCGCGAGCCAGTGGAAGCACAGCCACAACGAGATCCACCACACCTTCACCAACGTCCTGGGCCGCGACAACGACCTCGGCTACGGCATCCTGCGGGTCGACGAGGACCAGAAGTGGAGCCCCTTCTACCTCTTCCAGCCGATCTGGCACGTCGGCAACGCCCTGCTCTTCGAGTACTCCATCGCGGCCTACGACCTCGAGCTCGGCGGCTACCTCGCGAAGAAGAACCGGATGAGCGAGGAGGAGAAGGCCAAGTTCCGCGCCGACCGCGACGAGGTCGTCGCGAAGATCAAGCGGCAGGCGACCAAGGACTACCTCGTCCACCCCGCCCTCTCGGCGGCCACCGGCTCGGCCCGCACGACCCTCACCGCGAACGTCGTGGCCAACCTCGTGCGCAACGTGTGGACCAACACCGTCATCATCTGCGGTCACTTCCCGCCCGGCATCTCCACCTTCGAGAAGACCTCGATCGACGGCGAGACCCGCGGTGAGTGGTACCTGCGCCAGATGCTCGGCTCGGGCAACATCAGCGGCACCAAGGCGATGCACGTGATGACCGGCAACCTCAGCCACCAGGTCGAGCACCACCTCTTCCCGGACATGCCGAGCAACCGGTACGCCGAGATCGCCCCGCGCATCCGTGACCTCATGGAGCGCCACGACCTGCCCTACGTCACCGGCAGCCTCTGGAAGCAGGCCGGCTCGGTCTACCTCAAGGTGGTCCGTCTCTCCCTGCCGAACAGGGTCGAGGGCCGGCGCCGGCGCGACGTCGTCCGGCTCGAGCTGGCGAAGGCCTGGCGCAAGAAGAAGCTCGGCCGCCGCTACTGAGCGAAGCGGACGGGGGTACCGGTCGGCCGTTCGGCCCGCGGTACCCCCGTTCGGCACGTGGCGGCCGCGAGGCCGTGTGACGGTGGGGCCGGTGCGAGCCCCGGCGCACCGTCCCTGCACGTCAGGCCCGCTCACGGGCCCGTCCCCCGAGGTCGTCATGCCCAGCTCCTCCGTCTCGTCCGCTCGCCTCGTCCGCTCGGGCGGTGCCCGCGCGGCGCTCGCCGCCGCGGTCGTCGTGCCCCTCGTGGTCGCCGCCGCCCCGACGGCGTCGGCCGCGACGCCGACCCAGCTCGAGCAGTCCGTCGTCGCCCTCGTCAACCGCGAGCGCGCGAAGGTCAGGTGCTCCGCCCTGCGGGTCGACGCCCGCCTGGCGAAGGCCGCCAAGCTGCACAGCACGGACATGGCGGTGCACAACTACTTCAGCCACACCAGCCGCGACGGCCGGACGCCCTGGACCCGGATCCGGGCCCAGGGCTACCGCTACGGGTCCGCCGAGAACATCGCCGCCGGCCAGACGACGGCGTCGGAGGTCGTCGCCGCGTGGATGCACAGTCCGGGGCACCGCAAGAACATCCTCAACTGCTCGAACAAGGCCATCGGCGTCGGTGTCGCGCGCGTGCTCAAGGCCAGCCGCTACGGCGTCTACTGGACCCAGGACTTCGGCCGCCGCTGACCCGGGGTAGCGTTCGCCCGGGTCGCTGCCGGAGGAGGTCGCCATGGACCTGCTCGGTGGCACCGTGCCGGCCGTCCTCGCGATGGGGGCGGCGGCGCTGGTCGTGGGGTACTCCAAGACCGCGCTCGGCGGTCTCGGTGTCGTCGCCGTTGCGATCTTCGCCACGGTCCTGCCGGCCAAGCAGTCGACCGCGGCCATCCTCGCGGTGCTCATCGTCGGCGACCTCGTCGCCGTCTGGCACTACCGCCGGGACGCCGACTGGGCCATCGTGCGTCGGCTGCTCCCGGCCGTGCTGCCCGGCCTCGCGATCGGGTCGGTGTTCCTCGGCGTCGTCGACGACACGACCCTTCGACGAACGATCGGCGCCATCCTCCTCGTCCTCGTCCTGCTGCAGCTCGTCGTGAAGTGGCGTGCGGGAGAGGAGTCCTCGTCACTGCACGAACGCCGTGGCCCCGCCTGGGCGGCCGGCAGCGCCGTGGGCTTCGCGACGATGACCGCGAACGCCGCGGGCGCCGTGATGACCCTCTACCTGTCGGCGGCCGGCATCGACAAGCGACGCTTCGTCGGCACCAACGCCTGGTTCTTCCTCATCGTCAACCTCGTCAAGGTGCCGTTCTCGGTCGGTCTCGGGCTGATGCACTGGCGCGACGTCGGCCGGGCCGGGGTGCTCGCTCCCCTGGTGCTGCTCGGCGGCCTGCTCGGCTACGCCACGGTCCGCCGCATCAGCCAGCGCGGCTTCGACGTCGCCGTCCTCGTCGCCTCGGCGGTGGCGGCGGTGGCCCTGCTCGTCTGAGCCGTGGCGTCAGTAGTGCGAGACGACCGTCGTGCCGACCGGCGCGAAGTCGTAGACCCACTTGGCGACGGGGACCGGCAGGTTGATGCAGCCGTGTGAGGCGGCGTAGCCGAAGCTCGAGCGCCACGGGGCGCCGTGCAGGGCGATGCCACCGACGAAGAACGAGGACCACGGAACGTCCGGTGTCTCGTAGTTCGTCCCGTCGGCGTTGCGTCCGCGCATCGTCATCAGCGGGTTCTTGAGGTAGACGTGGAAGGTGCCGACCGACGTGGGGGTGGCGGCCGCGCCGTTGACCATCGCGATCGGGCCGTAGACGACCTCGGCGCCGATGTACGCGGTCATCGTGTGCCGACCCAGGTCGACGTCGATCCACTTCTCCCCGACCGCCGCCGGGTAGGCGAGGTTCTCGGCGCCAGGAGCGATGCGCTTCTCGTCCCAGGCCGCCCTGACCGGGCTGAAGGCGAGCGTGCCGGCGTAGGTGCCACCGGAGCCGAGGGCCGCGACCGCGGCGCCGGCGAGCTGGTCGGCGTTCTTCGGCGTGCGCCCGTCCTCGGCCTCGGTGACGACCTTGCGGACCGTCCCGGCGGAGTCGACGTAGCGCAGGCCGGTCGTCGGCTCGACCGTGGCCGCCTTGGCGACCGCGCCCACCCAGGCGCGCACCTTTGCGGCGTCGACGATCGGCGCCTGCGGCACGCCGTCGCTGACCGGGACGGTGACCCAGGAGGCCTTGGTGTACGGCGCCGCGGGATAGGACTTCGTGCCGTCCGTGACGCTGAAGGGTGCGTTGACGATGGCGTTCGCGGCGTCGGCGACGTGCTGCGCCACCGCGGTGCTGACCTTCGGCGTGCCCTCGACGAAGCGGAGGGTCGTGCGGGCCGGGGCGAGCCGGTGGGCGGCCCGGGCCACGACGTCCTGGAAGGTGGCGGGGTCGACGGTCTGGCCGGCGACGGCCGGCGAGACCACGAAGGACCTCTTGTCCTTCGCGAGCGAGACCGTGGCGTCGCGGCCGGCCTTGTCGGCGTCCGCGACGAGCGAGGTGACGACGGCGGCGAGCGTGCGGTCGTCGGTGGAGACGACGGCGGGGACGTCGCGCGGGGTGACGAGCGAGCGGGCGTAGGAGGACCACTCCCGGTTGGCGGTGAAGAGCTCGTCGACGGTGGCCTCGACGTCGACGGCGTACCCCAGTTCGGCGAGGTGCGCGGTGCGGGTCGAGCGCCCGTTGGTCAGCGTCACCGTGACGGCGGCGGCGCGCTCGCGCACGGTCTCGGCCACCTCGTCGCGGGTCATCCCGGCGACCGGGACCCCGCCGACCGCGCTGCCCGGCAGGGCCTTGTCCTGGTAGTGGGTCGCGTAGGCCGTCCCGGCACCACCGAGCACGAGCGGTACCGCCACCGCGGCGGTCAGCGCCAGCCTCCTGCGCGACATCATGTCGATCCGTCTTCCTGTCCGTGGCCCCGAGGGCGCGGTCGTACCACACGCCGAGCCCATGATGAGGCAGAACGACGACGACCACCACACGGGAACCGCATCGCGGGCGTCACGAACGCGCAACGATGCGCCCCGACGCGCGTGATACGGCGCAGTACTGGTCGTCATCGCAGCACTTACTGCGCCGTAGCACGCGATTGAGGGGTGTGGGGCGCGGGGCGCGGGGTGCGGGGCGCGGGGCGCGGGGTGCGGGGTGCGGGGTGCGGGTGTGGGGACCCCGGTCAGGCGTTCTGCGGGAAGCCGAGCTCGATGCCGCCGTGGCTCGGGTCGAGCCAGCGGGAGGTGACGACCTTGCCGCGGGTGAAGAAGTGCACGCCCTCCATCCCGTGGGCGTGGGTGTCGCCGAAGAGGCTGTTCTTCCAGCCGCCGAACGAGTAGTAGGCCATCGGCACCGGGATGGGCACGTTGATGCCGATCATCCCGACCTCGACCTCGTGCTGGAAGCGCCGCGCGGCACCGCCGTCGTTGGTGAAGATCGCCGTGCCGTTGCCGTAGGGGTTGGTGTTGATGAGCTCCAGGGCCTCGTCGTAGGTCGTCGCGCGGACCACCGAGAGCACCGGGCCGAAGATCTCGTCGGTGTAGATCGACATCTCCCTCGTCACGTGGTCGAAGAGGGTCGGGCGGAGGAAGAAGCCCTCGCCGTCGGCGTCGACGTCGCCCTCGCGCCCGTCGACGACGAGGGTCGCGCCGGCCTCGACACCGGCGTCGAGGTACGAGGCGACCTTGTCGCGGTGCTGCGCGGTCACGAGCGGGCCCATGTCGCAGCCGCGGGTGCCGTCGCCGGTGACCAGCTTGCCCATCCGGTCCTTGATCTTCTCGACGAGCTCGTCGGCGATCGGCTCGAGGGCCACGAGGGCCGAGATCGCCATGCACCGCTCGCCGGCCGAGCCGAAGCCCGCGTTGACGGCGGCGTCGGCGGCGAGGTCGAGGTCGGCGTCCGGGAGCACGATCATGTGGTTCTTCGCGCCGCCGAGGGCCTGGACCCGCTTGCCGTGTGCGGTGCCGGTCTCGTAGACGTACTTCGCGATCGGGGTCGAGCCGACGAAGGAGACGGCCTTGACGTCGGGGTGGGTGAGGAGGGCGTCGACCGCCTCCTTGTCGCCGTGGACGACGTTGAGGACGCCGTCGGGCAGGCCGGCCTCCGTCCAGAGCGCGGCGACGGCGTTGACGGCCGACGGGTCCTTCTCTGACGGCTTGATGACGACCGCGTTGCCGCAGGCGATGGCGACCGGGACGAACCACAGCGGCACCATCGCCGGGAAGTTGAACGGGCTGATGACGGCGACGACGCCGAGGGACTGCCGGATCGAGTAGACGTCGACCTTCGTCGAGGCGTTCTCGGTGAAGCCGCCCTTGAGCAGGTGCGGGATGCCGCACGCGAACTCGGCGACCTCGAGGCCGCGGGTGACCTCGCCGACGGCGTCGGAGAGGACCTTGCCGTGCTCGGCCGTGATGAGGGCGGCGATCTCCTCCTTGCGCTCGTCGAGCAGCTGGCGGAACCTGAAGAGCACCTGCGTGCGCTTGGCGAGCGAGGCGTCCTTCCACTCGCCGGCCCACGCCTCCTTGGCCCGGACGACGACCTCTCCGACGAGGTCGGCCGACGCGAGGTCGAGCTCGCCGGTCCGGACGCCGGTGGCCGGGTTGTAGACGGGACTGGTGCGTGCGGCCGTGCCCTCCCAGGGCGCGCCGGCGACGAGGTGGGTGATGCGGGTGGGGGTCGTGCTCACGGGTATCGGTCCTTGTCCGTGTGAGTGGTGGAATCAGTGTGTCAGGCCGGCGCGCGGATGTGGAGTCCGTGCTCGGTTCACGGAACGGCGACGGGATCGGCAGTCGCCCGGTAGAGCGAGGGACGCTCGGCGAGCTCGACCGCCACCGGTGTCCCGGTCGCGAGGGAGGCCATCCCGGCGGTGCTCACGGCGGTCGCCGCGTAGCCGTCCCACGCGGAGGCGCCGACCGCTCCGGTGCCGGCCCGGATGCCGTCGACCCACGCCTGGACCTCGAGGTCGTAGGCCCGGGCGAAGCGGCGCCGGTAGTCGGCCGGGACCACCCCGCCCCAGGCGCCCCCGCCGGCGGCGGCGCTCGTGCCGAGCAGGGCCGTGGTGTGCAGGCCGGCGGTCAACGACCCGCGCTCGGCCACCGCCTCGAAGCGGACCTCGTAGCCGACCTGGCTGTTGACGAACACCTCGTTGGTGACCAGCCCGCCGCCGGCCATCCGGAAGAGGGCGACCTGCGGGTCGAGGACGCCCTCGGCGGCGTGCCGCGTCGGGGCGGGAGCGAGCACCGTCACCTCGACGACCTCGTCGTCGAAGAGGAAGCGCGAGGAGTCGACCTCGTGGACGAGGCTGTCGCGCACGATCATTTCCGAACGGAAGTCGGCGTTGGGGACCGAACGGTTGCGGTGCACGTTGTGCAGGAGCAGCAGGCGCCCCCGCTCGCCGGTGCCGAGCAGGGCCCGGGCCTCGGCGTACTCGGGGTCGAAGCGCCGCATGAACCCGACCGTGACCAGGCGGGCGCCGTGCTCGACCTCGGCCCGCACCACCCGGAGCGAGGACTCGTCGTCCATCGTCAGCGGCTTCTCGCAGAGGACCGGCTTGCGGGCGGCGAGGCAGGCGAGCACCTGCTCCTCGTGGGCGAAGCCCGGGGAGGCGAGGACGACGGCGTCGACGTCCGGCGAGGCCACGAGCGCCAGGGGGTCGGCGAGGACCTCGGTGCCCAGCCGGTCCGCGAGGGCGGTGGCGCGAACCCGGTCGGGGTCCGCGACGGCGACGAGGCGGGCGCCGGCGATGCGGGAGGCGAGGCGCTCGGCGTGGTCGGTTCCCATGATGCCGACGCCGACGACGCCGACCCGGACCTCGGTGGGGCTCATCGGACGGTCTCCTTCGGGGTCGACGGCGCGAGGTACGGGCGCTGGTCGGCCTTCGCCGCGCGGTAGGCCCGCGACGCCTCGCGGGTGGAGTCCAGGGCCGACACCTGCGCCACCGGCACGTCCCACCACGACCCGCTCGACGGGGCGTGCACCCGCGGGTCGGTCTCGACGTGGATGACCACCGGCCCACCGTCGCGCGGCGCGGCCTTGGCCTCGGCGACCGCGGCGACGAGCTCGTCGCGCGAGTGCACCTCGATGACGTGCGCACCGAGGCTGCGGGCGTTCGCGGCGAGGTCGACGGGCAGGTGACCGCCGTCGAGCCGGCCGTCCGCGCCCCGGAACTCGTACGACGTGCCGAAGCGCTGTGAGCCGAGCCCCTCCGAGAGCGACCCGATCGAGTGGAACCCGTGGTTCTGGACGAGGACGACGACGAGCTTGACCCGCTCCTGGACGGCGACGACGAGCTCGGTCGGCATCATGAGGTAGCCGCCGTCGCCGACCATCGCGAACACGTCGCGGGTGTCGTCGGCCAGCGCCACCCCGAGGGCCCCCGGGATCTCGTAGCCCATGCAGGAGTACCCGTACTCGACGTGGTACCCCTTGCGGTCGCGGACCCGCCACAGCTTGTGGAGGTCGCCGGGCATCGAGCCGGCGGCGCACAGGACGACGTCGCGGGGGTCGGTGTGCTCGTTGACGACCCCGAGGACCTGGCCCTGGGTGAGCAGGCCCGGCGCCAGGGCACCGGTCACCTCGGCGGGCGGCTCGTAGGCGGCCTCGACCTGCTCGTCCCAGGTGCGCCACAGCCCGGCGACCTCCGCGACGTAGGCGTCGTCCACCCGATGGCCGGTGAGCGCGTCGGTGAGCGCCTCGAGCCCGGCGCGAGCGTCCGCGACCAGCGGGAGGCCACTGTGCTTGCCCGCGTCGAAGGCGGCGACGTTGAGGCTGACGAATCGGACTCCATTGCGACGGAAGGCGGTTCGCGAAGCAGTCGTGAAGTCCGTCCACCGGGTGCCGACCCCGATGACGAGGTCGGCCTCGGCGGCGAGGGCGTTGGCCGCCGTGGTGCCCGTCGACCCGACGGCGCCGACGAGCTGCGGGTGGCCGTGCGGCAGCGCACCCTTGCCGGCCTGGGTCTCGGCGACCGGGACGCCGGTGGCCTCCGCGAAGGCCGCGAGTGCCTCCTCGGCCCCGGAGTAGTGGACCCCGCCGCCGGCGACGAGCAGCGGCCGCCGCGCCGCCCGCACGGCGTCGGCGACGTCGGCGACCCGCGCGGGCTCCGCCGGCGGACGCGCGACGTGCCAGACCCGCTCGGCGAAGAGCTCGACCGGCCAGTCGAAGGCCTCGGCCTGGACGTCCTGCGGGAGCGAGATGGTCGCGGCGCCGGTCTCCGCGGGGTCGGTGAGCACCCGGCAGGCCCCGAGCAGCGCGGCCGGCAGCTGTTCGGGCCGGTCGACCTGGTCGTAGAAGCGGGACAGGGGCCGAAAGGCGTCGTTGACGGAGACGTCTGCGGCGGACGGCAGCTCGAGCTCCTGGAGCACCGGGGCCGCGACCCGGGTGGCGAAGGTGCCCGAGGGCAGCAGCAGGACCGGGATCCGGTTGACCGTCGCGAGCGCGGCACCGGTCAGCATGTTGGTCGAGCCGGGCCCGACCGACGCGGTGACCGCCCACGTCGTCAGCCGGTCGCGGTGCTTCGCGTACCCGACGGCGGTGTGGACCATCGCCTGCTCGTTGCGCCCGAGGACGTAGCGCAGCCCCGGCTCCTCCCCGGCGTCCGCGGCCCGCAGCTCGTCCTCGAGGAGGGCCTGCCCGACGCCGGCGACGTTGCCGTGACCGAAGATCCCGAGGCATCCGGCGAAGAGCCGCTGCCGGCGCCCGTCCCGCTCGGTCCACTGCTGCCCGAGGAAGCGGACGAGCGCCTGCGCGACGGTGAGGCGGACGGTCTCGGATGCGGTCATCGGGTGCCTCCCAGGGGCAGTCGCGGGTCGACCGGCTCGTCCGGCCAGGCCTCCCGGACCCACGCGTGGGCCGGGTCGTCGCAGATGCGCCAGGCCCGCTCGGGCCCGGGGCCGGCCATCACGTTGAGGTAGTACAGGTCGGCATCGGGCGCGGCGACGGCCGGCCCGTGCCAGCCGTGCGGGACGAGGACGACGTCGCCGGTGCGGACCTCGGCGAGCACGTCGAGGGGGCGCTCGTCGCTCGACCCGTAGACCCGCAGGTAGCCCACCGGGTCCGTCCCGCGGGGGTCGCTCGAGCGGGTCTCGACGTAGTAGATCTCCTCGAGCTCGGTCTCCTCACCGGGCCGGTCCTCGTCGTGCTTGTGCGGCGGCCAGCTCGACCAGTTGCCGGCCGGGGTGACCACCTCGCAGACGAGGAAGGAGTCGGCGTCGAGCACGTCGGGAAGGCCCATGTTCCGCACCTCCCGGCTGGCCCGGCCGGCGCCGCGCAGCTCGACGGGGACGTCGGCGGCGCGCAGGTGGCGGAACGGCTTGGCGTCCACCGCCTTCCGGGCCGGGGCGCCGCACAGGGCGACCCGGACGGGGACGCCGGTGGCGGGATGGAGGCGCAGCCGCGAACCGCGTCCGGCGTAGACGACGTCGGTCGGGCCGTCGAAGACCGAGGCGCGGCCCTCGAGCGCCACGTCGTGCACCGTGCCGTCGGCCTCGGTCACCTCGACCCGCACCGGGCCGTCCAGGGGCACGACGAGGGTCTCCTCCTCGCCGCCCTCGTGCGAGACGAGCCGGCCGTCGAGGGTCGCGACCCGCAGCGTCGTGTGCCGCCAGCCGGGGACGGGGGACGAGGAGGTCGGCGTGACGGCGACCCCGAACGGCCCGTCGAGGGCGCTGCCGTGCAGGCGGACGTAGGCCCCGTTGTCGCGGCCGGTGCTCATGAGGTCCCACCGTGGACGAGGTCGGCCGCGACGTCCACCGCGGCGGCGACGTCGCCCTCGCGGGGGTAGAGCAGGGCACGCCCGACGACCAGGCCGCGGACCGACGGCAGGTCGAGGGCCTGCTCCCACGCGGCGTAGGTCTCGGCGGGCGCGCCGTCGGGGTCGCCACCGAGCAGGAGGGTCGGCAGCGTCGTCGCGTCCATCACGCGCGCGAGGTCGTCGACGACCGGCAGCTTGAGCCACGTGTGCGCACTCGTCGCGCCCAGCCCGGAGGCGACCTGGACCGCGCGCACCATCGAGTCGGCGTCGAGCAGGTTGCGGACCCGACCGTCCTCGACGACCGACCAGAATGGCTCGAGCATGGCCATGACCGATGCGTCCGCGAGCTCGGTGACCGCGCGGGCACACGCCTCGAGGGTGCGGACCGACCCGGCGTCGTCGAGGGCGACGCGGAGGAGCATCTTGCCGCCGTCGAGGCCGAGCCGGCCGACGGCCTCGGCGGTGTACGCGGTGAAGCGGTCGTCGAGCTCCCACGAGGCGCCCTGCAGCCCACCGCGGTTCATCGACCCGACGACGACCTTGCCCTCGAGCGCACCGAGCAGGAGGAGGTCCTCGAGCACGTCGGGCGTCCCCAGGACGCCGTCGACGCCGGGACGCTCGAGGGCGGTGACGAGGCGGTCGAGCAGGTCCGAGCGGCTGGCCATCGCCATCGGCTCCGGGCCGACGCCGAGCGCGCCGCGGGCCGGGTGGTCGGCGGCGACGAGGAGCAGCCGGCCGTCGTCGGGGAGCAGCGGACGCAGGGTGCGCTCGTCCCAGGCCTGCTGGACCCGCTGCGGCTCGCGGGCCCGGGTCTCGGTGAGCCGGGCGAGGTCGGCCGGCCCGACGCGGTGGCTCGTCACGGCGCTCACCGCCCGGCCCCGGCGAGCGCGGCCTCGACCTCGTCGGTCGTCGGCATCGCGGTGGAGCACTCGAGCCGGCCGGCGACGATCGCGCCCGCGACGTTGGCGAAGCGCACCGTGCGTCCGAGGTCCCAGCCCTCGAGGAGCCCGTGGACGAGGGCTCCGCCGAAGGCGTCCCCGGCGCCGAGGCCGTTGACCACCTCGACGGGGAAGGGCGCGACCTCGACCCGTTCGTCGGCGGTCGCGGCGAGCACCCCTCGCGGGCCCTGCTTGACGACGGCGAGCTCGAGGCCACGCTCGAGCAGGGCGTCGGCGGCGCGGTGGGGGTCGGTCTCCCCGACCGCGACACCGCACTCCTCCTGGTTGCCGACCGCCACGGTCACCCGGGCGAGGGCGCGGCCGACCTCACGGGCCGCCTCGGCGGGGTCGGCCCAGAACATCGGGCGCCAGTCGAGGTCGAGGACGGTGTGCCCGGTCCGGCCGCGGGCCGCCCACGCCGTGTGGTGGGCGCCGCGCGAGGGCTCCTGCGACAGGCCGGTCACCGTGGCCCAGAGGACGCGGGTGGCCCGGATCGCGTCGAGCGGCAGGTCGTCGTCGGTGAGCAGCAGGTCCGGGGCGGTGGGCCAGCGGTAGAACGAGAGCGGGAAGTGGTCCGGGGGGTGCACCTCGCAGAAGGTCACCGGTGTGGGCGGTCCGTCGCCGTCGTGGACCGCGATCGCCGAGGGGTCGACCCCGAGCCGCTCGGCCTCGCGGCGCACGTAGCGTCCGAACGCGTCGTGGGCGACCTTGGTCACGAGGAGTGCGGAGTGCCCGTGCCGAGCCGCCGCCACGGCGACGTTGGTCGCGCTGCCGCCGAGGAACTTCCGGAAGGTGTCGACGTCCTCGAGGCCCACCCCGTGCTGGAGCGGGTAGACGTCGACGCCGGTGCGGCCGATGGCGACGAGGTCCGGGGCGCTCACGTGCTCGCCCCGAGCCGGTCGGCGACGGCGAGGACGTGCGCGACCGAGGCCCGTACGTCCGCCGCGGGGTCGACGCCCGTGGCGTCGGGGTCGCCGGCGAGGACGGTGTCCTGCTCGAGCACGTACCAGCCGGCGTAGCCCGCCGACTCGAGCGAGCCGATGATGGCCGCGACGTCGACGTCCCCCGCGCCCAGCGGGACGTACATCCCGGCGGCGACGGCGTCGGTGTAGGTCAGCTCGCCGGAGCGCACCCGGTCGGCGAGGTCGAGTCGCACGTCCTTGAGGTGCACGTGCCCGATCCGGTCGGGGTGCTGCGCGGCGACGGCCACCGGGTCGCCGCCGCCGATGAGGAGGTGACCGGTGTCGAGGCAGAGGGCGACGCGGCTGCCGGCGAGGACGCGCTCGGTCTCGGTGCCGCTCTCGACCATCGTGCCGACGTGCGGGTGGAGGGCGGCGAGCAGGCCGCGCGCGGCGGCGGCGTCGCTGATCCGGTCGAGGTGGTGCAGCAGGGTCGCCCACTGGTCGTCGTCGAGGTCCGGGCGGGTGTCGTAGCCCTCGGCACCGGTGGCCGCCGCGATGACGACGACACCGGCGTCGGCGGCGACGAGGCCGGTCATCGCCTCCTCGACGGCGGGCAACGGGTCGACGGCGGGGTCGTGGAGGACGACCGGGACGAACTGGCCGACCGCGCGCAGGCCCGCCGCGGCGAGCGTCGCGGCCTTGGCGGACGGGGCGTCGGGGAGGAAGCCGTCGGGCCCGAACTCGGTGGCGGCCAGCCCGACCTCGTGCATCTGGGCGAGGACGAGGTCCGGGGTCAGCTGGTGACCCCAGCCGGGGACCTCGCAGACGCCCCACGAGATGGGGGCGCCGGCGATGCGCCGGGCGACGGGTGCGGTGGTCATCGACGAATCCTCCGTCAGGTGGTGGGGATCTCGGACAGGTGCACGGTGCGACCCTCGGCGAGCGCGAGGGAGGCGGCCTCGACGACCCGCGACGCCTCGAGCGCGTCGCGCACGGTGCAGGGGCTCGGCGCCCCGCCGCGGGCCACGTCGAGGAAGGCGGTGAGCTCGGCGCGGTACGCGGCCTCGAAGCGGTCCATGAACGCCTCGTGCACCGGACCGGCGGGGAAGGTGACGCCGTCCTCGAGCGAGCGCAGCGCGAGGCTGTCGTCGAGGCCGACGGCCACGGACGCCTCGGAGCCGACGACCTCGAGGCGGACGTCGTGGCCCTGGCCCGAGTACCGCGTCGTGGTGAGGACCGCGATGGTGCCGTCGTCGAGGGTCAGCAGCGCCGCGGCCGAGGCGACGTCGCCGGCCGCGGCGAAGAACGGCTCGCCCTTCGTGCCGCCGACCGCCTGGACGGTGAGCACCTCGCGGCCGGTGACGAAGCGGACGACGTCCGCGTCGTGCACCGAGCAGTCGCGGAAGATCCCGCCCGAGGTCGGCAGGTACTCCGGGTGGGGTGGGCGGCGGTCGGAGGTGGTCGCCCGCAGCGTGTGGACGAGGCCCAGCTCGCCCGAGGCGACGGCCGCCCGGGCCCGGCGGTACCCGGTGTCGAAGCGGCGCTGGAAGCCGACGTGCACGGGGACGTCGGCGCCCTCGACGAGCCGGACCAGCTCCACCGTCTCGGACAGCGTCGCGGCGAGCGGCTTCTCGACGAAGACCGGGAGGCCGGCGGCGACCGCGGCCCGGACGAGCGGAGCGTGGCCGGGGGTGGAGGTGGCGACGACGAGGGCGTCGACGCGCGGGTCGAGGAGGCCCTCGACCGTCGGGACCGCCACGACGCCCAGGTCGGCCGCCACGCGGGCGGCCCGGTCGGCGTCGACGTCGGCGAGGAGGAGCTCGTCGACGCCGCCGAGCGACGCGAGCGTGCGGGCGTGGAACGCCCCGATCCGCCCGGCACCCGCGAGTGCGATCCGCATCCGACCTCCTTTGTCAGGACATACTGACACGGATGGTCTCGCGCTGTACAGTCCCGTCCATGGTGGCGCGACAGGTCCCGGTGCGGATCGACCGCACGTCACCGGTCCCGCTCTGGCACCAGCTGGCCGAGCAGCTCGGAGCGGCCGTGCGCGACGGCGACCTGCAGCCGGGCGACTCCGTCGAGAACGAGCTCGTCCTCGCCGGCCGGCTGGGACTCTCCCGGCCCACCGTCCGCCGCGCCATGCAGGACCTCGTCGACCGCGGGCTGCTCGTGCGGCGGCGGGGCATCGGCACGACGGTCGCCCCGACCCGGGTGCACCGCCGCGCGGAGCTCTCGAGCCTCCACGACGACCTGCTCCGCGCCGGACGCACCCCGGGGACGCGCGTGCTCTCCCTCGCCGTGACCCGCGACGAAGAAGCCGCCGCCGCCCTCGAGCTCCCCTCCGACACGGCGTTGCTCGGCATCGTGCGGCTCCGGTCGGTGGACGGCCGGCCCCTCGCCGTCCTCCACAACTGGCTGCCCCCCGAGCTCTCCGACCTCACCGCCGAGGAGCTCGAGACCACCGGGCTGTACGCCGCCCTGCGCACGCGGGGAGCCGTGCCGGTCGTCGCGCGGCAGACCGTCGGGGCCCGGATGCCCACGCCGGAGGAGCGCCGGCGCCTCGGCCTGCGCGGCACCCGCCCGGTCCTGACGATGGCGCGCACCGCCTTCGGGGCCCACGGGGAGCCGGTCGAGCACGCCAACCACTGCTACGACGCCGACGCGTACGCCCTGGAGATGACCCTCGACGAGCGCTGAGCCGACGGCCGGCTGGCCGTCGACGGCCGCGGGGCGGGCGGGCGCGGCTGCTCCCGGGCCACTTCCGTACCCTTGACCTCCGTGACCGAGAACGCCACCCCTGCCCTTCCCGAGGTCGACCTGCCCGAGCAGATGCGGGTCCGCCGCGAGAAGCGCGACCGCATCCTCGAGGCCGGCGGGCAGGCCTACCCGGTCGAGGTGCCGCGCACGCACTCGCTGCTCGAGGTGCGCGAGGGCTGGGGACACCTGGAGACCGGCGCCGAGACCGACGACGTCGTCGCGGTCGCCGGCCGGGTCGTCTTCGTCCGCACGACCGGCAAGCTCGCGTTCGCGACGCTCCAGGAGGGTGTCGGGACGCGCCTGCAGGTGATGCTCAGCCTCGCCGAGGTCGGCGAGGACGCCCTCGCCGCCTTCAAGGCCGACGTCGACCTCGGCGACCACGTGTGGGTCGAGGGGCGCGTCATCTCGAGCCGTCGCGGCGAGCTGTCCGTCATGGCGACCCGCTGGGGGATGGCGAGCAAGGCGCTGCGCCCGCTGCCGGTCCTCCACAAGGAGCTCTCCGAGGAGGCGCGGGTCCGCCAGCGGTACGCCGACCTCGTCGTGCGCCAGGAGGCCCGCGACATGGTGCGCACCAAGGCGGCCGCGCTCCGGGCGGTCCGCGCGGTCCTCGACGGCCAGGGCTACCTCGAGGTCGAGACGCCGGTCATCCAGCTCGTGCACGGCGGCGCGGCGGCCCGCCCGTTCCGCACCCACATGAACGCCTTCGACCACGAGATGGTCCTGCGCATCGCCCTCGAGCTCAACCTCAAGAAGGCCGTCGTCGGTGGGGTGGACCGGGTCTACGAGATGGGCCGGATCTTCCGCAACGAGGGCGTCGACGCGACGCACTCGCCCGAGTTCACGATGCTCGAGGCGTACCAGGCCTGGGGCGACCAGCGCAGCATCGGCGCCCTGATGCGCGACCTCTACCTCGGGGTGGCCGACGCGCTGGGGTCGCGGCGGGTCGAGACGCCGGCGGGCACCGTCGACCTCGACGGCGAGTGGCGCTGGCTGCCGGTGTACGACGCCGTGAGCGAGGTCGTCGGCGAGCCGGTGACGCCCGAGACCCCGAAGGAGACGCTGCTCGGGTACGCCGAGCGGCACGGCGTGGAGGTCGACCCGGCGCTCGAGCAGGACAAGGTCTTCCTCGAGCTGCTCGGCGAGCTCGTCGAGCCGCAGCTGCTCCAGCCGACCTTCCTCTGCGACTACCCCGCCATCGCCCAGCCGCTGGCCCGCCCGCACCGGTCCGAGCCCGGGCTCATCGAGGCGTGGGACCTCATCATCGCCGGTGTCGAGCGGGGCACCGGGTTCTCCGAGCTCGTCGACCCGGTGATCCAGCGCCGGGTGCTCACCGAGCAGTCGCTGCGCGCGGCCGGCGGCGACCCCGAGGCGATGCAGCTCGACGAGGACTTCCTGCGCGCCCTCGAGTACGGGGCGCCCCCGATGGGCGGGCTCGGGCTCGGAATCGACCGGCTCGTCATGCTGTTCACCGGCGCGAGCATCCGCGAGACCATCCTCTTCCCGCACCTCAAGCCGGAGGCCTGAGCGTCATGAACTCCTGGGTTCCCTACGTCGTCGCCATCGTCCCGACGATCGTCGCGGCCGCATTCTTCTACCTCATCATCAAACGCATCATGGAGGCCGACCGGCGGGAACGGTTGGCCCAGAGCAAGTTCGAGGCCGAGCAGGACCGGATGCGTCGGGATGCGGCCCCATCCCCCGGTCGCGACGCGGACGGCGACGGGGTCCCGGAAAACGACGGCTGACCCGTCGGGAAATACTCCCCGATTGACGTTTTCCGGCGCATTCCCACTACGATCGGGAATACCCGATCCGGGCGCATCCTCATTCGCACCGGAAATCTCCCACCCCGGAGGCACGGAACAATGGCCAAGAAGGTCCAGGTCCTCCTCGTCGACGATGTCGACAAGGAGTCCCCCGCTGACGAGACGGTGACGTTCGCCCTCGACGGCGTCAGCTACGAGATCGACCTCACGAGCGAGAATGCCGCCAAGCTGCGTGACGCCTTCGCGATGTGGATCGGGCACGCCGAGCGCACCGGCGGACGCCGGAGCACCGGTCGCGCGGCCGGCAGCGGCGCGCGCGCGGGCCGTCGCGACGTGAGCGCCGTGCGCGAGTGGGCCCGCAAGAACGGCTACGACGTCAGCGACCGCGGCCGCATCTCGAGCGAGGTCCAGGAGGCCTACGAGAAGGCCACCTCCTGACCCGCGACGACCACGCGAGCGCAGCGGCGGCACCCGAACCGGGTGCCGCCGCTGCGCGCATGTCGGCGCGCCACGCCTGGCTGCGCTTCACCGCCGAGGGCCCACCCCTGGCCCGGCGGGTCACGGACGACCCCGGCGGCTGGCAGGCCGACCTGCACGCCCTGCACCGCCGCTGGTACGACGGCGACGCGCCCCCCGCGGTCGCCGTGGTGTTCGTCCTCCAGTGGCTCCTCCAGGTGCCGGCGCACACCGCCGCGCACGCCGCGGCGGCGGGTCCCTGGCGGGCCGCGCTCGACACCCTCACCTTCTCCCTCGCCCCCTCCCTCGTCCCGGACGCCGTGCGGCTCACCACGCTGACCACCGACGAGGGCGACCTCGACCGCCGGCTCGATGCCGCCGAGGCCGACTACCGGCAGGTCGCCGGGCCGCTCGCCGAGGGCTACCCGAGCGAGGTCCGGCTCGGGCCGCACGTGCGCGCCGCGCTCGTCGACGACATGTGGGCCGCCGCCCGGCGCGAGGCCGAGGCCGCCGCCGGCCTGCTGCGCCCCGGCGCCCTGCCGCGCGAGTCGTGCTGCCTCATCTACGCCCTTCCCGGCTGCGTCGAGTGCGCCGGCTGCCCCCGCCTGCGCCGCCCCTGACCCCTCCCCTCATCCCCTCTCGCACGCGACTCATTGCGGATTCCCCACCCTCAAGGGCTGTTTCGACCCCATCCGAGGTGGGTTATCCGCAATCAGTCGGCTGAGCAGCCCGGGTCAGGGGAGGTCGGCGAGGAGGTCGCCGTCGCGCTCGACCCGCTCGAGCACCTCGTCGAACATCAGCTGCTCGAGCGTTCCGTCGTCCTCGGCGCCGGCCTCGACCTCGGCCCAGGTCCGCGGCGCCGCGACGTGCGGCAGCTCGCGCCCGCGCAGCGAGTAGGGGCTGATCGTCGTCTTCGCCGCGACGTTCTGGCTCCAGTCGAGGAACACCTTCCCGGGGCGCAGCGACTTCGTCATCTTCCACAGGACGAGCTCGGGGTGCTTCTTGGTCATCTCCTGGGCGAGCTGCTGGGCGAGGTCGCGCACCTCGTCCGAGGTGAGGTCGCCGCCGAGCCCGGCGTACAGCTGCATCCCCTTGCTGCCGGAGGTGACGGGGTGCAGCTCGAGGCCGAGCCGGTCCAGCCGCTCGCGAACGAGGAGGGCGACCCGGGCGCACTCGCGCAGCCCGGCCGGCCGCCCGGGGTCGAGGTCGATCACGAGACGGTCGGGGTGCTGCCGCTCGCCGTCGTCGTCGACCGTCCACTGCGGCACGTGCAGCTCGAGGGAGTTGAGGTTGACGAGGTAGGTCAGCTCGGCGAGCCCGGGGACGAGGGGGTAGGTGACGTCGTCGACCCGCACCCGCGGCAGCCACGACGGCGCGCCCGAGGGCAGGTTCTTCTCGAAGAACTGCTGGTCCTCGACGCCGTGCGGCCACCGCACCCGGGTCACCGGCCGGCCGGCGAGGTGCGGCAGCAGGACGGCGCCGATCCGGGCGTAGTAGTCGAGGACCTCGCCCTTGGTCGTCTCGGTCGCGGGGTACATCACCTTGTCGAGGCTGGTCAGCTTGAGGCGCCGCCCGGCCACCTCGACCCGCGTCACCTCCGGCACGTACCGCTCAGCCACCCTCCTCGACCTCCTGAAGCTCGGCCGGCGTGAGGTCGTGCCGGACCCCGAGGTAGGTCGGCTGGCGCAGCCGGTGGTCGGCGGTCAGCTGGAGCGTGCGGACCTCGACGACGACGGTCGGCTCGACCCACGTCGTGCCCGAGGCGTCGATGCGCGGTACCTCGTCGGCGAACGGCGAGGCGTCCCGCTCGTGCGCGCGCAGCCGCCGCAGCAGCGCCACCCCGGCCGACCCCGCGAGGCCCGAGCCGACCCGTCCGGCGTACCGCCAGCCGCCCTCGCCGTCGGGCAGGCCGACGAGCACCGCCCCGAGCCGGCCGGCCGAGGACGCCCCCGAACCGACCTCCGGCCGCCAGCCGCCGACGACGACGGAGTACGTGCGCCGGTGGGCGACCTTGCGCCAGTCCGGCGAGCGCCGGCCGGTGAGGTACCGCGAGGCCCGCCGCTTGCTGACGACGCCCTCGAGCCCCTGCTCGGCGGTCACCGCGAGCAGCACCTCGCCGTCGTCGTGCACCTCCGGGACGTGCCATGAACGCCCCTCGAGCTCCAGCTCCTCGAGCAGCCGGCGCCGGGCCGACCACGGCTGAGCGGTGAGGTCCTGGCCGAAGAGGCGCAGCAGGTCGAAGACCATGAGCGTCACCGGCCGGGTCGCGACGAGCCGTTCGGCCTGGCGCCGCTTCGTCACGTGCATCCGCTCGGCCAGCGCGTGGAAGCTGGGCCGCCCCTCCTCCATCGCGACGACCTCGCCGTCGAGGAGCAGGTCGTCGTAGGTCTCGGCGAGCGCGTCGAGCTCGGGGAACGCGGCGGTGACGTCACGCTCGGTGCGGCTGGTCACCGTGACCCGGCCGTCCCGCACGTCGACGAGCACCCGCATCCCGTCCCACTTCACCTCGTGCACCCACGCCTCGCCCCGGGGCGGGGCGTCGGCGGCGGTCGCGAGCATCGGGCGCACGGCCCCATCCTGCCCGCTGCCACCGCCCGCTCGGCTACCGTCCCCGGATGGACGGTGCAGCGGTCGTGCTCGTCGAGGGCGGCTCGGACGCGGTCCTCGTCCGGCACGTCCTGGCCGCCCACGGCGCCGCCGCCGACGTCGTCCCGATGGGCGGGGTGACCAACCTCGGCCGCTTCCTCGCCGAGCGCGGCGGGCCCTCACGACGCGTGCTCGCCCTCGTCGACGCCGACCAGCTGCGGGTCGCGGTGCGGGTGCTGCGGCGGTTCGGCCGCGACGCCGAGACGGCGGAGGAGCTGCGACGGCACGGGGTCTTCGTCTGCCGGCGCGACCTCGAGGACCTGATGATCCGCGCGCTCGGGCCGGAGACCGTCCTCGACGCCCTCGCGGCGATGGGCGAGCTCGGCGCGTTCGAGGCGTTCTCGGTGATGCCGCAGTGGAGACGGGCGCACGTCACGGACCGGTTGCACCGCTTCGCCGGCTCGGGGTCGGGGCGCAAGGCCCGGCTCGCCGCGGCGCTCGCCCCCCGGCTGGACCCGGGCGACCTGCCCGACCCGCTCGACGCCCTCGTCGGCGCGGTCCTCGCGGCCGGCTGACCGCCGGGCCTCCCCAGACCGGGCCCACCCCGCCTACGCTGGGACGACGCGCCGCCGACCACCGCGGCGCCGACGCGAACAGGACGGACCATCCCATGCGAGCCATCTGGAAGGGCGCGGTCTCCTTCGGCCTCGTCAACGTGCCGGTGCGGCTGTACTCCGCGACCGAGAACCACGACGTCCAGTTCCGGCAGGTGCACCGCGAGGACGGCGGGCGCATCCGCTACCGCCGGTTCTGCTCGATCGACGGCGAGGAGGTGAGCTACGACGACATCGCCAAGGGCTACGAGACCGAGGACGGCGACATGGTCGTGCTCACCGACGACGACTTCGCCGACCTGCCCTCCCGCACGAGCAAGGAGATCGGGGTCACCAAGTTCGTCCCCGCCGACCAGATCGACCCGATGTGGCTCGACAAGTCCTACTACCTCGAGCCGGACAAGTCGGCCACCAAGCCGTACGTCCTGCTGCGTGACGCCCTCGAGAAGGAGAAGCGCGTCGCCATCGTCACCGTCTCGATCCGCACCCGGATGACGATGGCCGTGCTGCGGGTGCGCGACGGCGTCATCGTCATGCAGACGATGCTCTGGCCGGACGAGGTGCGCGCCGCCGACTTCGCGGCCGTCGAGGACGAGCAGCACGCGTCCAAGCAGGAGATGGACATGGCGAAGATGCTCATCGACCAGCTCGCCGGCGACTACGACCCCGACGAGTACGAGGACGACTACGCGCTCGCCGTGAAGGAGCTGGTCCGGGCCAAGGTCGAGGGCGGCGAGGTCCAGGTCGCCGCCGCCGAGGAGGAGGAGTCCGGCGAGGTCGTCGACCTGCTCGCGGCCCTCTCCCGCTCGGTCGAGCGCGCCAAGGCATCGCGCGGCGAGGCCCCCGCCCGGGAGGAGCAGCCCGCGCGGAAGGCGACGAAGAAGTCCGCCGCGAAGAAGGCCCCGGCGAAGAAGACCGCGACGAAGACGGCCTCGAAGTCCACGGCGAAGAAGTCAGACAAGAAGGCCGAGAAGAAGTCCGAGAAGAAGGCCAGCTGAGGACGCCCCGACCCCGGACGGTGGTCGGCGGGGCGACGCCGCTGCGTGACAATGGTCGGACCGACCGCGCGACGGCGTGCCCGGCCGTCCCCGTCCGGAGGGCGGCGGTCGGATCACCCGCCTACGATCGAGACGGACGCCGTGTGGCGCTCCCCGGCCACACGGAGACACCGATGACGAGCACGCTGCGACGGGCGCTGGGCGCCGCCGTGGCCACCGCGCTCGTCGCCGCGTCCGTGCTCGTGGGCGCCCCGGCCGCGAGCGCCGACGAGGGCCTGTCGGCTGGTGCCACCACCCGCTACGTCCTCGACCCCGGCGCCGAGCTCGTCCGGGCCACGATGACCCTCGACCTCGAGAACGTCAGCCCGGACAAGCAGGCCGACGGCGGGGTGTACACGTACTTCTTCGACGCCTACACGGTGCCCGTCCCGGCCGGCGCGACCCACGTGCGGGCGACGAGCGCCGGCAAGCCCCTCGCCGTCACCGTCTCGGACACCGACGACCCGAGCACGGCGGAGGTGCGGATCGCCTTCCCCGACCTCCGCTACTCGCAGCGCCGGCGCATCGTGCTCACCCTCGACGTGCCCGGTGCGCCACCGCGCGACCCGAACAGCACCCGCGCCGGGCCCGGCTACGCGACCTTCGTCGCGTTCGGCCCCGGCGACGACGGACGGAACACGGTGCAGGTCGTCGCGCCGTCGTCGATGTCGTTCGCGAGCACCGTCGACGGCTTCGCGGAGGCCACCTCCGGGGGCCTGACGACGTACACGGCGACGCGCAACACCTTCGAGGGCGGCATCTGGGCCGCGGTCTCGCTGCGCGACCCGGAGCAGGTGCGGGAGCGGACCGTCGACGTCGGCGACCTCTCGCTCACCCTGTCCTCGTTCCCGGACGACGCGAAGTGGGCCACCTTCGTCCAGGGCCGCCTCGAGGCCGGTCTGCCCCGGCTCGAGCAGCTCGTCGGCAACCCGTGGCCCGGGGGGCTGCAGCGCATCCGCGAGGACGCCTCGCCGTCGCTGCGCGGCTACGACGGCTGGTTCGACCCGACCGGCGACGAGATCGTCGTCGGCGAGCAGCTCGACGACGACCTCATCTACCACGAGCTCTCGCACGCCTGGGTCTCCGCCGACAGCTTCGAGCAGCGCTGGCTCTACGAGGGCCTCGCCCAAGCGATCGCCGAGCGGGCGGTCGCGCGCACCGGCGGGACGCCGCGCGCGCACCCCTCGGTCAGCCGCACGGCCCCCGACGCCGTGCCTCTCAACGCGTGGGAGGGGGATGCCGGCAGCCGCTCTGCCGACGTCGACGCCTACGCGTACCCCGCCGCCTACCGGGTGATGCACCAGCTGCTGTCCCGGCTCTCGGACGCCCAGTTCGCCGCCGTCGTCGGGGCTGCCGTCCGCGGCGAGCGCGCCTACGACCCCGCCGGGCTGGTCACCCCGAGCGGTGGCCGGACGTCCTGGGCCGACTGGCTCGACCTCGTCGAGACCCGCGTCGAGGCGCCGGGCGCCACCGCCCTCTTCGCCCAGTGGGTGCTCACCGACGCCCAGAAGAAGGACCTCGCCCCGCGCAAGCGCGAGCGGGCGGCCTATGCGGCCCTCGACGCGGCCGACGGGCCGTGGCTGCCGCCCGAGGGCCTGCGTGACGCGATGACGGTGTGGGACTTCGCGCGGGCCGAGCACGTCCGGCAGGCCGTCGCCCCGCTCGGTGCGGCGGCGACGGCCGTGCAGCGCGCTGCCCGGCGCGCGGGGCTGGCGGTGCCGACCGCGGTGAGGGACTCCTACGAGCAGGCCTCCCTCGACGACGACTACCACGACCTCGCCACCTCCCTGCCCGCCGCCGCGAGCGCCATCACGGCCGTCGGGGACGCCCGCCGCGACGCCGCCGCCGACCGAGGGCCGCTGGGCGACCTCGGCGCCGGGCTGCTCGGGGTGCGCGATCGCGCCGCGCGTGCCGTCGTCGCGCTCGACGACGGCGACGTCGCCCGGGCGACCGGCCTGGCCCGCGACGCGACGACCCGCGCCGGATGGGCGCTGCCGCTCGGGCTGGGGATCACCCTCCTCGCCCTCGTCGTCGTCCTCGGCACCGGCACCGCGCTGGTCCTGTCCGTCCGGGCTCGACCCCGACCGCGACACGCTCCCGCCGCCGACGCCGGGGAGGTGGCCACCCGTCGCGACGGACCCGGCGAAGGACCCGGCCACGCAGGCCCCGGCGCGCCGGTCGGGAATCCGGTGCGCCCGGGCCCCCCGTCTGCCTAGGATCGAGCCGCGCGCCCGGGCGTCGGGACGCGCGCACGCCTCGAGGGGGACCCATGACGCCCGCACCACACCGCGCCGTCCGCACCGCCGTCGTCGCGGCGATCGCCACGCTCGGCCTCCTCGCGACGGCGACGTCGGCGTCCGCCGAGGACGGGCTGACCGTCGACGGCGACACGACCTACGCGCTGAGCACGGCCGGGGCCGTCCGTGCGACGGTGACCCTCGACCTCGTGAACGTGACGCCCAACCGCGACGCGGGCGGCGGCAGCTTCTACTACTACTTCTACAACGGGTACTCGCTCCCGGTGCCCGGCGGCGCGACGAACCTGCGGGCCACGAGCCGCGGCTCGTCGCTCACGGTGTCGACGAAGGCGACGAGCGACCCCGGGACCCGGCTGGCCCGGATCTCCTTCCCGAACCTCATGTACCGGCAGTCGCGGCGCATCGTGCTCACCTACGACGTGCGCGGCGCCGCCCACCGGGCCAAGGACTCGACGCGCGTCGGCCCCGGCTACGCCTCCTTCGTCGTCTACGGGCCCGGGGACCCGGGCTCCTCGACGCTGACCGTGCGGGCGCCGAGCAGCTACGACTTCTCGAGCACGACCGACGCGTTCTCGAACGAGACGGCCGGCGGCAGGAGCACGTACACGATCTCGGACGTCACCGACGGCGGCCCCGGCATCTGGGCGGTCGTCTCGCTGCGCGACCCGAAGAAGGTCGCCGAGCGCACCGTGAAGGTCGGCGACCTCACCCTCGGGCTGTCCGCCTTCCCCGACGACCCGAAGTGGTCCTCGTTCGTCGGCGCCACCGTGGCCAAGGGCATCCCGACGCTCGAGAAGCTCACCGGCACACCGTGGCCCGGCGGCCTCAAGACCATCCGGGAGGACTCCTCGCCGCAGGTGCGGGGCTACGACGGGTGGTTCGACCCGTCCGAGGACGAGATCGTCGTCGGTGAGCGGCTCGACGACGACCTCGTCTACCACGAGCTCTCGCACGCCTGGTTCTACGGCGACCGCTTCGTCGAGCGGTGGCTGTCCGAGGGGCTGGCCCAGGTCACCGCCGAGCGCGCGGTCCGGGCCACGAAGGGGACGGTGCAGAAGCACCCCGTCGTCACCCGTTCGCAGAAGGGGGCCATCGCCCTGCAGTCGTGGCAGGACGACGCCGACGGTCGCGGCGCCGCGGTCAACGACTACGCCTACCCCGCGGCGTACCAGGCGATGACCCAGCTGCTCGGCCGCCTGTCGGACGAGCAGTTCGCGGCCGTCGTCGCGGCGGGCATCCACGGCGAGCGCGCCTACGACCCGGTCGGGGTCGCCACCGGCAGCGCGGGCCGGACGACGACGACCGACTGGCTCGACCTCGTCGAGACGAGGGCCGGGGTGAAGAACGCACCCGATGTGTTCGCCCGGTGGGTGCTCACCCCGGAGCAGAAGGCGAAGCTCCCGGCCCGGGCGAGCGCCCGCACGGCGTACGCGGCGATCGACGCCGCCGACGGCGCCTGGCTGCCGCCGGAGGGTCTGCGTGACGCGATGTCCGGGTGGGACTTCACCCGGGCCGCGACCGTGCGCTCGGCCGTCACCGCCCTCGGACCGGCCGCGGTCCGGGTGCAGGACGCCGCGCGGCGCGCCGGGCTGCCCGTCCCCGCGTCGGTGCGCTCCGGCTACGAGGGCGCGTTCGAGACGGCGCAGTTCACCAAGGCGGCGGCAACCCTCCCGGAGGCCGCGCGCACCCTCGACGCGGTCGGTGCGGCCCGTCGGGTCGCGCGGGCCGACCGTGACCCCTTCACCGCGCTCGGGGCGGCCGTCCTCGGGGTGGACGCCACCGAGCGGGGCTCCGAGCACCGGCTCGCCGAGGGGAACCTCACCCGGGCGCGGTCGCTCGCGACCGAGGTCACCGACCGCTCCGGCTGGCTGCTCGCGGTGGGCATCGGCCTGCCGCTGCTCGCGCTGGTCCTCCTCGCCGGTCTGGTCCTCGGGGGGCGGGCCGTCGTGCGCCGCCGTCGGGCCCGTCGGGTCCTGCTCGACCCGGCCGGTGCCGTCGTCTCCGGCGAGGTCGTGCCGCCGGCGAGCGCGCCGACTCCGCGGGCGGCCGACGCCGACGCCGAGCCGGACGCCCTGAGCCGTCCCGGCGGGTGACGGCGGGGCCGCTCAGAGCACCCGCAGCATCCGGGTGTTGCCCAAGGTGTTCGGCTTGACCCGCTCGAGGTCGAGGAACTCGGCCACGCCCTCGTCGTAGGAACGCAGCAGCTCGGCGTAGACGGCCGGCTCGACGGCCTGGCCCTCGATGACCTCGAAGCCGTGTCGGCCGAAGAAGTCGGTCTCGAAGGTCAGGCAGAACAGCCGGGAGAGACCGAGGGCGTGCGCACGCTCGACGAGCCGGGCGAGCACCGCCGACCCGACACCGCGCCCGAGGACCGAGGCGTCGACCGCGAGCGTCCGCACCTCGCCGAGGTCCTCCCAGAGCACGTGCAGCGCACCGCACCCGACGACCCGGGGGGCCGTGCCGTCGCTCCCGTCGGTCTCGGCGACGACGAAGTCGGCGACCGACTCGTAGTACGCGACGGCTTCCTTCTGGAGCAGCACGCGGGCCTCGGCGAGCGGGGTGACGAGGGCGCGGATGGCCCGCACGTCGCCGGTGCGCGCCGGGCGCACGACGATGCCGGGGACGGGGCCGCCGGCGACCGGATCGGCAGGCTCGGGGGGCACCCCGGAACTCTAGCCGCGGTGCGGGAGCCCGGCCTCGGCGGACCGGGCCGCGGACGTGGTGCGGCCCGCCACCGCAGGGGTGGTGGCGGGCCGCTGCAAGGTGCCCCGGAGGCCCTTGCGATTCCCAGTGTGCGCCAGCCGCTCCGGCAAGTGGGTAAAGCCACGGTAAGGATTTCGACGCCGGTCCCAGAGGATGGACACCGCTCGTCCGGTGTGGAAATCCGCAGGTCAGGGGGACGACCCCGCTGACCTGCCCGGACGCCACGAGGGCGCCCGACCGGTCGGTCGGGCGCCCTCGCTGCGGAATCGGTGGCTCAGCCCTCGGCGGCCTCCGCCGCGACGACCGGGAGCTCGATGCCCCGGCTGTGCGGCATGCCCTGGAAGGTGAACCCGTCGTCCTTGGTCTCGCCGGTGGCGTCGACCGCGACGATCTCGCCGGACTTCAGCTCGCCGAAGAGGATCTTCTCCGAGAGCACGTCCTCGATCTCGCGCTGGATCGTGCGCCGCAGCGGCCGGGCGCCGAGCACCGGGTCGTAGCCCTTGGTGGCGAGGAGGTTCTTCGCCGCCGGGGTGAGCTCGATGCCCATGTCCTTGTCCTTGAGCCGCTTGTCGAGCTTGGCGATCTCGAGGTCGACGATCTGGACGATCTCCGCCTGCGAGAGCTGCGGGAAGACGATCGTGTCGTCGACGCGGTTGAGGAACTCGGGCCGGAAGTGCTGCTTCAGCTCGTCGGTGACCTTGGCCTTCATCCGGTCGTAGTCGGACCGGGTGTCCGGACCGGCCGAGAAGCCGAGCGTGCCCTTGGAGATGTCCCGGGTGCCGAGGTTGGTCGTCATGATGATGACCGTGTTCTTGAAGTCGACCATCCGACCCTGGGAGTCGGTGAGCCGGCCGTCCTCGAGCACCTGCAGGAGGCTGTTGAAGATCTCCGGGTGGGCCTTCTCGACCTCGTCGAAGAGCACGACCGAGAACGGCTTGCGCCGCACCTTCTCGGTCAGCTGGCCGCCCTCCTCGTAGCCGACGTAGCCGGGAGGCGAGCCGAAGAGGCGCGAGACGGTGTGCTTCTCGCTGTACTCCGACATGTCGAGCTGGATGAGGCTGTCCTCGTCGCCGAAGAGGAACTCCGCCAGCGTCTTCGCGAGCTCGGTCTTCCCGACGCCGGTGGGGCCGGCGAAGATGAACGAGCCGCCCGGACGGCGCGGGTCCTTGAGGCCGGCGCGGGTGCGGCGGATGGCCTGGGAGAGTGCCTTGATGGCGTCGTCCATGCCGACGACCCGCTTGTGCAGCTCGTCCTCCATGTGCAGCAGGCGGCTGGACTCCTCCTCGGTCAGCTTGAACACCGGGATGCCCGTCGACGCGGCGAGGACCTCGGCGATGAGCTCCTCGTCGACCTCGGCGATGACGTCCATGTCGCCGGACTTCCACTCGGCCTCGCGCTTGGACTTCTCGGCGCGCAGGTTCTTCTCGTCGTCGCGCAGCCGCGCGGCCTTCTCGAAGTCCTGCCCGTCGATCGCCGACTCCTTCTCGCGCACGACCGCGGCGATCTTCTCGTCGAACTCGCGCAGGTCCGGCGGTGCGGTCATCCGGCGGATGCGCAGTCGCGCGCCCGCCTCGTCGATGAGGTCGATCGCCTTGTCCGGGAGGAAGCGGTCGTTGACGTAGCGGTCGGCCATGTTCGCCGCCGCGACGAGCGCCCCGTCGGTGATGGAGACCCGGTGGTGCGCCTCGTAGCGGTCGCGCAGGCCCTTGAGGATCTCGATCGCGTGCGCGAGCGTCGGCTCGGCGACCTGGATCGGCTGGAAGCGGCGCTCGAGCGCGGCGTCCTTCTCGATGTGCTTGCGGTACTCGTCGAGGGTCGTCGCGCCGATGACCTGCAGCTCACCGCGGGCGAGCATCGGCTTGAGGATGCTCGCGGCGTCGATGGCGCCCTCGGCCGCACCGGCCCCGACGAGCGTGTGGATCTCGTCGATGAACAGGACGATGTCGCCGCGGGTGCGGATCTCCTTGAGGACCTTCTTCAGCCGTTCCTCGAAGTCACCGCGGTAGCGGCTGCCGGCGACGAGGGCGCCGAGGTCGAGGGTGTAGAGCTGCTTGTCCTTGAGCGTCTCGGGCACCTCGCCCTTGACGATGTCCTGGGCGAGGCCCTCGACGACCGCGGTCTTGCCGACACCGGGCTCGCCGATGAGGACGGGGTTGTTCTTCGTGCGGCGGGACAGCACCTGCATGACCCGCTCGATCTCCTTCTCGCGCCCGATGACCGGGTCGAGCTTGCCCTCGCGGGCGGCCTGGGTGAGGTTGCGGCCGAACTGGTCGAGGACGAGAGAGCCGGCGGGCGCGCCCTCGGCGGCACCCTGGCTCGGGCCGGCGCCCTGGGCCGCACCCTCCTTGCCGCCCTGGTAGCCCGAGATGAGCTGGATGACCTGCTGGCGGACGCGCGAGAGGTCGGCGCCGAGCTTGACGAGCACCTGGGCGGCGACGCCCTCGCCCTCACGGATGAGGCCGAGGAGGATGTGCTCGGTCCCGATGTAGTTGTGGCCGAGCTGGAGCGCCTCGCGCAGGCTCAGCTCGAGGACCTTCTTGGCCCGCGGGGTGAACGGGATGTGGCCGGTCGGGGCCTGCTGGCCCTGGCCGATGATCTCCTGCACCTGCTCGCGGACGGCCTCGAGGCTGATGCCGAGGCTCTCGAGGGCCTTGCTCGCGACGCCCTCGCCCTCGTGGATCAGCCCGAGGAGGATGTGCTCGGTCCCGATGTAGTTGTGGTTGAGACCGCGCGCCTCCTCCTGGGCGAGCACGACGACGCGCCGAGCGCGGTCGGTGAACCGTTCGAACATGGTGCTTCTCCTGACGTCGAGTCCCCTCGATGCTAGTCGCGCGACCTGAGCGTGGTGCCCCCGTTGCCCGGAAGCCGCCCTCACGCGTCTACAGGGTGGACAACGCGGACCCGGGCCGGACCTGTTCCGCGTTCGCCCACGGCGTACTCGTCCCGCTCCGCCGACCCCGCGCGTATCGGGTCACCCGATACGGCGGCGCTTTCCCCCAGAACGCTTCCCGGGTGCAGTGCGGTGTTATCGGGTCACCCGATACGGCGGCGCTTCCCCCGGGAACGCTTCTCGGGTGCAGTGCGGTGTTATCGGGTCACCCGATACGGCGGCGCTTCCCCCGGGAACGCTTCTCGGGTGAAGCGCCGTGTTGTCGGGTCACCCGAAACCCGAGGGGCGGGGGGTGCGGGAGCGGGCGGCGTGGGCCCGCACCTTGGCGCGGTTGCCGCACCACTGCATCGAGCACCAGCGCCGACGGCCGGAGGTGTCGAGGAAGACCCATCCGCAGCCGCGGCCGGGGCAGGTGCGCACCCGGGTGACGTCCGGGCGGGTCACGAGGTCCGCGGCGGCCCAGGCGAACGCGTCGGCCGGCCGGTCGAGGTCGTCGGGGGCGATCCCCGGGACCCACCAGCGGGCCGGTGTGCCCGGCAGGAGCTGGACGGTGGTCGCGGCCGAGCGCGTCGCGACGGTCAGCTCGCTCGTCGCCTCGGGGTCGGCGGGGTCGAGGACCGCGCGGCGGATGACCGCCCGCACCGTGCAGGCGCGCTCGAGGGCGTTCGTCGCGGCCTCGGGCTGGCGGCGGGCGGCCCGGCGCAGCCGCCGGACGTCGATGGCGGGGAGCAGGTCGAGGACGCCGGCGAGGACCGCGAGGTGGTCGTAGGAGACGAGGTAGTCGCTCGTGTGGGTGCCGTCCCAGCCGGAGTAGGTGTTGACGAGCTCGAGCGCCGGGTGCAGGGCGACGGGCTGGGGCAGCACGAGGCCCTCTACCTCTCTCCAGTGCTGCTCGGCCACCACCGGAGCGTACCCTTGGGGTACGGTCCTCGCTAACCGGTAATTGAAAGCAAGAGGTTAGGAGCGCTTTCATGGCCACCACCGCCCGACGCGCCCTGTTCGCCCCGGTCGCCGCCGCGGCCCTCGTCGCGGGGCTCGCCACCCCGGCCGCCGCCACGGCCGTGGCCACGGGCGCGGCCACGGGCGACCACCACCGCGGGCACGGGTCCCCCTGGACCCCGTACCGCACCGAGGAGGTCGTCGTCCCCGCCGCGCGCTCGACGTGCGGCTTCGACACCCGGATCACCCCGGTCCGCGACGAGGAGGAGTACCGCACCACCTCGACCTGGCCGGACGGCACGCCGCGCACCCAGCTCTTCCGCGGGGCGCTCGTCGAGCGCTACACCAACCTGAGCACCGGAGCGTCCGTGGTCCGTGACCTCAGCGCCACCGCGGTCTTCGCCTACCACCCCGACGGCAGCCCGGCCTCCCTCACCTCCGTGCACGGCGCGTTCGGCACGACGATGCCGCCCGGCAGCACACCGGACACCGGCCTCTACGTCCTCTCCGGCCACGGCACGCGTGTCGTGTTCGAGGCCGACGGCACCCGCTCGTTCACACTCGGCCGGCACGGCAGCGCCGACGACGTCTGCGACGCCATCGACTGATATGTAGCGGTTTCCTGTCAAGTGGGCAGGGTGAGGCGCCGCCGGGC
>NZ_DAOLAC010000041.1:0-31202 GCF_035325325.1 Phycicoccus sp. | reverse complement strand
CACACCCCTGCGGTTCCCCTCCATGAACCCAACCTAGACGCGACCACCGACACCCTCCTCCGCCGGCTGTCATGCCATCGCGCGGCATCCCTCATTCCCCAGGTGGGGCGTTCGCCCCCTTTCCTGCCGTCAGACAGCGACAGGAGGGTGCGCCAAGGCGTAGAGCCACAACTCCACGCCATAGATTGCCAAGCCTGCGACGAGGACGCTGACCATCCAGTAGGGCCAACGCGACGGCCACTCGCCGTTGCGCTGAGCACGCACCCCCATGAGTGCAAGGCAGGCGGCGACGGGCATCAGTGCCGCGACCAAGAATGGGTCGAGCCCGGCGACAAGGAAGAAGATCCCGATCACGACCACCGTGAACGCAGAGATGAACGCGATCCGCGGCTGCCGTTCACGCGTCATGGTCGTCATGCTCCCTTGGGCGGACGGTATCCGCTGGACGTTGCATCAGATATGGCTCGTCCGTGACCAGTGGGCGACGTACGGTTCGGTGCCATGAGAGCGGCTACCGAGATCCACGGGAACACGTCACTGCCGCACGGGTTTGGCCACCCGCACGCCTCTGAGGAAGCTCGGGCGATCGCTGAGGCAGGCATGATCCTGCGGGTCCAGGTTGGGTCCGGCGTCCATGGCACATCGATCAGCGGGCAGGACGACCGCGACGAGATGGGAATCTGCCTCGAACCCGCTCGCTTCGTGACGGGACTGGCTCGCGTCCCACGGGGCATCGACGCCGGCAACGCCGAGGTCGAGTTCGAGCAGTACCAGCGGCACACGGTCTGGGACAGGCCGGGGGGCCTGGCGAACCGCTCCGGTGCGGGGGACCTCGACGTGGTCATCTACTCGGCACGCAAGTGGTGCCGGCTGGCACTCGCCGGCAACCCCACGGTTCTGCTCGCGCTGTTCGTCCCGGACGAGGACGTTGTCCACCGCAACCGATTCGGCGCCGAACTGGTCGACAACGCTCACCGCTTCGTCTCCAAGCTCGCAGCAGCACGGTTCCTGGGCTACTTGCAGTCGCAGCGCGACGCGATGACAGGCGCCGTCGGAGCCCACACCAACCGCCCCGAGCTCGTCGCCGTCCACGGCTACGACACGAAGTTCGCCATGCACGCGCTGCGGCTCGGCGTCCAGGGCGTCGAGCTCCTCACCACAGGTCGAATCACCCTCCCAGTGCCTGAGCCCGAGCGCACCTACCTGCGAAAGGTCCGGCGAGGTGAGGTCGAGCGGGACGAAGTGGTTGCCAAGGTCAACGAAGCCGAGGCACGCCTCACCGCGCTTCGAGACTCCTCAGACCTACCCGAGGAGCCCGACCGGGCATGGGTCGACGGATGGCTGCACCGCTCACACATGTCCTACTGGTCCGACTGACGCGACCTCCCAGCCACCGCTCGTGCCGCGGATCGGGTGCTGATCCGGACCATCGGCCGTCGCCCCTCCCCCACGGAGGTCCGCGGCTACGCTGCCCGGATGACACCGGACGAGGTGGGCGAGTACGCGGAGTCGCTGGCGCAGGTCAAGCGCAAGGGCACCGAGACCCAACCCGCGTGGTACGTCCACGACCGCCTCGTCGTGAGGATGGCGGACCCGACGACAGCGGTGGTCCGGGTGCCGCTGAGCGAGCGGGACGCGCTCGTCGAGACCGACCCGGACGGTTTCGGCGTCCCGCCCCGCATGGAGGCGCACCACAAGGTCGAGGCCTACCTGGACCGGGCCCGCCCCGAGATCGTGCAGATGGCCATCCGGCTCGCCTGGGAGATGCAGCGCCGCTGAGCCACCGACCCGTCAGCGGCGCTTGGCGATCTCCTCCGCGACCTGCACCGCGTTGAGCGCCGCGCCCTTGCGCAGGTTGTCGCCGACGACGAACAGGGCCAGCCCCTTCCCCTCGGGTGCCGCCTGGTCGGCGCGCACCCGCCCGACGAACACCTCGTCGCGGCCCGCGGCCTGCAGCGGGTTGGGAACGTCGGTGACGACGACACCGCTCGCCCGGCCGAGCACCTCGAGCGCCTCGTCCGGCGTGATGTCGCGCTCGAACTCGGCGTGGATGGCGAGGCTGTGCCCGGTGAACACCGGCACGCGAACGCACGTGCCGGACACCCGCAGGTCGGGGATGTGCAGGATCTTGCGCGACTCGTTGCGCAGCTTCTGCTCCTCGTCGGTCTCGAGCGAGCCGTCGTCGACGACCGACCCGGCCAGCGGGATGACGTTGAACGCCACCGGGACCGCGTAGACCGCCGGGTCCGGCAGCGCCACCGCCGACCCGTCGAGGGCGAGAGCCGTCGGATCGCCGGCCGCGTAGCCGCCGCGCAGCTGCCCGTCGAGCTCGGTGAGGCCCTTGCCGCCCGAGCCCGAGACGGCCTGGTAGCTCGAGACGTGCAGCCGGACCAGTCCGGCGAGGTCGTGCAGCGGCTTGAGCACCGGCATCGCGGCCATCGTCGTGCAGTTGGGGTTCGCGACGATGCCCTTGGGGATGTCGTCGAGGTCGTCGGGGTTGACCTCGGAGACGACGAGCGGCACGTCGGGGTCGCGCCGCCACGCGCTCGAGTTGTCGACGACGACCGCGCCGGCCGCCGCGACCCGCGGCGCCCACTCCTTCGACGTGGCACCGCCGGCGGAGAACAGGGCGAGGTCGAGACCGGAGAAGTCGGCCGTCGCGGTGTCCTCGACCGTCACGTCACCGTCGCCCCACGGCAGCGTCGTCCCGGCGGAGCGCGCCGACGCGAAGTAGCGGATCTCCTCGACCGGGAAGTTCCGCTCGTGGAGGAGGATGCGCATGACGTTGCCGACCTGACCGGTGGCGCCGAAGACTCCGACTCGCATGCGCTCCAGTCTAGGGAGCGCCGGGCGGAGCGTCCCCGACGCCCGGCATCCGGGCGGCCGCCGACGCGGCGGATGCTTGCCAACCGACGGCCCCGGTGGTGCAGTGTGCTCGAGGCGCCGGGCCACGCGGGTCCGGCCTCACGTCGGACGGGGACCATGAGCGGACGTCGGCACAGCGGGGCGGTCACCCGGGCCGCCCTCTCCGCCGCCGTCGTCCTCAGCGCGCTCTGCGGGCCGGTGTACCTGCGCGAGGCGCTCTCGTCGGTCGTCCGCGACACCGTGGGCCAGGCGCCCGTCTCCCGGACCGGCCTCACCCTCTCCTCGACCTCGTCCTCACCCGACACCCTCGCCGGGCTCGTGCCCGCGGACCTGCGCCGCTGGTACGCCGACCCGGTCGAGCAGTCCCGGGTGGGCGTCGCCGTCCAGCCCCGCTCGGTGAGCGTGACCTCGGGACACGTCCTCTGGCGCGACGGCGCCTGCGCGCACGTCGAGATCCGGGTCGGCCACTGCCCCACTGCCGCCGGCGAGGTCCTCGCCGAGGCCTCCCTCGCCGAGCGGCTGGGCTGGGCCCCCGGCACGGCCTTCCGGGTCAGCGAGTTCGCCGGGAGCACCGCCTTCCCCGAGGACCTGCCGGTCATCCCGCTGCGGGTCGTCGGCCTCTACACCCAACGTCCGGACCCGCGGTACTGGTTCGACGAGCGGCTCGAGACGGCCGCCGACGTCGGACCGCTCGTGTCGTCGATGGGAACCCTCCTCACCGACCGCGCCACGATGACGACGACCGGCCCGACGCCGGCCGGCCCCGACGCCACCTGGGCGCGCACCGACGACCGGGTCGACCTCGCCTACCGCCCGGATGCCGTCGGCCTCGACGAGGTGCTCGCCGCCGGTCCCCGCGTGCAGGCGTTCGTCGAGGACCCCGCCGCGTCCGCGGCGGGCGGGGTGGTCGTCGGCAACGGCCGCTGGCTCACCGTGACCTCGCGGCTGCCCGCCCTCGCCGACACCGTCGTCACCGGTCGAGCCCAGGCTCTCGTCACCGTCCCGCTCCTCGCCGGCGCCCTCACCGCCCTCGTCGCCTACGTCTTCTGGCTCGCCGTGCGCGCCGCGGCCCAGGACCGCCGACCCGAGGCCGCGGTGACCCGGCTGCGGGGCCAGGGGCCGGCCGGGGTGCGACGGCTCCTCGTCGGCGAGCTGCTCCCCGCAGTGCTCGTCGGGCTCCCGCTCGGCGTGCTCGCGACGGCCGGGCTCGCGGTGGCCGTCGCCCGCTGGTGGTTCGAGCCGACGCCGGAGGTCACCGTCGACCGGCTCACCGTCCTCGTCGGGATCGGCGCCGTCCTCGTCCCCCCGCTGCTCACCTGGGCGGCGGCTCGCCGGGTCGCCGGGGAACGGATCGTGGCGCTCCTGCGCGCGGTGCCCGCCCGCGTCGGGCGGCGCTCGGTCAACGCGCTCGAGGCCGTGGTCGGCACGCTGGCGGTGGCGGGCTTCGTCGGTGTCGTGCAGGGCAGCGTCGTCGGGTCTGCCGCCCTGGCGGCGCCGATGCTGCTCGCCCTCGCCGCCGGGCTCGCCGCGGCCCGGCTGACGACGGCGGTCACGGCACGCCTCGGCCCCGGCCGGCTCGAGGCGGGACGGCTGCTCAGCGGGCTCGCGCTCACCCGGACCGCGCGCCGCGGGCTGGCCCGCTGGGTCGTGCCCGTCGTCGCCACCGCGACGGCCCTCCTCGTCGTCGCGACCTCGGCGATGGCCGGCGCCGACCGCGCCTACCGCCTCCAGTCGCTCGTCGACCTCGGCGCCCCGGTCGTCCTCGACGTCGCCACGGTCCGTCCACCCCAGCTCGTCGCCGCGGTCGCGGCCGCCGACCCCACCGGCCGCTCGACGCCGCTCGTCCGGGCCGACCCCGGCGACCCCTCCGCCGTGACGACGCTGGCCGTCGACAGCACCCGGGTGCGACGCGTCGCCCGGCTGCCGGCCGGCATCCCGGCGTCCGCGTGGGAGCGGCTGCTCCCCGGACCCGTCCCCCCGCGCGTCGTCACCGGCACGCGGCTCACCCTCACCGCCGAGTCCGACGGGTTCGTCGCCGAGCAGGCCACGCAGGAGGTGTCGCTCACCCTCGACTACCTGGGCGCCGACGGCACCCCCGGCAGCACCCTGCTCGGCGCCGTGACCGGGCGGCCGCGGCGGGTCCCGGTCGCGGTGGACCTCCCGTGCTCGGACGGCTGCCGGCTCGTCGGCCTCACCCTCGACGCGCAGTCCTCGCCCGGGCCGCAGGGGCAGGTGAGCATCCTCGACCCGGCCCTCGACGGACGTCCCGCCGACCTCGGCCCGCCCGCCGAGTGGCTGCCGCTGCGCGACCCGACGACCCAGGCGAGCGCGTCGGAACTCTCACCCACCGGCGGCCGCCGCGGGGTGCTGCTGGACGTCGACTTCGCCGGAGGCTCGCGGGTCGAGGTGCACCAGGCATCCATCCCGTACGCGGTGCCGGCGCTGCTCACCCGGAGGTCCGTTCTCCCGACGGGCGTCCGGAGCGGGGTGCTGAGCGGCGGCAGCCGACCCATGGCACCGGTCGCGACGGCGGAGTACCTCCCCGGCGGCGGGCCCAAGGCCGTGCTCGTCGACCTCACGACGGTCTCCGGCTTCGGCTGGGCCCCCCAGGCGGGGATCACGAGCCACGTCCTCGTCGCCGACGACGACCCCGACCTCGTGGCGTCGGTCCGCCGGGGTCTCACGGGGCACGGCGTCACGGTGCTCGGCGAGCACCGGGCCGCCGACGCGGCGGCCGCGTACGCCCGCAGCGCGCCCGGGTGGTCGCTGCGGCTCGGCGCCGTCCTCGCGGTCCTGGCCCTCGTCGTCGCGGGTGCCGCGGTGGCCGCCGTCGTCGGCAGCGCGGCCCCCGCCGCGCGCCGGGAGTACGCCGCCGCTCGGCTCCTGGGGGCGGGCCGCCGGGCGGTCGGCCGGGTGGCCCTCGGCGAGCTGCTGCCCCCCGTCGTCGTCGGCGTCCTCGTCGGGGCGGTGTCCGGCTTCCTGGCCGCCGCCGTGACCCTGGACCGGCTGCCGCTCTACGTCGTGGCCCCGCCGGTCGACGTCACGCGTCCCCCGACGAGCCTCGCGCTGGGCGTCGCCACCACCCTCGTCGCCCTCGTCGCCCTCGTCGCGCTCTGCGCGGTCCTCGCGCGCTGGGTCACCCGGGCCACCGGCCCCGACCGGCTCGTGGAGGCCGAGTGAGCCCCCGTCGCGGGCTGCCGGTCCGCACCCGCCGCCTCGTCCACGTCTACCGCTCGGAGAGCCAGGACGTCGCGGCCCTCTCGGGGGTCGACCTCGACGTCGAGGCCGGCGAGCTCGTCGGCCTCCTCGGCCCCTCCGGCGCCGGCAAGTCGACCCTGCTCGGGCTCGTGGCCGGCCTCTTCCCCCCGAGCGCCGGGCGGGTGCTCGTCGGCGACCACGACGTGGGGACGCTCACCGGCTCCGCGCTCGACCGGTACCACGCGAGCGTCACCTCGCTCCTCCTCCAGGGCGCGGGACGCAACCTGCTCCGCGCGCGCACCCCGCTCGAGAACGTCGCCTATGCGCAGCGGGCGGCGCGGCGGCTCGGCCACCCCGTCGAGCACCCGGCCGAGCTGCTGGACGGTCTCGGGCTCGCCCGCTGGTCCCGCACGCCGACCGAGCGGCTCGGGCCGGCGCAGCGGCAGCTGACCGCCCTCGCCGCCGCCGTGGCCCCGGCCCCGAGCGTGCTGCTCGCCGACGAGGCGACCCACCGGCTCGACGCCGACGACCGCGACCTCGTCCTGCGCACCCTCGCCGACGTCAGCGCCCGGCACGGGACCACCACCATCGTGGTCACGCACGACCCGCAGGTGGCGGCGGCCCTCCCCCGGACCGTGACCATCCGGGACGGCCGGATCGGGGGCGAGGGCCGGCTCGGCGAGGAGTACTCCGTCGTCACCGCGGACCACCACCTGCCGGTCCCCCCGCGCCTGCACGACCGGCTGACGCCCGGCACCCTCGTGCACTTCGTCGAGGAGGACGGCACGGTGCGCCTCGTCCCGCGCCCCACCGACGAGGAGGACGGATGACCGCCGGCCGTCCCGACCTCGAGTGCGACGGGCTCGTGCTCGACGCCGGTCCGGGGGCCCGTGAGGCCGCGGCCCTCCACGCCACGTACCGCGCCGGGACGTTCACCGCGCTCCCGGCCACCCCCCGCACCACCCGGCTGCTGTGGACCCTGGCGGGCGTCCTGCCGCCGGCGGCCGGGCGCGTCCGGCTCGGCGACCACGAGGTGCGTGGCGCCGAGGCCGCGGTCGCCGCGGGCGTCGTCCTGGTCCCCGAGGACTACGCGCTCCTCCCGACGCTCACCGCCCGCGAGAACCTCCTGCTGCCCTCGGTGCTGCGCGGCGGACCGGACGCCGGCCCACGCGCCGACGACGCCCTGGGCGCCGTCGGGCTGACGGACGTCGCGGACCACCTCGTCGAGGAGCTCTCCGGCGGGCAGCAGCAGCGCGTCGCGATCGCCCGCGGGCTGGTCACCGACCCGACGGTGCTCCTCGCGCACGAACCGACGAGCGCGCTCGACGCCGCGAACCGCCGCCTGGTCCTCGGGCTGCTCACCGACCACGCCGCGGCGGGCGGCATCGTCGTCGTGACGAGCAACGACCCGGACGCCCTCGGCCTCTCGGCGGACGCTGCTCGGTGAGCCGGATGGCGTGGCCGGGGCACCCCCACCCCTGGAACGGTGCACCCGACCACGCCTGCTCTCCGCCCCGGAGGTCCCACGTGGCGCGACGACCCACCGTCTCCGGCGGCCGTCGCCCCATTACTGTGGGGCCAGCGCCCGGACGGGTGCCAGCGAGATTGCGAGAACTCGCAGTCCACACCGGGGAGGAGGGTCATGGGGCGGCCGGACGGGCACGCGAGCCACGCGGCGGACGCCGGTGCCTACTTCCGGTGGGTCCACGGGCTGGCCGTCGCCGGCGACCCCCGGCTCTCCTCGCTCGGCGGCCTCGCCTCGGCCTTCGAGTCCGGCATCGCCGACCTCTCCCGCTCGATCCGCCGCAGCGTCTGGCACATGACCTTCCGGCCCACGTGGTCCGAGGTGCGGATGGCGCGCCCGCTCGCGGAGGTGGCGCACCGGCGTGGCCTGGACGCGCGCTACGTCACGGACCGTCTCGCCTCCGCCCGGCTGCCGATGCTCTCGAGCCACCACCACCCGTACTTCCGCCACCACCCCGTGCACGCGCCGATGCTGGTCGTCGACAACCGCACGGTCTTCGTCGGCGCACCGACCGGCCACGAGCTGGCCGGCGAGGTGTGGACGAGCACCTCGCCCCAGGTCGTCGACGGCGCCGTCCGCGTGTTCGACGCCGTCTGGCGGGCGGCCGAGGACCCCCACCCGGACGAGGACCCCCCGTTCACCCGACGGATGGTCGACGTCGCCTTCCTCCTCACCGACGGCGCCAGCGACCGCGAGATCGCCAAGGACCTGGGGGTGTCCGAGCGCACCGTGTCGGCCGAGGTCGCCGAGGTGATCCGGCGGCTCGGGGCGCGCAACCGCTCGCACGCCATCGCCCTCATCGGCGACGCCGGCCCCTGATCCTGCGGCGGCCTCGGCGGCCACCCTAGGATGGGCCGAGTCGTCGGCAGGAGGGGGTTCTCGGTGCACGGGCCGGCCGTCCGCGCGTACCTCGACACGGTGCCGCCGCTCGTCGCCGGTGGAGCCCCCGACCTCACGCCGCTCGTCGAAGGAGCCGCGCTCGCGGAGGCCTTCCGCCGCCTCGAGGCAGGGACCCGGCAGAGCCTGTGGAACATGCAGAAGGACGTCCGGCCCTCGTTCAACCGCCGGATCCACGACCTCACCGAGTCCTCGCGCGCCCGGGGCGTCGACGAGCGGTTCATCCACGAGCGGAGTGGGGTCCTGCGCAACCCCCTCCTCACGAGCTTCGAGCCGACCGTGCGCCTCGCCCCGGTGTCCACGCAGATGCTCGTCGTGGACGGCCGCTACCTGGTCGTCCCCGGCGCCGCGGGCCGGCACACCTCGACGGCGTTCGGCACGGCCGACCCCGAGCTGGTCCGGCTCGGCCGCGAGGCGTTCGAGGAGGTGTGGGCGGCCTCCGTGAGCTGGCAGGAGGCCGGGCTGCTGCCCCCGCTGCCCGATCGTCGGTTCCAGGTGGCCGTCCTGCTGCTGGACGGGTTCTCCGACCGCGAGATCGCCGAGCGGGTCGAGGTCAGCCCCCGCACGGTGTCCGTCGAGGTCCGGGCCATCGTGGAGTGGCTCGGCGCGCGCAACCGCACGCACGCCATCGCGATGCTCGTCGGGGCCGGCTGATGGGCGAGGCCGTCGACACCTTCCTGGGTCTCGCGCGGCGACTCATCGCGGCAGAGGACCCCGCGCTCACCCCCCTCGTCGACCACGCCCAGGTCGCCTCGGTGCTCGAGGACCTCGAGGCCCGGACGCGGCACAGCGTGTGGAACATGCAGCGCGACCAACCACTCGCCACGTCGCTGGAGCCCGCACTCCGGGTGGGTGCCGTCCCGCTGTCACTGCTCGTGGCCGACGAGAGGTGGTTGGTCTTCAGCCCTCCGGTGAGCCGCCCCGCCCCCGAGTACGCCTGGTACACCGAGGACCCGACGCTCGTGGCGGCGGCGTCGGCCGCGTTCCTCGAGTGCTGGGAGGCCTCCCTCCCCTGGCAGGAGGCCGGACTCCGACCGCCTCTCCCCGAACGACGCCTGCAGGTCGCGCTCCTGCTCCTCGACGGCCACTCGGACCGGGAGATCGCCGAGGAGCTCGGCGTCAGCGCCCGCACGGTCTCCGCCGAGGTGCGCGCCATCGTCGACTGGCTCGGGGCGCGCAGCCGCAGCCACGCCGTCGCGATGCTCGTCGGCGCCGGCTGAGCCTCCCGTCGACGCTCGTCAGAACCCGAGGCGCTGCAGCTGCCTGGGGTCGCGCTGCCAGTCCTTGGCCACCTTGACGTGCAGGTCGAGGTGCACGCGCTGGCCGAGCAGGGCCTCGATGCCACGCCGCGCGTTCGTGCCGACCTCGCGCAGCCGCGAGCCGCCCCGCCCGATGACGATCGCCTTCTGGCTGTCGCGCTCGACGAAGACGTGGACGCGCACGTCGAGCAGCGGGTCGTCGTCCGGGCGGTCCTCGCGCGGCACCATCTCCTCGACGACGACGGCGAGGCTGTGCGGCAGCTCGTCGCGCACGCCCTCGAGTGCCGCCTCGCGGACCAGCTCGGCGACCATGACGGCCTCCGGCTCGTCGGTCAGCTGCCCGTCCGGGTACAGCGGCCCGGGCGACGGCGGCAGGTGCCCCATGAGCACCCCCGCGACGACGTCGACCTGGTCCCCACGGGTCGCCGAGCAGGGCACGATGTCGTCCCAGTCGCCGAGCCGGTCGACGGCGATGAGGTGCTCCGCGAGCCGCTGCCGGTCGACGGCGTCCGACTTCGTCGCGAGGGCGACGACGGGCACCTTCCGGCCCCGGCGCAGCTCCGCGAGCTCGTTGGCGATGAACTGGTCACCGGGACCGACCCGCTGGTCGGCCGGCAGGCAGAAGCCGATGACGTCGACCTCGAGCAGGGTCTCGCGGACGAGGTCGTTGAGCCGCTCCCCGAGCAGGGTGCGCGGCCGGTGCAGGCCCGGGGTGTCGACGAGGACGAGCTGGCCCGTGTCCGTCGTGACGATCCCGCGGATGGTGTGCCGCGTCGTCTGCGGCTTGCTCGAGGTGATCGCCACCTTCTGCCCGACGAGGGCGTTGGTCAGCGTCGACTTGCCGGCGTTCGGGCGGCCGACGAGGCTCGCGAACCCGGCGACGTACGGCTGGTCGGTCATCCGACACTCTCCTCGAGCTCTGCGTCGGCGGGGCGCTCGGGTGCGACCCGCTCGACGAGCACGGTGGCGACGCGGTGGCGGCGCCCGGACATCCGTTCCGCGGTGAGCCGCAGCCCGGCGACCTCGCAGGTGGACCCGAGGATGGGCACCATCCCGGTCGTCTTGCCGATGAGGCCGCCGACGGTGTCGACCTCGTCCTCCTCGAGGTCGACGTCGAACAGCTCGGCGAGGTCGTCGACGTGCATCGTCGCCGCGACCCGCGTGCGACCGTCCGGCAGCTCCTCGACCTCGGGGGCCTCGCGGTCGTACTCGTCGGTGATCTCCCCGACGATCTCCTCGAGGATGTCCTCGATGGTGACGATCCCGGCCGTGCCGCCGTACTCGTCGACGACGACGGCGAGGTGGGTCTGCTCGAGCTGCAGCTCGCGCATCAGCGCGTCGACCGGCTTGCTGTCGGGCACGAACCGGGCGGGGCGCATCAGCTCGGTCACCGGGAGCCCGTCCGCGGTGGGGTCGGCGTTGATCCGGCGGACGACGTCCTTGAGGTAGAGGATGCCGACGACGTCGTCGACGTCGTCGCCGATGACGGGGATGCGCGAGAACCCGGAGCGGATGAACAGCTTCATCGCCTGCCGGCAGACGCGGTCGTCGTCGATCGCCACCATGTCGGTCCGCGGCACCATCACCTCGCGGGTCCAGGTGTCGGAGAGCTCGAAGACGGAGTGGATCATCTCGCGCTCGCCGGCCTCGATGAGCCGGTTCTCGCGCGCGACGTCGACGAGGTCGCGCAGCTCGGACTCGCTCTCGAACGGCCCGTCGCGGAAGCCCTTTCCGGGGGTGACCGCGTTGGTCAGCGCGATGAGGAGGCGCGAGAACGGCCCGAGGACGCGACGCAGCCAGATGGCCACCGGCGCCGCCAGCAGCGCGACGCGGGTGCTGTGCTGGCGGCCCAGGGTGCCCGGCGAGACCCCGACGATGGCGAAGCTGATCAGCGCCATGACGCCGATGGCCACGAGGAAGGGCTGCCACGTGCCCTCGACGACGTCGACGGCGGCGAGCGTGACCATCACCGCCGCGGTCGACTCGGCGATGACCCGCAGGAAGGAGAGGACCGAGAGGTAGGCGGCGGTGTCGCCGACGACGCGCTCGAGGGCGACGGCGCCGGGGCGGCCCTCCTCGGCCAGCTCCTCGGCGCGCACCCGCGACATCCGCTGGAAGGCTGACTCCGCCATCGAGATGAGGAACGCGACGACGGTGGCGAGGACGGCCGCGACGACGAGCCGGGTCATGACGTCTCCCGGCTCAGGCGCCCGGGCGACCGCGGGTCGCGAGGAAGGTGAGCAGCAGCTGGCGCTGGAGCTCGAACATCTCCTTCTCCTCGTCCGGCTCCGCGTGGTCGAAGCCGAGCAGGTGGAGGATGCCGTGGGTGGTGAGGAGGAGCAGCTCCTCCTCGGTGGCGTGGCCGGCCTCGCGGGCCTGCTTCGCGGCGACCGTCGGGCAGAGGACGATGTCGCCGAGCACGCCCTCCTCCGGCGGCGCGCCGTCGCGCCCCGGGCGCAGCTCGTCCATCGGGAAGCTCATGACGTCGGTGGGACCGGGCAGGTCCATCCACTGCACGTGGAGGGTCTCCATCGCCGGCTCGTCGACGAGGCGGAGGCAGAGGTCGGCCTGCGGGTGCACGCGCATCTGCTCGAGGACGTACCGGGCGCAGGCGACCAGCTCGAGCTCGTCGACCTCGACCTCCGTCTCGTTGAGGACGTCGATGCTCACGAGCCCGGCCGGTCCTGGTGCTCGGTGCGGCGCGCCGGCGGGCGGACGGGGCCCCGGCGGGGCCCCTTCTGCTGGACCGCGTCCCAGCGGCCGTAGGCGTCGACGATGTCCCCGACGAGACGGTGCCGGACGACGTCGGTGGCAGTGAGCTCGGCGAAGTGGACGTCGTCGATGCCACCGAGGATGTCGCGCACGATGCGCAGCCCGCTCTGCGTGCCACCCGGCAGGTCGACCTGGGTGACGTCGCCGGTGACGACCATCTTCGAGCCGAAGCCGAGCCGGGTGAGGAACATCTTCATCTGCTCGGCCGAGGTGTTCTGCGCCTCGTCGAGAATGATGAACGCGTCGTTCAGGGTCCTCCCGCGCATGTAGGCCAGCGGCGCGACCTCGACCGTGCCGGAGGCCATGAGCCGCGGGATGGAGTCGGGGTCGACCATGTCGTGCAGCGCGTCGTAGAGCGGCCGCAGGTAGGGGTCGATCTTGTCGTTGAGCGTGCCGGGCAGGAAGCCGAGCCTCTCCCCCGCCTCGACCGCCGGCCGGGTGAGGATGATCCGGTTGACCTGCTTGGCCTGCAGCGCCGCGACCGCCTTGGCCATCGCGAGGTAGGTCTTCCCGGTGCCGGCCGGGCCGATGCCGAACACGATCGTGTTCTCGTCGATGGCGTCGACGTAGCGCTTCTGGTTGAGGGTCTTGGGCCGGATGGTGCGCCCGCGGTTGGAGACGATGTTCATCGTCAGCACGTCGGCGGGGCGCTCGACGGTCTGCGCCCGGAGCATCTGGATGGAGCGCTCGACGGCGTCGCGGTTGAGCGGCTGGCCGCCGTCGATGACGTCGAGCAGCTCGTCGAGGAGGCGCTCGACGAGGGCGACCTCGGCGCTCGGCCCGGCGATGTGGAACTCGTTGCCGCGCACGTGCAGCTCGACCTGCGGGAACTGGCGCTCCATCGTGCGCAGCAGCTCGTCGCGCGGGCCGAGGAGGGTGACCATCTGCACGTCGGCGGGGATCGTCACCGTGTGCTGCGGCACGTGCGGGTGGCTCTGGGTGGAGCCGGGCGTGGTCGCGGGCTCGTCGGTATGGGCGTCGCTCATCGTGGGCCCAGTCTACGGGCCGGGGGCCTGCCGGTTCACCCGGGAACCGGGCCGTTCGGAGCCCTGCTCAGCCGGGCGGCCAGGTGAGGTCGCGGCCGCCCACGACGTGGAGGTGGCAGTGGAAGACCGACTGCTGGGCGGCCGCACCCGTGTTGGCGACGAGCCGGAACCCCGCGAGCCCCTCGTCGGCGGCGACCCGCGCGGCCAGCCCGACCGCGTCGGCCAGCTCCTCCGGCGAGGCCAGCGCGAGCGACCCGACGTCCGGGACGTGCCGCCGGGGCACGACGAGGACGTGCGTGGGGGCCTGCGGCTGGAGGTCGCGGAAGGCCAGCGACGTCTCGGTCTCGGCGACGACGTCGGCGGGGACCTCCCCCACGACGATCCGGCAGAAGATGCAGTCCGCGCTCGTGTCCGTCATGCGACCGACCCTAGGGGCCCTCGCCCACCCGCGCACCGTTGCGCTCGCGCGCTGTCGGTGGCCCGCGGTGGGATGGGGTGCATCCGAGGACGGGAGAGGGTCGATGGCGGTGCGGTGGACGATGACCGTGGACTGCGCGGACGCGCGACGGGTGGCGGCCTTCTGGCGCGAGGCGCTCGGCTACGTCGAGGCGCCGCCGACGACCGGTTTCGCCACCTGGGAGGAGTGGTTCGGGGCCTTCGAGGTGCCCGAGGACGAGTGGGACGACGGCGCCTCCATCGTCGACCCCGAGGGCGTCGGTCCGCAGATCACCTTCCTGAAGGTCCCGGAGCCCAAGACGGCCAAGAACCGGCTGCACCTCGACCTCCAGGTCAGTGGCGGGCGGGCCCGACCGGCCGACGAGCGGCGGGCGGCCATCACGGCGACGGTCGAGCGGCTGCTCGCGGCCGGTGGGGCGGTCCTCGCCGAGCACGAGGCCGGGGGCCACCTCGACCACGTCGTCCTGGCCGACCCCGAGGGCAACGAGCTGTGCGTCGTCTGACCGCTCACACGTCGATGGCGAGCCGCACCGTGACGACGTCGCCGAGGGCGACGGCCTCGCGCCGCCGGACGGCGACCTTGAGCGGCAGCAGGTACCCGCCGTCCTTCGGGAAGAGCGAGGTCGTGAAGTCCCTGCGGCCGAGCCGGCCGGAGACCGGGATGCACCCCCACCCGTAGGTCGCCAGCCGCGCCACCTCGTGGACGCGCTCCGCCTCGGCCTCGGGCAGCGCGACGAAGTGGTGCGGTGCGGGACCGCGCCACTCGACGACCTCGCCGGAGAACTCGAGCTCCACGGCGCACACCCTAGGCGGCGGCGACGACACCGGCCGGCGTGTCAACCGACCTCCCCCGCCGCGCGTCTTGGGGGCGTGACAATGGCTGCCGTGGACCGGCGCAGCGACGCGGACCTCGCGATCGGCGAGCTGTACGCGGCGCACGCGCGCGGCCTGGTGCGCCTCGCCTGGCTGCTCCTCCACGACGAGCAGGAGGCCGAGGAGGTCGTCCAGGACGCCTTCGTGGCCGCCCACCGCCGGTGGTCGCGGCTGCGCGACGAGGCGGCGGGGGCCGCCTACGTCCGGCGCGCGGTGGTCAACGGGGCGCGCTCCGCGCTGCGCCGGCGCGGTGTGCGCGAGCGGTACGTCGCGGTCCTCGCGGCCGAGCGGGCGGCCGCCCCACCCGGGCCGGACGAGCAGGCCGTGGCCGCCGAGGAGCACGACGAGCTCGTCCGCGCGCTGACCCACCTGCCGCAGCGCCAGCGAGAGGTGCTCGTGCTGCGCTACTACCTCGACCTGCCGGAGGCCGAGATCGCCGAGGCGCTCGGCATCTCGCCCGGGTCGGTCAAGACGCACGCCCACCGCGGCCTCGCCGCGCTGCGGGCGGGACGGGAGCGGTGATGGACCCCATGTCGACCTCGCGCGAGGAGGAGCGGCTGCGCAGCGCGCTCCGGCACCGGGCCTCCCTCGTCGACCCCCCCGACCTTCTCGAGGACGTCCTCGAGGCCGCCGGGCACCGGCCGCGCCGCTGGGTGCCGCTGCTCGCCGCCGCGGCCGTCGCCGCCGTCGTCGGCGGCGCGTGGCTGGCCCACCTGCCGCACTCCGACGAGGCGCCGGTCCCCGCCGGACCGACCGCCTCCGCCACCCCGACCTCCCCCGCCCCCACGGCGACGACCTCGCCGACGACGAGCCCCTCCCCCAGCGCCACCACCACGTCGGCGCCGGCCACCGCCCTCGCGGCCCTCCCGGTCTACCTCGTCGCCCCGAACGACCCCGCGCTGCGGCGGTACCGCCTCTACCGCGAGTGGCTCAACGCGCCCGGCGTGACGCGTGACGCCACGCCGACCGCCCGCGCCGAGGCGGCGGTCGCCCTCGCCCTCGCCGGCCAGGCGCCGCACGCCGACGGCTACGTGCGGTCGTGGGGCGGAGTCCGGCTGGTGGCCGTGGCCCTCGCACCGTCGGGGATCACGGTCACGCTCAGCGGTGCCGGACCGACCGGGTTCAGTGCGGACGTGGAGCGGGTCAGCGTCCAGCAGCTCGTCTGGACCGTCCAGGCCGCTGCGGGGTCGAGCGCACCGGTGCGTTTCGTGCTCGCCGACGGCGCCACCGAGCTCTTCCCCGGGCTCCCGACGAGCCGCACCTACGACCGACCCGCGGCCCGTACCGACTACGGCGCCGACCTCGCGTCCCTCTGGGTGACCTCCCCGACGCGGGCGCAGGTGCTGCCGGCCGGTCCCGTGACCGCGCGCGGCGAGGCCTCCGCGTTCGAGGCGACCTTCCGCTGGGAGCTGCTGCGCGACGGTGCCGTCCTGCGCTCGGGCTCGGTGATGGCGAGCATCGGCGCGCCGGACCGCGGGACGTGGTCGCTGTCGCTCGGCCGTCTCGGCGCGGGCTCGTACGTCCTCCACCTCGTGGAGGACAGCATGGCCGACGGCACGACCGTCGTGGCCGAGACGAGCCAGCCCTTCACGGTCCGCTGAGCGGAGCCGTCAGCGCCAGCGCGACGCCGCGCTGAGCACCGCGAGGGCGGCCGGGCCGGCGCTCGAGGCGCGCAGCACGGTGGGCCCGAGCCGCACGCTGCGCGCGCCCGCCGCCTCGAGCGCCGCGACCTCCTCGGGCGCGATGCCGCCCTCCGGTCCGACGACGACGAGCACGTCCCCGGACTCCGGCAGCCGGACGGCCGCCAGCGGCGCGTCGGCGTCCTCGTGGAGGACGAGCACGAGGGCGCCGCCGCGGGCCCGCGCCACGAGGTCGGGCGTCGTCGCCGTCGGGGCGAGCACCGGCCGACGGGTGCGGCGCGACTGCTTGGTCGCGGCCACGAGGACGGCGTCCCACTTGCCGCGTGCCTTCTCGCCGCGCTCTCCCCGCCACTGGACGATGCTGCGGGCCGCCTGCCACGGCACGACCTCGTCGACCCCGCACTCGGTCGCCGCCTCGACCGCCTGGTCGTCGCGGTCGCCCTTGGCGAGCGCCTGGACGAGGACGAACCGCGGAGACGGCTCGGGCTCGTGCCGCACGGTGTCCACGCGCAGGTCGAGGACGTCGCGACCGACCTCGACCACCTCGCCCTCGACCGAGCGGCCGAGCCCGTCGGCGAGGACGAGCCGCTCCCCGACCCGGGTGCGGCGCACCGCGACCGCGTGCCGGCCCTCGGCGCCGTCCAGGCGCACGAGCGCCCCCGGCCGGGTGCCGGCCAGCGAGCCCTCGGGCACGAGGTGGACGGGCAGGGTCATCGTGCCGGGAGGTCAGCGGGCCTTGAAGGCGTCGCGGAGCTTGCCGAACAGGCCACCCTCCGCCGGATTGGCCACCCGCCCCTGCGGGCGCTCCTCGCCGCGGGCCACCGCGAGCCGGCGGAGCAGCTCCTCCTGCTCGTCGTCGAGCCGGGTCGGCGTCTGCACGGCGGTGTGCACGACGACGTCGCCGCGCCCGCCACCGCGCAGGTGGGTGACGCCGAGGCCGCGCAGCGTGATGGTGTCGCCGGACTGCGTACCGCGGCGCACGTCGAGCTCCTGCGGCCCGTCGAAGGTGTCGAGCGAGAGGGAGGCGCCGAGCGCGGCCGCCGTCATCGGCAGCTCGATGCTGGCGTGGAGGTCGTCGCCACGGCGCTGGAAGACCGGGTGCCGGCGCACGGCCACCTCGACGTAGAGGTCACCGGCCGGGCCTGCGCCCGGGCCGACCTCGCCCTCACCGGCCAGCTGGATGCGGGTGCCGGTGTCGACGCCCGCCGGGACCTTGAGGGTGAGGGTGCGGCGGGTCCGGACCCGGCCGTCGCCGCTGCACTCGTAGCAGGGGTCGGTGATGATCTGGCCGAAGCCCTGGCAGGTCATGCACGGACGGGTGGTCATCACCTGGCCGAGGAAGCTGCGCTGCACCTGACGGATCTCGCCGCGGCCCTCGCAGACGTCGCAGGTGCGCGCGCCGGTCCCGGGCTGGCGGCCGTCGCCGTGGCAGGTCGAGCAGGCCACCGCGGTGTCGATGGTCAGCTCCTTCTCGCCACCGAACACGGCGTCCCCGAGGTCGATGTCGAGCCGAACCAGCGCGTCCTGGCCGCGGGTGGTCCGCGAGCGCGGGCCGGCGGCGGCGCCCGGCCCGGCCCCGCCGAAGAACGCGTCCATGATGTCGCTGAAGGAGAAGCCCTGCCCGAAGCTCGCCGCGCCGTTCGAGTACGGGTCGGCCCCCATGTCGTACTGCCGGCGCTTGTCGGCGTCGGAGAGCACGTCGTAGGCCTGCGAGACCTTCTTGAACTGCTCCTCGGCCTCCGGCCCCGGGTTGACGTCCGGGTGCAGCCGGCGGGCGGCCCGCCGGTAGGCGCGCTTGATGTCCTCGGGGCTCGCGTCGCGGGCGACGCCGAGGTCGGCGTAGTAGTCGTTCACGGGTGGGGGGTCCTCCGTGGTCGTGGGTGGCGGGTCGCTCGCGTCAGTCCGCGAGGATCCGGGAGACGTACGTGGCGACGGCGCGCACCGCGGCCATCGTCGACGGGTAGTCCATGCGGGTCGGGCCGACGACCCCGAGGCCGGCGACGAGGTCGGCGCCGGAGCCGTAGCCGGTCGTCACCATCGAGGTGGACTGCAGCCCGGCGTAGGGGTTCTCGTGCCCGATGCGCACCGCGAGGGTGCCGCCCTGCTCGGCGACGGTGCCGAGCAGCTTGAGGAGGACGACGTGCTCCTCCAGCGACTCGAGCACCGGGCCGATGCTCGAGGTGAAGTCCGCGCCGGCCCGTGCGAGGTTGGCCGTGCCGGCGAGGACGACCCGCTCCTCCCGCTCCTCGACGAGGGAGTCCTGGAGCGAGGAGACGACGGCGCGCACGACGTCGCGGTCCTCCGGGTCGAACCGCTCGGGCACCGAGGACAGCTCGGCGCCGGCGTCGGCGAGCGTGCGCCCGGTGGTCGCCGTGTTCAGCTCGGTGCGCAGGGCCGCGAGGGTGCGCTCACCGTCGTCGGTGCCCAGGTCGGCACCGACGTCGATGACCCGCTGCTCGACCCGCCCGGTCGTCGTGATGAGGACGACGAGCAGCCGCGAGCCGCCGATCGGCACCAGCTCGACGTGCCGGACCGAGGAGCGCGACAGCGACGGGTACTGGACGACGGCGACCTGGCGGGTCAGCGACGCGAGGAGGCGCACCGTGCGGTCGACGACGTCGTCGAGGTCGACGGCGCCCTCGAGGAAGTGCGCGATGGCCCGCTGCTCGGCGCCGGTCATCGGCTTGATCTGGGAGAGCCGGTCGACGAACAGCCGGTAGCCGGCGTCGGTCGGCACCCGCCCGGCGCTCGTGTGCGGGGCCGCGATGAGCCCCTCCTCCTCGAGCGCGGCCATGTCGTTGCGGACGGTCGCGGCCGAGACCCCGAGGTGGTGGCGCTCGAGCAGCGCCTTGGAGCCGACCGGCTCGGACGTGTGGACGTAGTCCTGGACGATGGCGCGCAGCACGCGCAGCCGCCGGTCCTCGCTCATCGGGTGCACCTCCGCTGCGCTCGTCGGATCGGGCGGGCGGCGGGGTTGGCACTCTCGCCGTCCGAGTGCCAATCCTACGTCGACTCCGGGCGCGGCGCGAAAGCCGGGAGCACGGACCGCGTGCCGCTCCCCGCCCGCGATGCCTCCCCCGGCTAGCCTCGCCGCCGTGGTGGACAGGTACGGCTCCGACGTGCTCTCCGGCGACTGGCGGCGTCCCGCGCGCGGCCGGTCGGTCGAGCTGCCCGCCGAGCCCGGCACGGTCGTCGAGGACGTCGAGACCGGCTGGTGCGGGGCGGTCGTCCGCGTCGAGAAGGCCGGTGGCCTCCACGTCGTGCACCTCGAGGACCGGCGCGGCCGGGTCAAGGGCTTCCGGCTCGGCCCGGGCTTCCTCGTCGACGGCTCGCCGGTCACCCTCGTCCCGCCGCGGGACGCGGAGTCGCGCCGGCTGGAGACCGCCCGGGCGGCCGGGTCGCGGACGGCGAGCGGGTCGGTGGCGGTCCGCGGGCAGCGCGCCCGGGTCGCCGCGGGCTCGCGGATCTTCGTCGAGGGCAAGCACGACGCCGAGCTCGTCGAGAAGGTGTGGGGTGACGACCTGCGGGTCGAGGGCGTCGTCGTCGAGATGCTCGACGGCGTCGACGACCTCGCCGGGGCCATCCGTGACTTCGCGCCCGGCCCCGGGCGACGGATGGGCGTGCTCGTCGACCACCTCGTCCCCGGCACCAAGGAGTGGCGGGTCGTCGAGGAGGCGCGAGCCCTGCGCCCGTGGTCCGAGCACGTGCTCGTCGTCGGGCACCCCTATGTCGACGTGTGGCAGTCCGTGCGCCCCGGGCGGCTCGGGATGGACGCCTGGCCGGTGGTCCCGCGGGGCACCTCGTGGAAGCACGGCATCGCCGCCCACCTCGGCTGGCCGCACGAGACCCAGGCCGACATGGCGCGGGCGTGGCGGCGCATCCTCGCGTCGGTGGGTTCGTGGACCGACCTCGAGCCCGAGCTGCTCGGACGGGTCGAGGAGCTCATCGACTTCGTGACCGCCCCGGCCTAGCGACTTCCGCCGACCTCGCGCGCCGCGGCGACGGCGACCGCGAGCCAGTCCCGCAGGACGGCCTCGTCCGCCAGGACCTCGAGGGAGACCTCGACCCAGCCCCGGCTCGCGCGGCCGGCCATCCGCATCGGCTCGGCCCCCGGCCGGGCGACGAGCTCGGGGAAGCGGTCCGGACCGGTGCGCACGAGCAGCCCCCGCGGGCTGAGCGAACAGGCGAGCGCGCCCTCGACCATGAAGCCGACGCCGCCGAACATCCGCTTCTCCTCGGCGGGCGGGAGCACCGCACGCACCCGGTCGACGAGCTCCATGGGGCCCAGTCTGGCCGCGCGCGGCCGGCTCGCCTAGGGGTCGGCCCTGAACCGACCCCGAAGCCGTCCCCGACATGCCCCCGGAACCCCGTGCGTCCGCCCCGCGTCGGGTGTTCGATGGGACCAGACCCACTCCAAGGAGGAGAGATGAGCGAGAACACCCCTCGCGACGACGCCCCGCAGGGCACCCCCGAGCCCCCGCCCGCCCCCGAGGCCCCGGCCGTGTCCGAGCAGGCCCCGCCACCGCCGCCGGGCGCCCAGTACGCGGCTCCCGAGCAGCAGTACGCGGCACCGCAGTACCAGCAGTCGCAGTACCAGCAGCCCCAGTACCAGCAGCCCTACCCCGCCCCGGCCGCGCCGACCCCGATCTCCCCGCAGGAGGAGAAGCAGTGGGCGATGCTCAGCCACGTCATCGGCGCGGTGGCGATGGTCGTCACCTCCGGCGTGCTCGGCTTCGTCGGCAGCCTGATCATCTACCTGCTGTACAAGGACCGCGGGCCGTTCGTCCGGGCGCACTCGGCGAACTCGCTGAACATCCAGATCACGACCGCCATCGGCGTCGTCATCTCGTTCGTGCTCATGCTCGTGCTCGTCGGCTTCGTGACGATCTTCGTCGTCGGCATCTGGGCGCTGGTCATGCACATCATCGGTGCGGTCAAGGCCAACAACGGCGAGTGGTGGGACCCGCCGCTGGTCCCGAAGTTCGTCCGCTGACCCGACGCGTGCGCCGGCTGCCGGTCCGTCAGGACCCGAGCAGCCGGCGCACGACCGTGTCGGCGAGCAGGCGGCCCCGCAGGGTGAGCACGGCCCGACGGTCGCGGACCGCCGCCGCACCCTCGAGCAGGCCGTCGGCGACCAACCCGGCGACGGCCGTGCGGCCCACGTCGTCGAGACGCGCGAGGTCCAGCCCCTCGCGCAGCCGCACCCCGAGGAGCACCTCCTCGTCCCGGCGCTGCTCGGCCGTCAGCACCTCCCGGCCGGCCGCCGGGGACTCCCCCGCCGCGAGCCGCGCCGCGTACACCCGCGGGTGCTTGACGTTCCACCAGCGCACCCCGCCGACGTGCCCGTGGGCGCCGGGCCCGACGCCCCACCACGCGTCGCCGCGCCAGTACCCCTCGTTGTGGCGGCAGCGGTCGGCCGGGGTCCGGGCCCAGTTGCTCACCTCGTACCAGTCGTAGCCGGCCGCCGCGAGGAGCGCGTCCGCGAGCTCGTACTTGTCGGCCTCGTCGTCGCCGGTCGGCGCGGGCAGCTCGCCGCGGGCGACCTGCCGCGCCATCCGGGTGCCCTCCTCGACGACGAGCGCGTAGGCCGAGACGTGGTCGGGCTCGAGGGCGAGCGCGGTCTCCAGGCTCGTGCGCCAGTCGTCGAGGGACTCCCCCGGCGTGCCGTAGATGAGGTCCAGGCTCGTCGCGAGGCCGGCGTCCCGGGCCGCCGCCACCGCCAGCCCGACGCGTGCCGGGTCGTGGGTGCGGTCGAGGGTGGCGAGCACGTGCGGGACCGCGCTCTGCATCCCGATGCTCACCCGGGTGAAGCCGCCGGCCGCGAGCTCGGCGAGCCCGGCGGGGGTCACCGAGTCGGGGTTGGCCTCGGTGGTCACCTCGGCGTCGTCGGCGAGTCCGAAGCGCTCGCGGACGCCGTCGAGCATCCGCACGAGGTCCGCCGGTGGGAGCAGCGTCGGGGTGCCACCGCCGACGAAGACCGTGGCGACCGGGGGCGCGGCGTCGCCGACGACCCGCGCCGCGAGGTCGAGCTCGGCCAGGGCGGTGTCCGCGAAGTCGGCCGTCGAGGCGCCCGGGCCGAGCTCGGTCAGCGTGTACGTGTTGAAGTCGCAGTACCCGCACCGCACCGAGCAGAACGGCACGTGGAGGTAGACGCCGAGCCGGCCCTCGGCGAGCCGGCCCTCGGCGAGCCGGTCCAGGGCGCCGGGCGGCAGCTCGCCGGAGGGCGGCGCGGGGTCGCCGTCGGGCAGTCGGGGCACCCCACCAGTCTCGCCGACGTCGTCCACCGGCCGCTCCCCCGCCCCCGGCCGGTCATCGGTCGCCTCCTACGATGACCGGATGCCGGAGCGCTGGATCGACCTCGACGGGCTCGCCAACATGCGCGACCTCGGCGGCCTGCCGACCCGTGACGGCGGCCGTGTCGTGCCGCGCCGGCTCATCCGCTCGGACAACCTCCAGGACCTCACCGAGGCCGACGTCGACCGCCTCGTCCGCGACCTCGGCGTCACCGACGTCGTCGACCTGCGCACCGAGACCGAGCTGCACCTCGAGGGCGACGGGCCGCTGCGCCGGGTCGAGAGCCTCACCCACCACCACCACTCGTTGCTGCCGCCGCGCCCGGCGGAGTCGGCCGACGACGTGGCCGCCCGGGCCCTCGCCCTGCCGCCCCCGGACCGTGTCGTCCGCGACGCCGACTTCTGGTCGACCCACTACCTCGGCTACCTCGCCAAGCGACCCGACTCCGTGTCCGCGGCGCTGCGGGCCGTGGCCGACGCGCGTGGCGCCGCGGTCGTGCACTGCGCCGCGGGCAAGGACCGCACCGGCACGGTCGTCGCGATGGCCCTCGACGTCGCCGGCGTCCCGCGCGAGGAGATCGTCGCCGACTACGTGCTGTCCGCCGAGCGCATCGAGCAGATCATCGAGCGCATCGCGCGCACCGACTCCCAGGGCCCGGCGCTCCGGGGCCAGGCGGTCGCCGACCAGACGCCGCGGGCGGAGACGATGACGACCATCCTCGAGGCCGTCGACGACGGCTGGGGTGGCGCGCCGGGCTGGCTGGGCGACCACGGCTGGAGCGCCGACGACGTCGAGCGCCTGCGGCTGCGGCTCACCCGTCCTTGACGGATGGCGTTCAGCGAGAGGGTCGTTCGCTCACGTAGATGGTGATCGTGCCCTCGACGACCACCGTGCCGTCGGTGCGCACGGCGCGCACCGACACGGGCACGTCCCCCGCGGCGCCGACCGCCCAGTCGGCCGAGGTCGTGTCGGCGGTGCACAGCAGGTCGGTGGTCGACTTCGCGAGGTAGCGGACCTCCATGCCCTTGGGGATCCACCGGTGGGTCGGCGGCGTCGTCGCCTCGGCGAGCAGGCCCATCGCCGCCTCGAGCCCGTTGCACACGGCGATGGCGTGCACCGTGCCGAGGTGGTTCTGCACGCCCCACCGCTTCGCGACGGTCAGGGCGGCGTGGTGCGGCCCCATCTCGCGCACCCGCGGGCGCACGGTGCGGAAGTACGGCGCCCTGAGGGCGAAGAGCGCCGAGAAGGCCTCCTTGCCGAGGGGGCGGGCGGCGAGACGGCGGTAGAGCGCAGCGGTGTCGGGCACGCCCCGGATGTTACCCGCCGGTAGCGACCGGCGCCGGTTAGCGTGAGGCAGGTGACCTCCCCGCTCCCCGGGCAGCCCGGGTTCGTCGTCCCCGCCCCGCAGGACCGGCCGCGGTTCGAGCGTCGCGCCGTCCGCGTCCTGCTCCAGGACGAGGACGAGCGGCTGCTGCTCATCCTCGACTCCGACCTCGGCCTCGACCCGGTCGCCCACTGGTGGTCGACCCCGGGCGGCGGCGTGGACCCGGGCGAGGCGGACGTGGAGGCGGCCGTCCGCGAGCTCGCCGAGGAGACCGGCCTCGTCGTCGCGGCGGGCGACGTCGACGGACCGCTGCTCGAGCGGATGGTCCTGCACGGCTTCAGCGACAAGGTCGTCGACCAGACCGAGGTGTTCTTCCGGGTACGGGTCCCCGCGTTCGAGGTCGACACCACCGGGCACACCGAGGAGGAGCGGCTCACCGTGGCCGACATCCGCTGGTGGGGCCTCGACGCCCTCGAGGCCACCGGCGACGAGGTGTGGCCGGCCGACCTGCGGGCCCTCGTCGAGCTGGCCGACGACCCCAGCCGGTGGGCCGACGCGCCGGTGCGGGCGCCCGGGGTCGACGAGTCGAGCCTGCCGGTCGACCCCCTCATCTGAGGGGGTACGCGGCCGCGCATCTGCGGGTACCGGTCCGACGGCCACCGACCGACGATGGACGTGACCCGTCGCCCGACGGGCGCCGACCGACCCCACGAGGCCGCGATGCCCGAGGTCCGCCTGTGCGGCACGACGACCGTGGTCACCCCCACGGGCGGGCTGACCGGCGATGCCCTCGGCGGCCCCCGGGCGCGCCGGCTGCTCGGCCGCCTGGCGCTCGTCGACGGCGCGCCGGTGCGCGAGCACGACCTCGTCGCCGACCTCGGGCCGATGGAGCGTCTCCGCGCCGACGCCGCCGCCCTCGCCGAGGCCCTCGACGAACCGGGTCTCGTCGTCGCCGACGAGTCGGGCTGGCGGCTGGCACCGGGCTGGGCCGTCGTCGACCACGTGGTCGCCCGGCGGCTGCTGGACCGGGCGGCCCGCACCGGACCGAGCACGACGCTCGCCCTCACCCTGCGGGCGCTGCGCTCGTTCGGCGGTGCGCTGCTCGCCAGCGAGGGGCAGGCGCCCTGGGCGGTCCGCGCCCGCGAGGCGCACGAGGCGGCCCTGCGCGACGCGCTCGTGCGCGCCGCCGCCGCGGCCACCGCCCTGCACGACCACGAGCTGGCGAACGACCTCCTCGCCCGCGTGCCGGGTGCGGGCGCGGTGGTCGCCGCCGCCCATCCCGCGCGCCCCGGGACGGGTGGCTCCGGCGGGGGCGACGGCGGGCTGCGGCTCCGCTCCACGATTCCCCTGACGCCGGCCGCACCCTCCCGCACACTGGTCCCGTGGCGGACGAGCAGGGTGCGCAGCGGTCGGACGTGGTCCGCGTGGTCGTCGTCGACGACCACCGCACCTTCACCGACCTCCTCGCCCGCGCGATAGACGCCGAGCCGGACCTCGTGTGCGTCGGGGCCGCGCACACCGTCGAGGACGGCCTCGCGCTCGTCGAGGCCGAGCGACCGGACGCGGTCGTCATGGACGTCAAGATCGGCAACGGGGACGGCCTGCACGCGACCGCCTCGCTCACCGCGCGGCTCCCGCAGGTGCGGGTGGTCGTCCTCACCGCGTTCGCCACCGAACCGCTGCTGCAGCGCGCCGTGGACGCCGGCGCCCGCGCCCTGCTCCCCAAGGACGGCTCGCTGGAGGACCTCCTCGGCGCGCTGCGCAGCGAGCAGGACGGGGACGGGTTCCACGTGCACCCCTCGCTGCTGCGCCGGCTGCTCGACGGGCGGCGCGACCGCTCAGCCGCGGTGTCGCTCACCGCGCGCGAGCGGCAGGTCCTCCAGCTGCTCGCCGAGGGGACGGACACGGCCGGCATCGCCCGGCGGCTGGGCATCTCCCGGCACACCTGTCGCGGCTACGTGTCCACCATCCTCGGCAAGCTCGGCGCGCACTCGCAGCTGGAGGCCGTCGCGCTGGCGACCCGCCGGGGCCTGCTCGATGGCCGCGACTGACCCGCCACCCCCGGTCCGCACCGGCGTGGTCGGCACGGCGGTCCGGCGCTTCGTCGCGCTGAGCGCGGTGGCGCTCGTCGTCCTCGGCGTCGGCGCGGTCGTGGTCACCTCGCGGATCGCCGAGGAGTCCGCGCTGCACGAGGCACGGCTGCGCGGCTCGACCATCGCCAACGCCGTCGCGGCCCCGCTCGTCGACTCGGCGGTCCGGGCCGGGGACCCCGACGCCCTCGGCCACGTCGACGAGGTCCTGCGGGCGCGGATGGCCGACGCGTCCCTCGCCCACGTCAAGCTGTGGACGAGCGACGAACGGGTGCTGTGGAGCGACGAGGAGGGCATCACCGGGCGGCACTTCGACCTCGGCCCCGACGAGCTCGCCCTGTTCGGCACCCGCGACGTCGTGGCCGACCTGTCCGACCTCGAGAAGGAGGAGAACGTCCAGGAGCGGCCCGAGGGCGAGCTCCTCGAGGTGTACGCCGGCACCTTCGACGCCGATGGGGCGCCCCTCGTCGTCGAGGCCTACCTCTCGACCGCGGAGATGCGCTCGAACCAGTGGGGCATCCTCGGCCAGCTGCTCCCGGTGACCCTGGGCGTCCTCCTGCTCTACATGCTCGTCATGGTGCCGCTCGCCGTCGGGCTGGCTCGACGGGTCGAGCGCGGCGAGCAGCACCGCGCCCGGCTGCTGCGCCACTCCCTGCGCGCCACGGACCGCGAGCGGCTGCGCATCGCCCGGGACCTCCACGACGGCGTCGTCCAGGACCTGGCCGGGCTGCGCTACGCGATGCCGGTCGTCGCCGCGCACCTGCCCGACACCCCCGAGGCCGCCCCGGCCCGGGCCACGGTCGGCGAGGCGAGCACCATCCTCGCGCGCGACGTCGAGGCCCTGCGGTCGCTGCTCGTCGACATCCACCCCCCGACGCTGTCCGGGCGGGGACTGCACGACGCGGCCGAGGACCTCGCCGAGCGGGCCCGGAGGGCCGGCACGGCGGTGACGGTGGAGGTCCCGACGGACGCGACGTGGAGCACCGACGTCGCCCGGGTCGCCTACCGGGTCCTCCAGGAGGGGCTGCGCAACGTGCTGGCCCACGCCGAGGCACCGACGGCCCGGGTGGCCGTCCGGCACGAGGACGACACCGTGCACGTCACGGTCGAGGACGACGGCCGCGGGATGGTCGAGGGGCGACCGGCCGAGGAGGGCCACGTCGGGCTCACACTCCTGCGCGACCACCTCGCCGACCTCGGGGGCCACCTCGAGGTCGGCGACCGCGACGGGGGCGGGACCCGGCTGTCGGCCCGCATCCCGGCCACCTGGCCCACCGACGTCGTCCCCGGTGAGTCCTAGGCGCGGCGCGAGCGGGCGGCGACGGCGCGGAACCGCCCGAGCACCAGCACGACCAGGCCGAGCAGCGTGAGCACGCCGCAGCCGGCGAAGACACCGGCGTAGCCGAGGGCGCTTGTGCCGCCGACCGCGATGACCGGCCCGGCGACGATGGCGCCGACCCGGGTGGTGTTCATGAAGAGCGAGCTGGCCAGGCCCGGGCGGCCGAGGACGTCCTGGAAGAGCGTGAGCCCCACGCCGGACATCGTCGCGATGAACACCGCGTTCGGCAGCTGCCCGACGACGAGCACCACCGGCGAGGCGGCGAGAGTGACCAGCGCGTAGTAGAGCAGGCCGGCGAGGCAGCCGACCGCCACCACGCGACGCGGGCCGAACCGGGTCGTCACCCGACCGAGGACGACGAGGATCGGGATCTCGAGAGCCGCGCAGGTGCCGAGCGCCACACCGCTCCACTCGAGGTCGAGCCCGAGCTCACCGGTGACGAGCAGGGGCAGCGCCGAGACGGCGGCCTGCAGCGCGGCGCCGAGCGCGACGAACGTCGCGAGGAGGACGAGGACGTCCGGGCGGCGCAGCGCCACCGCCATCCGGTCCCCGGCCGGTGGGGTCCGGCGCGCGTGCGGCGAGGTTGCGTGCGCGTGCATCATCACCCGGGTCAGGCCCAGCCCGAGCACGCCGAGCCCCGCGACCACCCAGAGCACCGACCGGTGCCCGAGGACGCCCATGAGGAACGCCGCGAACGGCGGCCCACCGACCCACGCGAACGAGAACACCGCCCGGGTGCGCATGATCTGCCGCACCCCTGCCCCGGTGTACCGCTGGTGGGCGAAGATCAGCCCGATGGCGATGCCGGCCGGGCCGCCGAGCGCGACGAGCGCGAGCACCGCCATCGGCAGGGTCGTGGCGAGGGCCAGCGCGGTCGTCAGGGCGATCGTGAAGCCGCCGCACCAGAGCAGCGGCCGCAGGTAGTCGCCCGAGCGGTCGGCCCGGGTCGGCACGACGAGCGTGGACACGAAGCCGCTGACGTTGTAGGCGGCGAGCGCGAACCCGACCTCGGTCGCCGACGCCCCGTAGAGCGAGACGAGGATGATGCCGATCGCCGGGTTGAGGAAGGCGAACTGGGTCCCCCACAGGAGGGCCGCGGTGGGGACGAGCAGGGCGCGACGGTGGCCGGCGAGGAAGCCCGACCCGGCGGTCGCGGTCACTTCTTCGTGGCCTGCGCGCCCGCTCCGTCGGAGGTCAGCGCCGCGATGAAGGCCTCGGGCGGCACCTCGACCGACCCGATGTTCTTCATCCGCTTCTTGCCGGCCTTCTGCTTCTCGAGCAGCTTGCGCTTGCGGCTGATGTCGCCGCCGTAGCACTTGGCGAGGACGTCCTTGCGGATGGCGCGGATGTTCTCGCGGGCGATGACCCGGGCACCGACGGCCGCCTGGATCGGCACCTCGAACTGCTGGCGCGGGATGAGCTCCTTGAGCTTGCCGGCCATCATCAGGCCGTACCCGTACGCCTTGTCCTTGTGGACGATCGCCGAGAACGCGTCGACGGTCTCGCCCTGGAGGAGGATGTCGACCTTGACGAGGTCGGCCACCTGGTCGCCGTCGGGCTCGTAGTCGAGGCTCGCGTAGCCGCGGGTGCGCGACTTCAGCTGGTCGAAGAAGTCGAAGACGACCTCGGCGAGCGGCAGCGTGTAACGCATCTCGACGCGGTCCTCCGACAAATAGTCCATCCCCAGGAGCGTGCCGCGCTTGCCCTGGCAGAGCTCCATGATCGCGCCGATGAACTCGCTCGGCGCGAGGATCGTGGTGCGCACCTTGGGCTCGCGGACCTCGGCGATCTTGCCGCCGGGGAACTCGCTGGGGTTGGTCACGGTGACCCGCGTGCCGTCGTCCATCGTCACGTCGTAGACGACGTTGGGCTGGGTCGAGATGAGCTCGAGGTCGAACTCGCGCTCGAGCCGCTCGCGGACGATCTCGAGGTGCAGCAGGCCGAGGAAGCCGCAGCGGAAGCCGAAGCCGAGCGCGACCGAGGTCTCCGGCTCGTAGACGAGCGCGGCGTCGTTGAGCTTGAGCTTGTCGAGGGCGTCGCGCAGGTCCGGGTAGTCGGAGCCGTCGAGCGGGAAGAGGCCGGAGAACACCATCGGCTTGGGGTCGCGGTAGCCGCCGAGCGCGTCGGTCGCCGGCTTGGCCGCGTTGGTCACCGTGTCGCCGACCTTGGACTGGCGCACGTCCTTCACGCCGGTGATGAGGTAGCCGACCTCGCCGACGCCGAGTCCCTTGCCGGGCAACGGTTCCGGGCTGATGACGCCGATCTCGAGCAGCTCGTGGTGCGCCTTGGTCGACATCATGACGATGCGCTCGCGCGGGTTGAGGTTGCCGTCGACGACCCGGACGTAGGTGACGACGCCGCGGTAGGTGTCGTAGACCGAGTCGAAGATCATGGCGCGCGCCGGGGCGTCGGCGTCGCCGGTCGGGTGCGGGACCTGGGCGACGATGGCGTCGAGCAGCGGCTCGACACCGACGCCGGTCTTGCCGGAGACCTGGAAGCAGTCCTCGGGCTCGCAGCCGATGAGCCCGGCGAGCTCCTCGGCGTACTTCTCCGGCTGGGCGGCCGGCAGGTCGATCTTGTTGAGCACCGGGATGATCGTGAGGTCGTTCTCCATCGCGAGGTAGAGGTTCGCGAGGGTCTGGGCCTCGATGCCCTGGGCCGCATCGACGAGGAGGACCGCGCCCTCGCACGCCGCGAGGCTGCGGGAGACCTCGTAGGTGAAGTCGACGTGGCCCGGGGTGTCGATCATGTTGAGCACGTGGCTCGCGCCGTCGACCTCCCACGGCATCCGGACGGCCTGGGACTTGATCGTGATGCCGCGCTCGCGCTCGATGTCCATCCGGTCGAGGTACTGCGCGCGCATCGCGCGGTCGTCGACCACCCCGGTGATCTGGAGTATCCGGTCGGCGAGGGTCGACTTGCCGTGGTCGATGTGGGCGATGATGCAGAAGTTGCGGATCGCCTCCGGCGGCGTCGCGTGCGGCTGCAGCACGGTGCGGGCGCGGGGTGACACGGGTGCGCGGTTCCTTGCGGTCGGTGGTGGTCAGGGCACTGCGGACCAGTCTCCCACGCCGGCGGCGCTCCCCCGAACCCGATCGGCCGGTGCCGGGCCGGCGCTCAGGCCGCGTCGCCCCCGCGCAGGATGGACGACATCTTCTTGCCCCGCGCCACCTCGTCGACGAGGAGGTCGATCCACCGGATCTTCTGCATCAGCGGGTCCTCGATCTCCTGGACCTTGTAGCCGCAGATCGTGCCTTTGATGAGCGCGGCGTTCGGCGTCATCGCCGGGGCGTCGGCGAAGAAGGTCTCGAGGTCGACCTCGTCGGCGACCGCGCGCTCGAGCCCTGCCTCGTCGTAGCCGGTGAGCCAGCCGATGACCGTGTCGACCTCGCCCCTGGTGTGACCCTTGCGCTCGGCCTTCGCGACGTAGTGCGGGTAGATGCTCGCGAAGGGCGTGGCGAAGATGCGGTGGCCGGGCACGTCGCCAGCGTAGGTGGCGGGACGGACCGGTCGCCAGGGTCGGGCGCGCAGTGGCCGCGTGTCCTCCGGCAGCCCCTCGCCTCGCCTCGCCGCCGTGCCGTCGCTGCGCCGCCGTGCCCTCGCCTCGCCGCCGTGCCACACCACCCCGGCGCGCCGGTGACACCCCGGCAATCCCAGCTCACCTCATCCACGCCCTGCCGCCCC
>NZ_DAOLAC010000040.1:0-31334 GCF_035325325.1 Phycicoccus sp. | reverse complement strand
ACCTCAACGACCTCTACCGCCGCGTCATCAACCGCAACAACCGCCTCAAGCGGCTCCTCGACCTCGGCGCGCCGGAGATCATCGTCAACAACGAGAAGCGGATGCTCCAGGAGGCCGTCGACAGCCTCTTCGACAACGGCCGCCGCGGCCGCCCGGTCACGGGTCCCGGCAACCGTCCGCTGAAGTCGCTGTCCGACATGCTCAAGGGCAAGCAGGGCCGGTTCCGCCAGAACCTCCTCGGCAAGCGCGTCGACTACTCGGGCCGTTCGGTCATCGTCGTCGGCCCGCAGCTCAAGCTGCACCAGTGCGGCCTGCCGAAGCAGATGGCCCTCGAGCTCTTCAAGCCGTTCGTCATGAAGCGGCTGGTCGACCTCGACCACGCCCAGAACATCAAGTCGGCCAAGCGCATGGTCGAGCGCCAGCGCCCGGTCGTCTGGGACGTGCTCGAGGAGGTCATCACCGAGCACCCGGTGCTCCTCAACCGGGCACCCACGCTGCACCGCCTCGGCATCCAGGCCTTCGAGCCGCAGCTCGTCGAGGGCAAGGCCATCCAGATCCACCCGCTCGTCTGCACCGCGTTCAACGCGGACTTCGACGGTGACCAGATGGCCGTGCACGTGCCGCTGTCCGCGGAGGCGCAGGCCGAGGCCCGCATCCTCATGCTGTCCTCGAACAACATCCTCAAGCCGGCCGACGGCCGCCCGGTGACCATGCCGACCCAGGACATGATCATCGGCCTCTACCACCTCACCTCCGAGGTGGAGGACGGCAAGGGCGCCGGTCGCGTCTTCTCGACGCCGGCCGAGGCGCGGATGGCGTTCGACGCCGGCGAGATCGAGCTCGGCTCGCGGGTGAGGATCCGCCTCGAGCACCTCGTCCCGACCCCGATGTCGGAGCTGCCGGAGGGCGTGGAGCTCGACGAGCAGGGCTTCGCCTCGAGCCTGATCCTCGAGACGACCCTCGGGCGCGCGCTCTTCAACGAGACGCTCCCGGAGGACTACCCCTACGTCAACGACCAGGTCGACAAGAAGCGCCTCTCGACGATCGTCAACGACCTCGCCGAGCGGTACAGCAAGGTGCAGGTCGCGGCGAGCCTCGACGCGCTCAAGGAGTACGGCTTCCACTGGGCGACCCGCTCGGGCACCACGGTGGCCATCTCCGACGTCGTGACCCCGCCGCGCAAGCTCGAGATCCTCGACGGGTACGAGACCAAGGCGACGAAGGTCCAGACCCAGTACGAGCGGGGCCTCATCACCGACGACGAGCGCCGTCAGGAGCTCATCGAGATCTGGACCCAGGCGACGAACGAGGTCGCCAAGGAGATGGAGGCGAACATCCCGCGGAGCAACACCATCTACCGGATGGTGTCCTCGGGGGCGCGTGGTAACTGGATGCAGCTGCGCCAGATCGCCGGCATGCGTGGCCTGGTGTCGAACCCGAAGGGCGACATCATCCCGCGGCCGATCCGCGCGAACTTCCGCGAGGGCCTCACCGTGCTCGAGTTCTTCATCTCGACGCACGGCTCCCGCAAGGGGCTGGCCGACACCGCGCTGCGCACCGCCGACTCCGGGTACCTCACCCGTCGTCTCGTCGACGTGTCGCAGGACGTCATCGTCCGCGAGGACGACTGCGGCACCGAGCGCGGGCTGGCCATGCCGATCGCCTCGACCGACGAGCGCACCGGCACCCGTGCCGTGCACGACGACGTCGAGACCTCGGTGTACGCCCGGACCCTGGCCGAGGACGTCGTCAAGGACGGCGAGGTCCTCGCCGAGGCCGGCATCGACCTCGGGGACGTCGTCATCGGCGCGCTCTTCGCGGCCGGCGTCGACTCGGTGAAGGTCCGCTCGGTGCTCACCTGCGACTCCAAGGTCGGGACCTGCGCGAAGTGCTACGGCCGCTCGCTGGCCACCGGCAAGCTCGTCGACATCGGTGAGGCCGTCGGCATCATCGCGGCGCAGTCCATCGGTGAGCCCGGCACCCAGCTGACGATGCGGACCTTCCACACCGGTGGTGTGGCCGGTGACGACATCACCCAGGGTCTGCCGCGTGTCGTCGAGCTCTTCGAGGCCCGGACCCCGAAGGGTGTCTCCCCGATCGCCGAGGCCTCCGGCCGGGTGACCATCGAGGAGACCGACAAGGCGCGACGCATCCTCGTCACGCCGGACGACGGCTCCGAGGACCACGCCTACCCGGTGACGAAGCGGGCCCGCCTGCTCGTCCAGGACGGCCAGCACGTCGAGGTCGGCACGCAGCTGACGCAGGGGTCGATCGACCCCAAGCAGGTGCTGCGCATCCTCGGCCCGCGCAAGACGCAGGAGCACCTCGTCGACGAGGTCCAGCGCGTCTACCGCCAGCAGGGTGTGTCGATCCACGACAAGCACATCGAGGTCATCGTCCGGCAGATGCTGCGCCGGATCACGATCATCGAGGCCGGCGACGCCGAGCTGCTCCCGGGCATGCTCGCCGAGCGCGGTCGCTTCGAGGAGGAGAACCGTCGGGTCGTCTCCGAGGGCGGCAAGCCGGCCTCGGGTCGTCCGGAGCTCATGGGCATCACCAAGGCCTCGCTCGCGACCGAGTCGTGGCTGTCGGCGGCCTCCTTCCAGGAGACCACCCGCGTCCTCACCGAGGCGGCGATGGAGGGCAAGTCCGACCCGCTGCTCGGCCTCAAGGAGAACGTCATCCTCGGCAAGCTCATCCCGGCCGGCACGGGGCTGACCCGCTACCGCAACATCGCGGTGGAGCCGACCGAGGAGGCCAAGGCCGCGATGTACTCGATGCCGAACTACGAGGACTACGCGTTCTCGTTCGGCCCCGGGTCCGGCGAGGCGGTCCGCCTCGACGACAGCGAGCTCGGTCTCGACCGGCTCTGACGTCGGGGTCGGCACCCGTCGACCGAACAGCACACGCCGTGTGGGCACCGTCCCACACGGCGTGTGCTGTTCCCTCGACGTGGCGGCCGCGGGGGAGGACGATGGTGGACGTGGCACACCGGAAGCTGCTGGCCGCGGGCGCGGCCCTCGACCTGCTCGCCGTCCTCGCCTGCCTCGTCCTCCCGCTCTACTCGAGCGACGGCACCGACGGCACCGGCTCGGCGACCCTCCTCGCCGTCAACGGGGCGGGCGCGCTCGTCCCGCTCGGCCTGTTCCTCGGGCTCGGCCTCCTCGCGTGGGCGATGCCGTGGCGGGTCGCGCGGCTGGTCGCCGTGCTCCTGCACGGCGCGCTCACCGTGCTCGCCCTCCTGAGCATCGGGCTGCTCTTCGTGCCGGCGGGCCTCGCGCTGGCCGTCGGCGGGTTCCGCGAGCTGACCGCGCCGGCCGCGCCGCCGGTCCCGGCCCCGGTCTGACCGCGCGCACTCCCGGGCTGGCCGGATGAACGAGTCGGCCGTGACCGTGGCGCGCGAGGACACCCCCGACGGCGAGGTGGCCCTGCGCCGCCGGGGCGAGGTCCTCGAGCTCGTCGTCGACGGCGTCTTCGCGATGGACACCGTCGACACCTCGACCGAGGTGCTGCTCGCGACCGAGTCGCTGCGGCGGCACCCGGCGCCGGCCACCGTCCTGGTCGGTGGCCTCGGGCTCGGCTTCACCACCCGTGCCGTCCTCGCCGACCCGCGGGTGCGGCACGTCGACGTGGTCGAGCTGGCGTCGCCGCTCGTCGGCTGGGCCCGGGCCGGCCGGGTGCCCGAGCTGGCCGGCCTCGAGGGCGGCCGCTGCGCCCTGCACGTCGCCGACGTCGGGGCCGTCCTGCGCGGCGGGGCCGGACCGACCGGTCCGTGGGACCTCGTCCTCCTCGACGTCGACAACGGACCGGACTTCCTCGTCCACACCGGCAACGCCCGCCTCTACGAGGCGCCGGCGCTCACGGCGGCCCGCGGGGCACTCGCCCCCGGTGGCCTGCTCGTCGTGTGGTCCTCGCACCGCGCGCCCCGGCTGCTCGCCGCCCTCGGCGCGGTGGCGGCCGGCGGGGACCGGGTCGACGAGGTCGTCCTCACCGTGCACCGCGAGGGCCGCGACCTCGAGTACGCCCTGTACGCGCTCGCCCGCGGCGACGGGGGATGATGGGCCGGTGCGCACCGACCTCGTCATCCGTCCCGAGTCTCCGCAGGACGCCGACGCGGTCGTCGCCGTCGTCGAGGCCGCCTTCACCCCGCCGGAGGGTGCGGCGCGCACCCTGGAGGCGGTCCTCGTCGAGGAGCTGCGGGCCGACGGCGACGTCCTGCCCGAGCTGACCTTCGTCGCCGAGCTCGACGGCGAGGTGGTGGGGTCGGTCGTGTGCAGCCGGGCGACGCTGGGGGAGGGGCCCTCGGTCGGGCTGGGCCCGCTCGCGGTGCGCCCGGACCACCAGCAGCAGGGCATCGGGTCGGCCCTCGTCGCCTCCGTCGTCGCCACCGCCGAACAGCGCGGCGAGCCGAGCCTCGTCCTCCTCGGCGACCCCGACTACTACGGCGCGTTCGGCTTCGAGGCCGCGGCCCCGCTCGGCATCGGCTCCCCGGGGCCGTGGGCCGACCGCTACTTCCAGGTCCTCACCCTGCGCGCGTGGCGCCCCGGGCTGGCGGGCCCCTTCCGCTACGCCCCGGCCTTCGAGCGGATGGACGAGCCCGGCTGACGCGGCGCCGGGAAGAAGCCGGCCGCTCCCGGGCGTTGAAACCCCCGGTGGACCAGCACCCGTGGGGCCGGGAACCGATTTGGAGCGCCCCCACGCGGCCGGTACGCTTGAACACTGTGTCTGGCTAGGTCCAGGCCCAGGAGCCGGAGACCGTCACCGCGAGGTGGCGCCCCGGCCTCGCCCACCTCCTGCCGGGCGCCCCGTACACCATCCTCCCGAGGCTGGCGCATGGGGAGTGCAGGGAGGAGCAGCCGGAGCGACACACCCGAGCGCGGGGGTCGAGCACCGGCCATGACAAGGAGCGACGGCGACGCCGCCGCTTGACCAGACCAGACGAAGGACTCAGGTTGCCTACCATCAACCAGCTGGTGCGCAAGGGCCGGCAGGACAAGACCACCAAGGTCAAGACGCCTGCGCTCAAGGGCTCCCCGCAGCGCCGTGGCGTGTGCACGCGTGTGTACACCACCACCCCCAAGAAGCCGAACTCCGCCCTCCGCAAGGTCGCCCGCGTGCGCCTCACGAGCGGCATCGAGGTCACCGCCTACATCCCCGGTGTCGGCCACAACCTCCAGGAGCACTCGATGGTGCTCGTCCGCGGCGGTCGCGTGAAGGACCTGCCCGGCGTGCGCTACAAGATCATCCGCGGCGCCCTCGACACCCAGGGCGTCAAGAACCGTCAGCAGGCCCGCAGCCGCTACGGCGCGAAGAAGGTGAAGGGCTGATGCCTCGCAAGGGTCCCGCTCCGAAGCGGCCGCTCGTCGTCGACCCGGTCCACCAGTCCCCGCTGGTGACCGCGCTCGTCAACAAGGTCCTCCTCGACGGCAAGAAGTCCACCGCCGAGCGCATCGTCTACGGCGCGCTCGAGGGCTGCCGCGAGAAGACCGGCACCGACCCGGTGCAGACGCTCAAGCGCGCGCTCGACAACATCAAGCCGACCCTCGAGGTCAAGTCCCGCCGCGTCGGCGGTGCGACCTACCAGGTCCCGATCGAGGTCAAGCCGAACCGCGCCACGACGCTGTCGCTGCGCTGGCTCGTGGGCTACTCCCGCCAGCGGCGCGAGAAGACGATGACCGAGCGCCTCATGAACGAGATCCTCGACGCCTCCAACGGCCTCGGTGCCGCCGTGAAGCGCCGCGAGGACACCCACAAGATGGCCGAGTCGAACAAGGCCTTCGCCCACTACCGCTGGTGACCACCGCCGGGGCGCCGGCCGCCGACCGCGGCCGGCCCCCGGACCCACCGGTGACCCGCACCAACGCGCACCGAACCGCACACACCTAGAGCGACGAGACGAGAGCACAGAACGTGGCACAGGACGTCCTGACGGACCTCAAGAAGGTCCGCAACATCGGCATCATGGCGCACATCGACGCCGGCAAGACCACGGCGACGGAGCGCATCCTCTTCTACACCGGCGTCAACCGGAAGATGGGCGAGACGCACGACGGCGCCTCGACCACCGACTGGATGGAGCAGGAGAAGGAGCGGGGGATCACCATCACCTCCGCGGCGGTCACCTCCTTCTGGGAGGGCCACCAGATCAACATCATCGACACCCCCGGGCACGTCGACTTCACCGTCGAGGTCGAGCGCTCGCTGCGCGTCCTCGACGGCGCCGTCGCGGTGTTCGACGGCAAGGAGGGCGTCGAGCCGCAGTCCGAGACGGTGTGGCGCCAGGCCGACAAGTACGGCGTGCCCCGCATCTGCTTCATCAACAAGATGGACAAGCTCGGCGCGGACTTCTACTTCACCGTCGACACCATCAAGGACCGCCTCGGCGCGGAGCCGCTCGTGCTCCAGCTGCCGATCGGCGCCGAGTCCGACTTCATCGGTGTCGTCGACCTCATCTACAAGCGCGCCCTCGTGTGGCCCGGCGACGCCAAGGGTGACGTCACCCTCGGTGCGAAGTACGAGATCCAGGAGATCCCGGCCGAGCTCGCCGAGCAGGCCGAGGAGTACCGCCACCACCTCATCGAGCGGGTCGCCGAGTCCGACGACGCGCTGATGGAGAAGTACCTCGAGGGCGGCGAGCTGACGCCCGAGGAGATCAAGGCGGGCATCCGCACCCTGACCATCGCCTCCGAGGTCTACCCGGTCCTCTGCGGCTCCGCGTTCAAGAACCGCGGCGTCCAGCCGATGCTCGACGCGGTCGTCGACTACCTGCCCTCGCCGCTCGACGTGGCCGCCATGGAGGGTCACGCCCCCGGCAACGAGGACGAGAAGGTCCTGCGCGAGCCGAGCAAGGACGAGCCGTTCTCCGCGCTCGCCTTCAAGGTCGCCTCGCACCCGTTCTTCGGCACCCTCACCTTCATCCGCGTGTACTCCGGCCACATCACCGCCGGCACGCAGGTGCTCAACAGCACCAAGGTGAAGAAGGAGCGCATCGGGAAGCTCTTCCAGATGCACGCCAACAAGGAGAACCCGGTCGAGGACGCGATGGCGGGGCACATCTACGCCGCCATCGGCCTCAAGGCGACGACGACCGGTGACACCCTCTGCGACCTCAACGCCCCCGTGGTGCTGGAGTCGATGACCTTCCCGGAGCCGGTCATCCAGGTGGCCATCGAGCCCAAGACCAAGGGCGACCAGGACAAGCTCGGCACGGCCATCCAGAAGCTCGCCGAGGAGGACCCGACCTTCCAGGTCCACCTCGACGAGGACACCGGCCAGACGATCATCGCCGGCATGGGCGAGCTCCACCTCGACATCCTCGTCGACCGCATGAAGCGCGAGTTCAAGGTCGAGGCGAACGTCGGCAAGCCGCAGGTGGCCTACCGCGAGACGATCCGTCGCGCGATCGACCGCTACGACTACACCCACAAGAAGCAGACCGGTGGGTCGGGCCAGTTCGCGAAGGTCCAGATCGCGCTCGAGCCGCTCGACACCGCCGAGGGCGAGCTGTACGAGTTCGAGAACAAGGTCACCGGTGGTCGCGTCCCGCGCGAGTACATCCCGTCGGTCGACGCCGGCATCCAGGACGCCATGCAGTACGGCATCCTCGCCGGCTACCCGCTGGTCGGGATCAAGGCGACCCTGCTCGACGGTGCGGCGCACGACGTCGACTCCTCCGAGATGGCGTTCAAGATCGCTGGCTCGATGGCGCTCAAGGAGGCCGTGCGCAAGTGCGACCCGGTCCTCCTCGAGCCGATGATGGCCGTCGAGGTCCGCACGCCCGAGGACTACATGGGCGACGTGATCGGCGACATCAACTCCCGCCGTGGCCAGATCCAGGCCATGGAGGACATCAGCGGCGCCAAGGTCGTGCGCGGCCTCGTCCCGCTCTCGGAGATGTTCGGCTACGTCGGCGACCTGCGGTCCAAGACCCAGGGCCGCGCGAACTACTCGATGGAGTTCGACTCCTACGCCGAGGTCCCCAAGACCGTGGCCGAGGAGATCATCAAGAAGACCCGGGGCGAGTGACCGCTAGAGTGGTCGCTGGTCTCCGCTGAGAGAAGCATTCCAACCCAACCCCAGACGACGCCACGTCCTGCCCGGTCGTGCGTTTCCAGAGAAGAGTCCTGAGGAGGACATCAAGTGGCGAAGGCAAAGTTCGAGCGGACCAAGCCGCACGTCAACATCGGCACCATCGGTCACATCGACCACGGTAAGACGACGCTGACGGCTGCGATCTCCAAGGTCCTGCACGACAAGTACCCGGACCTGAACCCGCAGTTCGCGTTCGAGGACATCGACAAGGCGCCCGAGGAGAAGCAGCGCGGCATCACCATCTCCATCGCGCACATCGAGTACCAGACGGAGCAGCGCCACTACGCGCACGTCGACTGCCCGGGTCACGCCGACTACGTGAAGAACATGATCACGGGTGCGGCGCAGATGGACGGCGCGATCCTCGTGGTCGCCGCCACCGACGGCCCGATGCCGCAGACGAAGGAGCACGTCCTCCTGGCCCGCCAGGTCGGCGTCCCCTACATCGTCGTGGCGCTCAACAAGGCCGACATGGTCGACGACGAGGAGATCCTCGAGCTCGTCGAGATGGAGGTCCGTGAGCTCCTCACCTCCTACGAGTTCCCGGGCGACGACCTGCCGGTCGTCAAGGTCTCGGCGCTCAAGGCGCTCGAGGGCGACGCGGAGTGGGGCCAGACGGTCCTCGAGCTCATGGACGCCGTCGACACCTACATCCCCGAGCCGGAGCGCGACACGGACAAGCCGTTCCTCATGCCCGTCGAGGACGTCTTCACGATCACCGGTCGTGGCACGGTCGTCACCGGCCGCATCGAGCGCGGTGTCCTCAAGGTGAACGAGGAGGTCGAGATCGTCGGCATCCACACCGGCCCGGCCACCAAGACCACCGCCACCGGCATCGAGATGTTCCGCAAGCTCCTCGACGAGGGTCGTGCGGGCGAGAACGTCGGCCTCCTCCTGCGCGGCATCAAGCGCGAGGACGTCGAGCGTGGCCAGGTCGTCGTCAAGCCGGGGTCGATCACCCCGCACACCGACTTCGAGGCCAACGTCTACATCCTCAGCAAGGACGAGGGTGGCCGGCACACGCCGTTCTACGACAACTACCGTCCGCAGTTCTACTTCCGGACCACGGACGTCACCGGTGTCGTGAAGCTCCCCGAGGGCACCGAGATGGTCATGCCCGGTGACAACACCGAGATGTCCGTCGAGCTCATCCAGCCGATCGCCATGGAGGAGGGCCTGCGCTTCGCCATCCGCGAGGGCGGCCGCACCGTCGGCGCCGGCCGGGTCACCAAGATCAACAAGTGACCTGACGCCGGTCACGCGCCGGCAGCTCGTCGAGGGGCCCCGTTCCACCATCCGGTGGGTCGGGGCCCTTCGCCGTGCCTGGGCCCCGGGGGGCGTCAGCGGGCGAGGCGGTCCGCGGCGACGCGCTCCAGCTCCTCGCGGACCCGGCCGATGGCGGGGGAGGGGGCCATGGTGCGCCGCCAGGTCATCATCACCCGCCGGGTCGGGACGGGGTCGGTCACCGCGACCGGGACGACGGCTGCCGGCAGCTCCTCCCGCCCGAGCCGCGGGACGAGCCCGACGCAGACGCCCTCGGCCACGAGGCCCACCTGCGAGGAGAACTCCATCGCCCAGTGCCGGATGTCGGGGCGCCGGCCGTGCAGGTCGAACATGTGGGTGAGCCAGCCGTGGCAGACCGAGCCCTCGGGCGCACAGACCCAGCGCTCGCCGGCGAACGCGGTCGCGTCGACCGGTCCGTGGGCGGCGAGCGGGTGGCCGGCGGGGACGAGGACGTCGGCGGTGTCCGTCCCGAGGCCGACGACCTCGAGGTGCTCGGGGAACGGCAGCGGCAGGTCGCCCCAGTTGTGGACGAGCGCGGCATCGGCGGTACCGCTCGCGACGAGGGCGATGGCGTCGTGCGGGTCGTGCTCGACGACGGTGACGTCCAGGCCCGGCTCGGCCGCGGTGAGGGCGCGCAGTGCCGGCGCGACGAGGCCGCGCACGGCCGTCGAGAACGCGACGAGGCGGACCGAGCCGCTGACTGGTCCGCCGGTGACCCGGCCGAGGCCGGACTCCAGCGCCTCGAGCCGGGCGAGGATGTCGGCACCCTCGTCGACGAGGTGGCGGCCGAGCTCGGGGAGCATCCCCCCGCGCCCGACCGGTGCGGGGACGGCGCCGCCGCCCCGTCGCGCGGGCCGCTTGCCCGGCTGGGGGGGGGCGGGGGGGGTGGGGCCGGGGCGGGCCGCCGCACCGCCGATCGACCCGGTGCGCCGGACCGCGCTGAGGGTGACGAGGTGGTCGAGGTCGATCATGTAGCAACGCTACACGGACGTCGGTGCGAACCATCGCTGGTGCTGCACGGTCGACCCACCGAGGATGGGGGCATGCCGGTGCGCGACGCCCTCTCCGCCCTCCTCGTCATGCTCGTCTGGGGGATGAACTTCGTCGTCATCGACCGCGGCCTGGCCGGGGTGCCGCCGCTCGTCTTCGTCGCCCTCCGGTTCGCCGTCGTCCTCCTCGCGCTGCCGTTCGTCGCCCGCCCCGAGGCCCCGCTGCGCCGGGTCCTGGCCGTCGGCGTGTGCATGAGCCTCGGCCAGTTCGGCCTCATGTACACCTCGCTCGCCGTCGGGATGCCGCCCGGCCTCGCCTCGCTCGTCCTCCAGGCGCAGGCCGTCCTCACCGTGGGCCTGGCGGCGCTCGTCCTCGGCGAGCGGCCGCTGCGGGTGCAGCTGCTCGGCGTCGGTGTCGGGGTCGTGGGCCTCGCGGTGGTCGCGCTCGGCCGCGGCGGCAGCGTGCCGGCCGTGGCCCTCGTCCTCTGCGTCCTGGCCGCCCTGTCGTGGGCGACCGGCAACGTCCTGGTCCGCCGGCTGCGGGTGCCGGGCGGTCTCGGCCTCACCGTGTGGTCCGCGCTCGTCGTGCCCCTGCCGGCGCTCGGGCTCTCCCTCCTCGTCGACGGCCCGGCCGTCGTCGGCCACGCGCTGACCCACCTCACCACCGTCAACTGGCTCTCGACGGCCTACACCGCGGTGCTCGCCAGCCTCGTCGGCTACGGCATCTGGAACCGGCTGCTCGAGCGCCACCCCGCCTCCGACGTCGCCCCCTTCACCCTCCTCGTGCCGCCGGTGGGGATGCTCACCGCCTGGCTCGCCGACGGCGAGCGGCCGACGGCGCTGGCGGTCGGCGGTGGCGTCCTCCTCGTCGCGGGCGTCGCGCTGGTCACCCTCGGCCCGCGGTGGCGGGCCCGGCGGGTGCTCCGGGAGGCGCGACGCGCCACGCTCCCGCAGGTGCGGGGGAGCGGAGCCGGTCGGGTGTAGCCCCGATTTGGCCCAGCCCCGGGGCCTCTGGCACACTGGACGGGTTGCCTGGCGTGCGTGAGCGTCCCGAGAGGGTCGTCCACGCCCACCGCGACGAGGTCACGAACCGCCGGATCGGCGGGGCGGCTCGTCGGCGAAGAGCCGGGCCCGGTCCCACCGGACAACCGAACCCCACGGACGAGGTGCGAGAGATCGCACGACGCCCGAGCTGCGGAACAAGGGCGACACGCCCGACCGCGGGGGTCGGATGGCCACCGGGACGGCACTTGACAGATGGACGGCGAGAGAGAGACGGAACGTCAGATGGCGGGACAGAAGATCCGCATCCGGTTGAAGTCGTACGACCACGAGGTCATCGACAGCTCGGCGCGCAAGATCGTCGACACCGTGACCCGTGCCGGTGCGACCGTGGTCGGCCCGGTGCCGCTCCCGACGGAGAAGAACGTCTTCTGCGTCATCCGGTCGCCGCACAAGTACAAGGACAGCCGCGAGCACTTCGAGATGCGCACCCACAAGCGCCTCATCGACATCATCGACCCGACGCCCAAGGCCGTCGACTCGCTGATGCGTCTCGACCTCCCGGCTGACGTCAACATCGAGATCAAGCTCTGAGGCTCGCGATGACCACCACTGCCACGAAGACCCAGAAGGGTCTGCTGGGCACCAAGCTCGGCATGACCCAGGTGTGGGACGAGAACAACCGCCTCGTGCCCGTCACCGTGATCCAGGCCGGCCCGAACGTCGTGACCCAGGTCCGCGACGCCGAGACCGACGGCTACGCCGCCGTGCAGCTCGGCTACGGCGCGATCGACCCGCGCAAGGTCACCAAGCCGCTCACCGGCCACTTCGAGAAGGCCGGCGTCACGCCGCGCCGCCACCTCGTCGAGCTGCGCACCGCCGACGCCGGCGACTACGCGCTCGGCCAGGAGGTCGGGGCCGACACGTTCGAGCCCGGCCAGGCCGTCGACATCACGGCGACGACCAAGGGCAAGGGGTTCGCCGGTGTCATGAAGCGCCACGGCTTCCACGGCGTCTCCTCCTCGCACGGTGCGCACCGCAACCACCGCAAGCCCGGCTCCATCGGTGGCTGCGCCACCCCCGGTCGCGTGTTCAAGGGCATGCGCATGGCCGGCCGGATGGGCGGGGTGCGCCACACCACGCAGAACCTCACGATCCACGCCGTGGACGCCGACAAGGGCCTGCTGCTCGTCAAGGGTGCCGTCCCCGGCCCCCGCGGCGCGGTCGTCCTCGTCCGCTCGGCCGCGAAGGGAGCCTGATCATGGCGACCAAGACGCTCGACGTCACCCTCCCCTCGGAGATCTTCGACGTCCAGACCAACGTCCCGCTGATCCACCAGGTCGTCGTCGCCCAGCTCGCGGCCGCCCGCCAGGGCACGCACGCGACGAAGACCCGCGGTGAGGTCCGCGGCGGTGGGCGCAAGCCGTACCGCCAGAAGGGCACCGGCCGCGCCCGCCAGGGCTCGACCCGTGCGCCGCAGTTCGCCGGCGGTGGCACCGTCCACGGCCCGCAGCCGCGCGACTACGCCCAGCGCACGCCCAAGAAGATGAAGGCCGCCGCCCTGCGCGGTGCCCTCTCGGACCGGGCCCGCCACGGCCGCATCCACGTCGTGGAGTCGATCGCCACCGGCGACGCCCCCTCGACCAAGGACGCGCGGGCACTGTTCGCCGGCCTCACCGAGCGCCCGAACCTGCTCGTCGTCCTCGACCGCAGCGACATCGTGTCGCTGAAGTCGGTGCGCAACCTCGCCGAGGTCCACGTGCTCGCGGTCGACCAGCTGAACACCTACGACGTGCTCTGCGCCGACGACGTCGTCTTCACCCAGGCCGCCTACGAGGCGTTCACCGGTGAGACGGTCGCGGCCGCCAAGCCCGCCAAGAAGGCCACGGCCAAGAAGGCTCCGGCCAAGAAGGCCGCCGAGGCCGAGGAGGACGAGAAGTGAGCCAGGGCAAGAACCCCCGCGACATCCTGATCGCGCCGGTCGTGTCCGAGAAGTCGTACGGGCTCCTCGACGAGGGCAAGTACACCTTCGTCGTCGACCCGCGCTCGAACAAGACCGAGATCAAGATCGCCGTCGAGGAGATCTTCGGCGTCAAGGTCGACTCCGTGCACACGATGAACCGCCAGGGCAAGGCCCGCCGCACGCGGTTCGGCACCGGCAAGCGCAAGGACACCAAGCGCGCGATCGTCACCCTCCGCGAGGGCTCGATCGACATCTTCGGCAGCGCCGGCGCCTGAGAGACGTGAGGTAGAGACACCACCATGGGTATCCGCAAGTACAAGCCGACGACGCCGGGGCGTCGCGGGTCGAGCGTGGCCGACTTCGTCGAGGTCACCCGCTCCACCCCCGAGAAGTCCCTCGTCCGTCCGCTGACCAAGAGCGGCGGTCGCAACAACAACGGCCCCCCGCCACATCGGCGGTGGACACAAGCGCGCCTACCGCGTGATCGACTTCCGTCGCCACGACAAGGACGGCGTGCCGGCCAAGGTCGCGCACATCGAGTACGACCCGAACCGCACGGCGCGCATCGCGCTCCTGCACTACGCCGACGGCGAGAAGCGCTACATCCTCGCGCCGCGCGGCCTCGAGCAGGGCATGACCGTCGAGAACGGTCCGGGTGCTGACATCAAGCCGGGCAACACGCTGCCGCTGCGCAACATCCCGACCGGTACGGTCATCCACGCCGTCGAGCTCAAGCCCGGTGGCGGTGCGAAGATCGCCCGCTCGGCCGGTGTCCGCGTCCAGCTCGTCGCCAAGGACGGCCCCTACGCGCAGCTGCGCATGCCGTCCGGTGAGATCCGCAACGTCGACGTCCGCTGCCGTGCCACGGTCGGCGAGGTCGGCAACGCCGAGCAGTCGAACATCAACTGGGGCAAGGCCGGCCGCATGCGCTGGAAGGGCAAGCGCCCGACCGTCCGCGGTGTCGTCATGAACCCCGTCGACCACCCGCACGGTGGTGGTGAGGGTCGCACCTCCGGTGGCCGCCACCCGGTGAGCCCCTGGGGTCAGCCCGAGGGCCGCACCCGCCGCCCCGGCAAGCCGAGCGACAAGCTCATCGTCCGTCGCCGTCGTACTGGCAAGAAGCGCTGAGGAGCCTGACACATGCCTCGTAGCCTGAAGAAGGGCCCCTTCATCGACGACCACCTCCAGAAGAAGGTGGACGCCCAGAACGAAGCGGGCACCAAGAACGTCATCAAGACCTGGTCGCGCCGTTCGGTCATCAGCCCGGACATGCTCGGCCACACCTTCGCCGTCCACGACGGCCGCAAGCACACCCCGGTGTTCGTCACCGAGGCGATGGTCGGCCACAAGCTCGGCGAGTTCGCACCGACCCGCACCTTCAAGGGTCACGTGAAGGACGACAAGAAGGGGCGTCGGCGCTGATGGCCACCGAGAACACCGTCACCGAGTCGCGGGCGGTCGCGCGTCACACGCGCATCACCCCGATGAAGGCCCGCCGGGTCGTCGACCTCATCCGTGGCAAGAACGCCACCGAGGCCGTGTCGGTCCTGCGCTTCGCCCCCCAGGCGGCGAGCGAGCAGGTCCTCAAGGTCCTCGAGTCCGCGATCGCCAACGCCCGCGTCAAGGCCGACCAGACGGCCGAGCGGTTCGACGAGCGCGAGCTCGTCGTCGCCGCGGCCTTCGTCGACGAGGGCCCGACGATGAAGCGGTTCCGTCCGCGCGCCCAGGGCCGCGCCGGCCGCATCAACAAGCGCACGAGCCACATCACGGTGGTCGTCGCGCCCCAGCCCGCCAAGACCACGAACGGAGGCACCCGCTGATGGGCCAGAAGGTCAACCCGCACGGCTTCCGTCTGGGCATCACGACGGAGCACAAGAGCCGCTGGTTCGCCGACTCCACCAAGGAGGGTCAGCGCTATCGCGACTACGTCAAGGAGGACGTGGCGATCCGCAAGCTCATGTCCACGGGCATGGACCGCGCCGGTATCGCCCGGGTCGACATCGAGCGCACGCGTGACCGCGTCCGCGTCGACATCCACACCGCGCGTCCCGGCATCGTCATCGGCCGCCGCGGCGCCGAGGCCGACCGCATCCGCGGCGAGCTCGAGAAGCTCACCGGGAAGCAGGTCCAGCTCAACATCCTCGAGGTGAAGAACCCCGAGGTCGAGGCCCAGCTCGTCGCGCAGGGCATCGCCGAGCAGCTGTCGGCCCGCGTCTCGTTCCGTCGCGCCATGCGCAAGGGCATGCAGTCCGCCACGCGCGCCGGCGCCAAGGGCATCCGCGTCCAGGTCTCCGGCCGCCTCGGCGGCGCGGAGATGAGCCGCACCGAGTTCTACCGCGAGGGTCGCGTGCCGCTGCACACGCTCCGCGCGCAGATCGACTACGGCCTGTACGAGGCCAAGACCACGTTCGGGCGCATCGGCGTCAAGGTGTGGATCTACAAGGGCGACATGACCGCTCGCGAGCTCGCGGCCCAGCAGGCCACCGCTCCGCGCCAGGGTCGTGGACCGCGTCGTGACGGCGCCGACCGTCCGGCCCGTGCCCGCCGCACCGAGGCCCCCGCCGCCGCGCAGGCGCCGGCTGCCCAGGCTCCGGCCGAGCAGGCCGCGGCCGCTCCGAGCACCGAGGAGTCCTGAGCCATGTTGATTCCCCGTCGAGTCAAGCACCGCAAGCAGCACCACCCCGGCCGGTCCGGGATGGCCAAGGGCGGTACGACCATCGCGTTCGGCGACTACGGCATCCAGGCCCTCGAGCCCGCCTACGTCACGAACCGCCAGATCGAGTCGGCGCGTATCGCGATGACCCGCTACATCAAGCGTGGCGGAAAGGTCTGGATCAACATCTACCCGGACCGTCCGCTCACCAAGAAGCCCGCCGAGACCCGCATGGGCTCCGGCAAGGGCTCGCCCGAGTGGTGGATCGCGAACGTCAAGCCGGGTCGTGTCATGTTCGAGCTCTCCGGTGTCCCGGAGGACGTCGCGCGCGAGGCGATGCGCCTCGCGATGCACAAGCTGCCGATGAAGTGCCGCTTCGTCCGGCGTGAGGGTGGTGACTTCTGATGGCAGTCGGTTCCCAGGACCTGACCCCCAAGGAGCTGCGTGGCTTCGAGGACGACCGTCTGGTCGACGAGCTGCGCAAGGCCAAGGAGGAGCTGTTCAACCTCCGGTTCCAGTCGGCCACCGGCCAGCTGGACAACCACGGCCGGCTCCGTGCCGTCCGCAAGGACATCGCCCGGATCTACACCGAGATGCGTGAGCGCGAGCTCGGCATCGGCGTGAAGGGTGAGGCCAAGTGAGCGAGAAGAAGGACGAGACCGTGACCACCGTCGACCGCACCAACCGCAAGACCCGCCAGGGCTACGTGGTGAGCGACAAGATGGACAAGACCGTCGTCGTCGAGGTCGAGGACCGCGTCAAGCACGCGCTCTACGGCAAGGTCATGCGCCGCTCGAGCAAGGTCAAGGCCCACGACGAGGGCAACGCCGCCGGCATCGGCGACCGCGTCCTCATCATGGAGACCCGGCCGCTGTCCGCGACGAAGCGCTGGCGCGTCGTCGAGATCCTCGAGAAGGCCAAGTAAGCCTCCGCCGCAAGGCAACCCAGTCAGTTCGGCCAGGCTCGCCCCCGGGTGAGAACCAGCACGACGAGTAGGAGTTAGACAGTGATCCAGCAGGAGTCGCGACTGCGTGTCGCCGACAACACCGGTGCGAAGGAGATCCTCTGCATCCGTGTTCTCGGTGGCTCCGGTCGCCGGTACGCCGGTATCGGCGACACCATCGTCGCCACCGTCAAGGACGCGATCCCCGGCGGGAACGTCAAGAAGGGCGACGTCGTCAAGGCGGTCATCGTCCGGACCACCAAGGAGCGCCGTCGTCCCGACGGTTCCTACATCAAGTTCGACGAGAACGCCGCGGTCATCCTCCGCAACGACGGTGACCCGCGCGGGACGCGCATCTTCGGCCCGGTCGGGCGCGAGCTGCGCGAGAAGAAGTTCATGAAGATCATCAGCCTGGCGCCGGAGGTGCTCTGACCATGGCCTCCAAGATCAAGAAGGGCGACACCGTCCAGGTGCTCGCCGGCAAGGACAAGGGCCTGACCGGCAAGGTCATCGCGGTCAACCGCGAGACCGGTCGCGTCACGGTCGAGGGCGTCAACCGGGTGACCCGGCACACGAAGGCCGGCGAGTCCAGCCGGGGCAGCCGCACCGGTGGGCTCATCGTCCAGGAGGCGCCGATCCACGTGAGCAACGTGGCGGTCGTCGACCCCTCGGACAAGAAGCCGACCCGGATCAAGACCCGCGTCGAGACCGTCGAGCGTGACGGCCGCCAGAAGGCGTCCCGTGTCCGCGTCGGCGTGCGCTCGGGCAAGGACCTGTGAGAGATATGGCGACAGACACCGCGACCAAGCCCCGCCTCAAGGCGCGCTACCAGGACGAGATCAAGAGCTCGCTCCGGGACCAGTTCGGCTACCCGAACGTCATGCAGGTTCCCGGCGTGACCAAGGTCGTCGTCAACATGGGCGTCGGCGACGCGGCCAAGGACAGCAAGCTCATCGAGGGGGCCGTGCGCGACCTCACGGCGATCACCGGCCAGAAGCCGGTCGTCACCAAGGCGCGCAAGTCCATCGCGCAGTTCAAGCTGCGCGAGGGCATGCCGATCGGTGCGCACGCGACGCTGCGCGGCGACCGCATGTGGGAGTTCCTCGACCGCCTCGTCACCACCGCGCTCCCGCGCATCCGTGACTTCCGCGGCCTCTCGCCGAAGCAGTTCGACGGGCGCGGCAACTACACCTTCGGTCTCACCGAGCAGTCGATGTTCCACGAGATCGACCAGGACCGCATCGACCGCGTCCGCGGCATGGACATCACGGTCGTCACGACCGCGACGAACGACGACGAGGGTCGTGCGCTGCTCAAGGCGCTCGGCTTCCCGTTCAAGGAGAACTGAGATGGCCAAGACCGCGCTCGTCAACAAGGCGAACAAGAAGCCGAAGTTCCAGGTCCGCGCCTACACGCGCTGCCAGCGCTGCGGCCGCCCGCACTCGGTCTACCGCAAGTTCGGCCTCTGCCGGATCTGCCTGCGGGAGATGGCCCACCGTGGCGAGCTCCCCGGCGTGACCAAGAGCAGCTGGTAAGTCCCTGACCCGCCGCCTCCGCGCGGCACCCCCATCCACAGACCATCTACATCGAAGGTCCGCCGGGATCCCCGGCAGAAACCGCGGTGAGAGAGGGCGGAGAAGCCCAATGACCATGACCGACCCGATTGCGGACATGCTGACCCGCGTCCGGAACGCCAACTCGGCGCACAAGGACGCAGTCTCCATGCCGTTCTCGAAGCTCAAGAGCCACATCGCCGAGATCCTCGAGGCCGAGGGCTACATCGCCGGCTGGACCGTCGAGGACGCCGAGGTGGGCAAGACCCTCACGGTGAACCTCAAGTACGGCCCCAACCGGGAGCGCTCCATCGCCGGCCTGCGCCGCGTGAGCAAGCCCGGCCTGCGCGTCTACGCCAAGTCCACCAACCTGCCCAAGGTGCTCGGTGGTCTCGGCGTCGCGATCATCTCGACGTCGTCCGGCCTGCTGACCGATCGTCAGGCCGCCAACAAGGGTGTGGGTGGGGAAGTCCTCGCCTACGTCTGGTAAGGGGAAGCAGACATGTCGCGTATCGGACGTCTCCCCGTCACCGTGCCCTCCGGTGTCGACGTGACCCTCAACGGTCAGACCGTCACCGTCAAGGGCCCCAAGGGCGAGCTGAGCCACACCGTGGCCGAGCCGATCACCGTCGAGCAGACCGACGGCGCGCTCGAGGTCAAGCGACCGGACGACGAGCGGGAGTCCCGCTCGTTGCACGGCCTGACCCGCTCGCTCATCAACAACATGGTCCTCGGGGTCACCGAGGGCTACGAGAAGAAGCTCGAGATCCACGGCACCGGTTACCGCGTGCTCGCCAAGGGCTCCAACCTCGAGTTCGCCCTCGGCTACTCGCACTCGATCACCGTCGAGCCGCCGGCCGGCATCACCTTCGCGGTGGAGAACCAGACCCGGTTCTCGGTCCAGGGCATCGACAAGCAGCTCGTCGGCGAGGTCGCCGCGAACATCCGCAAGCTCCGCAAGCCCGACCCGTACAAGGGCAAGGGCGTCCGCTACGCGGGCGAGCAGATCCGCCGCAAGGTCGGAAAGGCTGGTAAGTAACCGATGGCCATGATCGTCAAGCGCGCCAAGGGCAAGTCGGCCGCACGCACGCGCCGTCACACCCGCGTCCGCAAGCTGGTCAGCGGCACCGCCGCCCGGCCCCGTCTCGTCGTCTCGCGCTCCGCGCGGCACGTCTTCGTCCAGGTCGTCGACGACACCGTCGGCAAGACCGTCGCCTCGGCGTCGACCATGGAGGCCGACGTCCGCTCCCTCGAGGGTGACAAGCGCGAGAAGGCCAAGAAGGTCGGCGAGCTCGTCGCGGCTCGGGCCAAGGCCGCGGGTGTCGAGGCCGTCGTGTTCGACCGTGGCGGCAACAAGTACCACGGTCGCGTCGCCGCCATCGCGGACGGCGCTCGGGAAGGCGGGCTGGCCCTGTGAGCAACGCTGCCCGTACCACCACGAACGTCGAGAAGAGGAACATCTGATGCCAGGACCCCAGCGTCGAGGCACCGGGACCGGCGGCGCCGAGCGCGGCGACCGCCGTGGCAGCCGTGACGACCGTCGCGGCGGCCGCGACTCCCGCGAGGCCGAGAAGAACCAGTACCTCGAGCGCGTCGTGACCATCAACCGCGTCGCCAAGGTCGTCAAGGGTGGCCGTCGCTTCAGCTTCACCGCCCTCGTCGTCGTCGGCGACGGTGACGGCACCGTCGGCGTCGGCTACGGCAAGGCCAAGGAGGTGCCCGCGGCGATCGCCAAGGGTGTCGAGGAGGCGAAGAAGAGCTTCTTCCGCGTCCCGCGCATCCAGGGCACCATCCCGCACCCCGTCCAGGGTGAGGCCGCCGCCGGTGTCGTCATGCTCCGCCCCGCCAGCCCCGGTACCGGTGTCATCGCCGGTGGCCCGGTGCGCGCGGTGCTCGAGTGCGCCGGCATCCACGACGTGCTGTCCAAGAGCCTCGGCTCGGACAACGCGATCAACATCGTCCACGCGACCGTCGAGGCCCTCAAGGGCCTGGAGCGCCCGGAGGCCGTCGCGGCCCGCCGTGGCCTCCCGGTCGACCAGGTCGCCCCGGCCGCGATGCTCCGCGCCCAGGCCGCCGGCCTGGCCGAGGCGAAGGCCGGTGCGTGATGGGGCGGCTCAAGGTGACCCAGACCCGGTCCGGGATCGGTGGGAAGCAGAACCAGCGCGAGACGCTGCGCTCCCTCGGTCTGAAGCGCATCGGCGACGTCGTCGTCAAGGAGGACCGTCCCGAGATCCGCGGGATGGTCAAGACGGTTCCGCACCTCGTGACCGTCGAGGAGGTTGAGTGAGCATGGCCGACACCACGAAGGCCGCGAAGGCCGCTGCGTCCGACGGCGCCCCGGCGCTCAAGGTGCACCACCTGCGCCCGGCGCCCGGCGCCAAGTCCGCCAAGATCCGCGTCGGTCGCGGTGAGGGTGGCAAGCGCGGCAAGACCGCCGGTCGCGGCACCAAGGGCACCAAGGCCCGCTACCAGGTGCCCGCCGGCTTCCAGGGCGGCACCACGCCGCTGCACATGCGGTTCCCGAAGCTGCGCGGCTTCAAGAACCCGTTCAAGACCGAGTACCAGGTCGTCAACCTCGACAAGCTCTCGTCGCTCTACCCGCAGGGTGGCGCCGTGACCGTCGAGGACCTGGTCGCCAAGGGCGCCGTCCGCGACGGCTTCCCGGTCAAGGTGCTCGGCACCGGCGAGATCAGCGTCGAGGTCGCCGTCACGGCGCACGCGTTCTCCGCCAGCGCCAAGGAGAAGATCGAGGCGGCGGGCGGCTCGGCGACGACCGCCTGACGCCCACGATGACCGCGTGTCGCAGGGCCGGCTCCGGAGAGAACCCCGGGGCCGGCCCTGCGCCGCGTTCACCCCACCCGTCGGTCACGGCGCCGCCGCGACCACCGGGTATGTTGTGACGGATCGCTGACGACGCGGCCACCATCCTCGGCCGCCACCTACGGAGGACCCTGTGCTCACCGCTTTCGGCCGCGCGTTCAAGACGCCCGACCTGCGCAGGAAGCTGCTCTTCACGCTGGCCATCATCGTGGTGTTCCGGCTCGGCTCCCACGTGCCGACGCCCGGCGTCAGCTACCCGCTGGTGCAGAAGTGCATCTCGGGCGCCGACAACAGCAACCAGCTGCTCGGCCTGATCAACCTCTTCAGCGGCGGCGCGCTGCTCCAGCTGTCGATCTTCGCGCTCGGGATCATGCCGTACATCACGGCGAGCATCATCATCCAGCTGCTCACCGTGGTCATCCCGCGCTTCGAGGCCCTCAAGAAGGAGGGCCAGGCCGGGCAGACGAAGATGACGCAGTACACGCGCTACCTGACGATCGGGCTGGCGATCCTCCAGAGCTCGACGCTCATCACCTTCGCGCAGAACCCCGCGACGCTGTTCAACAACCCGTCGTGCACGAACATCCTCACGGACACCTCGATCGTCACCATCCTCATCATGGTGCTGACGATGACGGCGGGCACCGGGATGATCATGTGGCTCGGTGAGCTCATCACCGACAAGGGCGTCGGCAACGGCATGTCGCTCCTCATCTTCACCTCGATCGCGGCGCGCTTCCCGGTCTCGCTCTGGGACATCAAGCAGCGCGCGGGCTGGGGGACCTTCCTCGTCGTCATCGCCCTCGGACTCGTCGTCATCGCGCTCGTCGTCTTCGTCGAGCAGAGCCAGCGGCGCATCCCGGTCCAGTACGCGAAGCGGATGGTCGGCCGGCGGGTCTACGGCGGGACCTCGACCTACATCCCGCTAAAGGTCAACATGGCGGGCGTCATCCCGGTCATCTTCGCGAGCTCGCTGCTCACGCTGCCGACGCTCGTCGCCCAGTTCAACCAGGGCGCCAACGGCATCAACGCCGGCTGGGTCGACTGGATCCAGAACTACCTGACCCGCGGCGACCACCCCATCTACATGGCCCTCTACACCGGGCTCATCCTTTTCTTCACGTTCTTCTACGTGTCGATCACGTTCAACCCGACCGAGGTCGCCGACAACATGAAGAAGTACGGCGGCTTCATCCCGGGTATCCGCGCCGGGCGACCCACGGCCGAGTACCTCAACTACGTCCTGACCCGGATCACCGTGCCGGGCGCGATCTACCTCGCGCTCATCTCGCTCCTCCCGCTCGTCGCGCTGGTCCTCGTCAACGCCAACCAGAACTTCCCGTTCGGTGGAACCTCGATCCTCATCATCGTCGGGGTGGGGCTCGAGACCGTGAAGCAGATCGAGGCCCAGCTGCAGCAGCGCCACTACGAAGGGTTCCTCAGGTAATGCCTCCCCAGGAAGTTCTGCCCACGATGACCGTGGGACCCGCTCCGCTCCGCTCCCCCAGATACTTCCCGGGGGCCCCGGCATGATGCGCCTCATCATCCTCGGGCCGCCCGGTGCCGGAAAGGGCACTCAGGCGTCCCGGATCGCCGAGCACTTCGGCATCCCCGCGATCTCCACCGGGGACATCTTCCGGGCCAACATCAAGAACGAGACCGAGCTCGGCCAGCAGGTCAAGGAGATCCTCGCATCCGGCGGGTACGTCTCCGACGAGATCACCAACGCCATCGTCGAGGACCGCCTCGGCCAGGACGACTGCGCACGGGGCTTCCTCCTGGACGGCTACCCGCGCACCCTCGCCCAGGTCGAGGCCCTCGACGCGATGCTCGCCGGGCGCGGGGCGGCGCTCGACCGCGTCCTCGAGCTCCGGGTCGACGACGACGTCGTCGTGGGTCGGCTGCTGGGGCGGGCCGAGGTCGAGGGTCGCGCCGACGACACCGAGGAGGTCATCCGGGAGCGGATGGCCATCTACCACCGCGAGACCCGGCCGTTGTCGGACACCTACCGCGAGCGCGGGCTGCTCGTCGAGGTCGACGGCGACGGCGAGGTCGAGGCCGTGACCGAGCGGATCACCTCCGCCCTCACCTGACGCAGCTGCACTGCAGCAGGCTGCTCACCCGTCGAGTGAGCAGAACACGCCGTGTGCGCCGACGTGCATGCGGCGTGTTCTGTTCACTCGACGGGTGCTGTGGACAAGTCCGCGGGGCATGCGGCCGATCGGGGCACGCTCCGCAGGATGCGACCGCCACCCCTGCCCGAACCGTTGGGCTCGCGTCCCTTCAGCACCGCTGAGGCGCGCGAGGCGGGTCTCGCGCCGGGGCGGCTCCGTCGCACGGACCTCGTCCACCCGACCCGAGGTGCCCACGTCCGATCCGTCCCGATCGAGCTGGTCGACCGGGCGCAGGCCTTCGCGGCCGGTCTACCTCCCGAGCGCGCCTTCTCCCACCTCACTGCGGCGGCCCTTCTCGGGCTACCGCTCCCGAAGGATGTGGAACTCCTCGCACACACCGGGCCGCTGCACGTGATGGCGCCCACGGCCGCCGGCCAGGCCCGACGCGTCGGCTGCCTCGGTCACCGTGGGCTCGAGAGCCGCGAGACCGTCACCGTGCACGGTGTCCGCGTCGTTGCCGCCGCGGACACGTGGTGCGACTTCGGCGAGCTCGGTCGGCGGTTCTCGGTCGACGACCTCGTCGTCGCGGGCGATGCCGTCGTGGCATCGGTGCGGACAGGGACCTCCGACGCCCAGTGGATGCTCCGACGCCCGCTCGAGGCCCGGGTCCGACCCCGGGGCAAGCGCCGGCTGTCGGAGGCGCTCGTGCTCGTCCGGCCCGGGGTGCGCTCGCCGATGGAGTCACGGGCGCGGCTGATGTTCGGCCGTGCGGGCTTCCCCGAGCCGGAGGTGAACGCCATCCTGACCGACCGTGCGGGTGAGTTTCTCGGGGAGGGGGACCTCGTGTGGCGTGCCCAGCGGGTCGTCGGCGAGTACCAGGGCGCGGACCACGCATCGCGCAGGAGGCGGAGCATGGACACCTCGCGCCGTCACGCCCTGCGCGACGAGGGATGGATGGTCGAGGAGATCTGGGCCGAGGACGTCCTCGTCGGTGGCCGGCGAACGGCCTGCCTCGTTCGCTTCGCCGCCGCGCTCGGCCTGGAACCCGGCTCTTGGACTCTGTAGTACCCGTCGAGTGAGCAGAACACGCCGTATGCGGCTGCGTGCATACGGCGTGTTCTGTTCACTCGACGGGTGAGGGCGCGCGGATGGGGGTGGGGGCGGCGCGGGTAGGGTGCGCGCCATGGGACTGTTCAGCCGTGACCGGTGCGAGGGGAAGACGCCCGAGCAGCTCGCGATGATGCGCACCGCGGGCCTGCTCGTCGCGCGCACCCTCGAGCTCGTCGCGAGGCAGGTCCGGCCGGGGATGACCACGCTCGACCTCGACACCCTCGCCGAGACGCACATCCGCGACCACGGCGGCATCCCGAACTTCCAGCTCGTCCCGGGCTACCGGCACACGCTGTGCACGAGCGTCAACGACGAGATCGTCCACGGCATCCCCGGCTCCCGGGTCCTCGAGGCCGGCGACCTCCTCTCGGTCGACTGCGGCGCCGAGGTGGCCGGCTGGAACGGCGACGCCGCGCTCACCCTCGTCGTCGGTGGCCCCGAGGCCGCCCGCCCCGAGGACCTCGAGCTGAGCGAGGACACCGAGACCTCGCTGTGGGCCGGCATCGCGGCGCTGCGCGTCGACCGGCCGCTCTACGACGTCGGCGCGGCCGTCGAGGACTCGCTGACCGACTCCAGCACCCGCCGCGGTCGCGAGTACGGCATCGTCGAGGACTACGTCGGCCACGGCATCGGCACCTCGATGCACATGGACCCGCAGGTGCCGAACTACCGCGTCGACGGCCGCAGCCCGAAGGTGTGCGACGGGCTGACCATCGCCATCGAGCCGATGGTCACGCTCGGCGACCAGGACAACACGATCCTCGAGGACGAGTGGACCGTCGTGACGCGCGACGGCTCGCGCGCGGCGCACTGGGAGCACTCGGTCGCCGTCACCGAGGCGGGCACCTGCGTGCTCACCGCCCTCGACGGCGGACGTGAGCGCCTCGCCACCCTCGGCGTCCCGTTCGCCGACATCACCCCGGCCTGACCCCCACCGGCCCCGGTCCCACGGGTGACCGATCTCTCGGTGATCGACCCCCGCACCGCTGGCTAGGGTTGAGGGTGGACCGGACCACCGACCAAGGGGAGTGCCCGATGACGACGGCGTCGCCTCCGACCGAGCCGATGGCGCTCGCCGCCGGCTTCGAGCCCCGCACCCGCGAGGACTGGCAGCGGCTGGTCGCGGACGTGCTGAACAAGCGCCGCGCCGACGACGACCGGATCGCGCCGGAGGCCGCCGAAGCCGCCCTCGTCACCGCCCTCGACGGCGGCCTGAGCACCCGCGGCCTCTACCTGCGCGAGGACCGCGCCGGCCACCCGCTCGGCCTGCCGGGCGCGATGCCGTTCACCCGTGGCCGGGCCGTCCGCGACGGCAGGCTGCCGTGGGACGTCCGCCAGCTGCATGACGACCCGGACGTCGCGCGGACGCGCGCCGCGGTCCTCGACGACCTCGAGCACGGTGTGACGTCGGTGTGGCTGCACGTCGGCGACGAGGGTGTCGCGACCACGGACCTCGCCGAGGTGCTCGCCGAGGTCCGGCTCGACCTCGCGCCGGTCGTCGTCTCCTCGTTCAGTGACCAGCCCGGCGCGGCCCGGGCGCTCCTCGACGTCGTCGGCGACCGCCCGTCGGTCGGCGGCAACCTCGGCCTCGACCCGGTCGGCGCCGCCCTGCGCACCGGGACCGAGCCCGACCTCGCCCCGCTCGCCGGGCTCGTGCGCGCGCTCGACGGCCGCGCGGGCTGGCGGGCGCTCACCGTCGACGCCCGCGTGCTCCACGACGCCGGCGCGAGCGAGGTCGACGCGCTCGCCGTGGCCGTGGCCACCGGCGTCGAGTACCTGCGCCACCTCGAGGCGGAGGCCATCGACCCGGTCACCGCGTTCGGGCACGTCGAGCTGCGGGTCCCGGCGACCGCCGACCAGTTCCTCACCGCCGCCGTGCTCCGCGCCCTGCGCCGGGTCTGGGCGCGGGTCGGGGAGGCGCTCGACGTCCCCGCAGCCGACCGCGGCGCCCGCACGCACGCGGTGACCAGCCTGCGGATGGCCAGCCGTGAGGACCCCTTCGTCAACGTCCTGCGCAACACCCTGGCCACGTTCGGCGCATCGATCGGCGGCGCGGACGCCATCACCGTCCTGCCGCACGACACCGTCGCCGGTCTCCCGGAACGGTTCTCGCGCAGGCTCGCCCGCAACACCCAGATCCTGCTCGCCGACGAGTCGAACGTGGGGCGCGTCACCGACCCCGGCGGCGGCTCGTGGTACCTCGAGTCGCTCACCGACGAGGTCGCCGAGCGGGCGTGGACGCGTTTCCAGGAGGTCGAGCGGGCCGGGGGAGTACGCGCAGCCCTCCGCGACGGCCTGCTGCGCGACTGGGTCGACACCGCCACGACGGAGCGAGAACGGCTCATCGCCACACGCCGCCGCCCGCTCACCGGGGTCTCGATGTTCCCCAACCTCGCCGACACCGTGCCCGAGCGGCGGCCACGTCGCGCCGTCGCCACGAGCGCCGACGGGTTCGAGCCCCGCCGCGACGCCGCCGCCTTCGAGGCCCTGCGCGACCGGGCCCGCACCCTCGACACCCCGGCGGTCACCGTCCGCACCCTCGGCGCCCAGCGCGACTTCGGCGCCCGTCAGGGCTTCGTGACCAACCTCCTCGCCGCGGGTGGCATCGCCGCCACGGACGACGCCACCCCGGTCGCCGTCCTCGCGAGCAGCAGGGGCCAGTACGCGGCGGCGGGTCGCGAGGCGGTCGAGGAGCTGCGCGCCGCCGGCGCCACCCACGTCCTCGTCGCCGGCCGGGCCACCGAGCTCGGCGACGCCGCCGACACCGTCGACGGCGAGGTGTACGACGGGATGGACGTCGTCGCGCTCCTCACCGACCTGCTCGACCGGCTCGGCGCGCCGGCGGAGGGAGAGACCCGATGAGCACCGTCCCCGACTTCACGACGCTCGACCTCGGGCCGGGCACCCCCGAGCCGGCCGACCTGCCGGCGGGCGAGCCGTGGCTCACGCCGGAGCAGGTCCCGGTGGCGCCCGTCTACACCGAGCACGACCTCGAGGGCCTGGACTTCCTCGACACGGTGCCCGGTGCGCCGCCGTTCCTGCGCGGCCCGTACCCGACGATGTACACGACCCAGCCGTGGACGATCCGCCAGTACGCCGGGTTCAGCACGGCCGAGGAGTCCAACGCGTTCTACCGGCGCAACCTCGCGGCCGGCCAGAAGGGGCTGTCGGTCGCGTTCGACCTCGCGACCCACCGCGGCTACGACTCCGACCACCCGCGGGTCGCCGGCGACGTCGGGATGGCCGGCGTGGCCATCGACTCGATCTACGACATGCGCACGCTCTTCGACGGCATCCCGCTCGACCAGATGTCGGTGTCGATGACGATGAACGGCGCCGTCGTGCCGATCCTCGCGCTCTACGTCGTCGCGGCCGAGGAGCAGGGGGTGAAGGCGGAGCAGCTGACCGGGACCATCCAGAACGACATCCTCAAGGAGTTCATGGTCCGCAACACCTACATCTACCCGCCCGAGCCGTCGATGCGGATCATCAGCGACATCTTCGCGTTCACGAGCCAGGAGATGCCGCGGTTCAACTCGATCTCGATCTCCGGGTACCACATGCAGGAGGCCGGGGCGACGCAGGATCTCGAGCTGGCGTACACCCTCGCCGACGGCGTCGAGTACCTGCGGGCCGGGACGGCGGTCGGCCTCGACGTCGACCGGTTCGCCCCCCGGCTGTCCTTCTTCTGGGCGATCGGGACGAACTTCTACATGGAGGTCGCGAAGATGCGGGCCGCACGCCTGCTCTGGGCGCGCCTCGTCCGGGCCCAGGGGGCGAGCAACCCGAAGTCGCTCAGCCTGCGCACGCACAGCCAGACCTCGGGCTGGAGCCTCACCGCCCAGGACGTCTTCAACAACGTGGTCCGCACCTGCATCGAGGCGATGGCCGCCACCCAGGGGCACACCCAGAGCCTGCACACGAACGCCCTCGACGAGGCGATCGCGCTGCCCACCGACTTCTCGGCCCGGATCGCGCGCAACACCCAGCTCGTGCTCCAGCAGGAGTCCGGCACGACGCGCACCATCGACCCGTGGGCCGGCTCCGCGTACGTCGAGCGGCTCACCCACGACCTCGCCCGGCGGGCCTGGGAGCACATCGAGGAGGTCGAGGCGGCCGGCGGGATGGCGAAGGCGATCGAGGCCGGCATCCCGAAGATGCGGATCGAGGAGGCCGCGGCCCGCACCCAGGCCCGCATCGACTCCGGTCACCAGCCGGTCATCGGCGTCAACACCTACCCCGTCGACGAGGACGAGCCGATCGAGGTCCTCAAGGTCGACAACGCCGCCGTCCGGGCCAGCCAGACCGCCAAGCTCGAGCGGCTGCGCGCCGAGCGCGACGAGGAGGCCTGCCGGGCCGCGCTCGCCCGGATGACCGAGGCCGCGCGCGCCGGCTCCGACGGCACCCCCGCGACCAACCTGCTGGCGCTGGCCATCGACGCCGCGCGGGCCAAGGCGACCGTCGGCGAGATGTCGACCGCGATGGAGGAGGCGTTCGGTCGCTACACCGCCCAGATCCGTACCATCGGGGGCGTGTACAGCGCCGAGGCGGGGGAGGACGCGACCGTCCGCGAGGCCCAGGCCGCGGTCGAGGCGTTCGAGGAGGAGCAGGGCCGGCGCCCGCGCATCCTCGTCGCGAAGATGGGCCAGGACGGCCACGACCGCGGCCAGAAGGTCATCGCGACCGCGTTCGCCGACCTCGGGTTCGACGTCGACGTGGGCCCGCTGTTCCAGACGCCCGAGGAGGTCGCCCGCCAGGCCGTCGAGGCCGACGTCCACGTCGTCGGGGTCAGCTCCCTCGCCGCGGGCCACCTCACCCTCGTGCCCGCGCTGCGCAAGGCGCTCGACGACCTCGGCCGCCACGACCTGATGATCGTCGTCGGCGGTGTCATCCCCGACCAGGACCACGAGGCCCTGCGCGCGGCCGGTGCCGACGCCATCTACCCGCCGGGCACGGTGATCAGCCGGGCCGCGGTCGACCTCGTCCGCGAGCTGCGCGAGCGGCTCGGGTGAGGCCGGTCGACGTCGAGGACCTCGTCGCGGGGGTCCGCGCGGGCTCGCGCCAGCACGTGGCGCGGGCCATCACCCTCCTCGAGTCGCGGCGTCCGGAGCACCGCGAGCAGGCCCGCCGTCTGCTCGCCGCCCTCGCCGACCGCACCGGCCACGCGGTGCGGGTCGGGGTCAGCGGCGTGCCCGGCGCCGGCAAGTCGACCTTCATCGACGCCCTCGGTCTGCGGCTCCTCGAGCAGGGACACCGGGTGGCCGTCGTCGCCGTCGACCCCAGCTCGCGCCGCACCGGTGGCTCGATCCTCGGCGACCGCACCCGGATGGCTCGGCTCGCCGCCTCCGACGACGCCTTCGTCCGGCCGAGCCCCTCGGGCCGGCACCTCGGCGGGGTGGCACGGGCCACCCGGGAGTCGATGCTCGTCCTCGAGGCGGCCGGCTTCGACGTCGTCATCGTCGAGACGGTCGGGGTGGGGCAGAACGAGATCGCCGTCTCCGAGATGGTCGACACCTTCCTCCTGCTCACGCTCGCCCGGGCCGGCGACCAGCTCCAGGGCATCAAGCGGGGCATCCTCGAGCTCGCAGACGTCATCGCCGTCAACAAGGCCGACGGCGACGGTGAGACTCCCGCGAAGGCCGCCGCCCGCGACCTCATGGGGGCGATGCGGCTCATGCTGCCGGGTCGCGACGTGCGTCGGCCGCCGGTGCTCACCTGCTCGGCGCTGACCGGCGCCGGGCTCGACGAGGTGTGGGAGGCGGTGCTCGAGCACCGGGCCTACCTCGAGGAGCACCACTCGCTGGCCACCCGCCGGGCCCAGCAGCAGGAGGACTGGATGTGGGCCCTGGTCGACGCCGAGCTGACCGACGGCGTCCGCGGCGCGCCGTCGGTGCGGGCGCAGCGGGCGGCCCTCGAGGCGGCGGTACGCTCGGGGGAGACGAGTGCCGTGGAGGCCGCCGCCCGCGTCCTCGAGCTCTATGCACACGACCTGCGGGTCGGTGAGCAGGACGGATGACCCATCGTCCGTACGGATGATGCCCCGCTGGCCGCTCGTCCGGTCCCGCCCTGTCCGAACCGCCATCCGGGACCCGTGGTGCTGGCGGGACGGTCGGGAGGACGGGAGAGTCGTTCACGCACCCGGTGAAGCGGACCCCAGCGGTCCCGCCCCTGTCCACCGGGAGCGGAGACGGGAGCCCACCCCTGCACCGGGCCCTCGACTCCTCACACAGCCCACCGGGCCGGCCACCCCCTGCATCGGCCGGCCCGGTGGCTTGTGTCCGGGCCCGGGGGGCGGCGTCCGCGGATTTCGTGATGTGCCCCCTCCTCGCGTACCATTGAACGTCGGTCACGTGTGCGCTCCTCCGCATGGGTGGAGCACCTCGGGGCCGATTTCCATGGGTGGTCCAACCCCACGACGGGCTGCCCACCAAGCGGATTGAGAGGGTATGGCCAAGAAGGACGGCGTCATCGAGATCGAGGGCACGATCGTCGAGGCTCTCCCGAACGCGATGTTCCGGGTCGAGCTCACGAACGGTCACAAGGTGCTCGCGCACATCTCCGGCAAGATGCGACAGCACTACATCCGGATCCTCCCCGAGGACCGTGTGGTGGTCGAGCTGAGCCCGTACGACCTGACTCGCGGCCGCATCGTCTTCCGCTACCGCTGAGACACACCTCGACGAGACAGCAAAGGCGACATGAAGGTTCAGCCGAGCGTCAAGAAGATCTGTGACAAGTGCAAGGTGATCCGCCGCAACGGGCGGGTCATGGTGATCTGCGAGAACCTGCGCCACAAGCAGCGCCAGGGCTGA
>NZ_DAOLAC010000039.1:0-35141 GCF_035325325.1 Phycicoccus sp. | reverse complement strand
GTCGACCACAGCCCAGCACCATCAGGCTGCGCTGTCGATGCTCACAGTCAGTCGATGGTCAGGTGCCGCGGGTCGAGGCCGAGCACGCGCGCGAACCGGAGCAGGGTCGCGCGCCGGCGGGGGCCCTGGTCGAGGTCCTCCGACCACAGCTCGAGGACGGTCCAGCCCTCGTCCGCGGCGAGCCCGTTCCGGTGGGCGTCGGCGCTCCTGCGCTTCCGGTCGGCGTGTGCGGCCCTCTGGTACTCGCCGACGACCCGCTCGGCCTGCCACACGAGGTCGCCCTCGAGCAGCCATCCTCCGGCGGCGTCCCGGACCACGCCGTTGACCTCCGGCTCGGGGAACCCGGCCCGGACGAACATCAGCCGGGCGCGGGTCTCGCGCGGTGACCGCACGCCCGGACGGACCAGGCCCACCGCCTCGAGCAGCTGCCCGCGACCCCGAGGACGGACCCGACCGTCGAGGGTGCTGCGCAGCACGGCCGCCGACGCGCTCCCGGTGCCGTGGCCGACGACGGCGTCGCCGGCAACGACGAGGTCGTCGACCGAGAGCCCGCGGTGCAGGACCTCGCCGAGGTCGCACCAGGTGTCGGCCGCGCCCACCACCCGCAGTCCCGACGCCTCCACGACCGAGCGCGTCTCGAGCCCCCTGTGCCCACGGCAGCCGGCGCGGCGGGTGGGCGTCCGGTCGGAGGTCCGCATGACGTCGAGGCGGCTGTCGGCCTCGAGCGACGCCGGAAGGGGCAGCCCGAGGACGACGGCCGCCGTGACGTGCGAGAACGCGGAGTCCGGGGGGAGGGCCTGCGCCCAGGCCCGGGCGCGGTCGACCAGTGTCTCCGGGGGTGTCAGCGTGCGGACGCCGTGCGTCGGGCGGTGCAGGCCGAGCGCCCGCAGGTCGCAGTGGCGCAGGCCGGCCGCCCGGGCCCGGGCCACCGAGAAGGGTCCGGTCCCGAGCGGCTCGGGCAGGCGCGCGCTGACCATCGGCCGATGGTGCTCCGAACGCGCGCCGGCGCCGTCGCGTCATCCACAGGGCACCCTCCGGGTCGCGCGACATGCGGACGGACGGACCTCTTCATCCGCATGTCGCGCGACCTGGAGGGGCGGCCAGGTCAGGTGCGGGGGGTGATCCGCAGCAGCCGGTCGTCGTCGCCGTTCGACGTCGTGACGTACAGGGCTCCGTCCGGGCCGAGCCGGGCCGCGCGCAGCCGGCCGTACGGACCGTTCGTGGCCCGGGGGATGGCCACCGTCGCGACCGACCCGTCCGCGCGCAGGGTGAGCACGAGCATCTTGGCGCCCTTGAGGGCGGTGATGACGAGTGCGCCGTCCCACGCCCCCCACTGCGGCCCCTCGAGGAACTCGGCGGCGCAGACCGCCTGGGTGGTCCGGCCCGACTGCCACACCGCGGGGACGGCGTTCGGGTAGCGCTTGGTGTCGGTCATCGGCACGCTCTCGTCGTAGCCGCCGACGGTGCCGCCCTGCGCCGGGTCCCACCCGTAGTTGGCGCCCGGCCGGAGGAGGTTGACCTCGTCGTTGAACGACGGCCCGTGCTCGGCCGTGAAGATGCGGCCCGTGCCCGGCTGGAGCGCGACGCCCTGGACGTTGCGGTGCCCGTAGCTCGTCACGTACCGCTGGTTCGCGTTCTTTGCCGAGGCGAACGGGTTGTCCGACAACGGTTTCCCGGTGCGCAGGTCGAGCCGGAGCGTCTTCCCGCCGAGACTCGTGAGGTCCTGCGGGATGCTGCCGCGGGCGGTGTCACCGGTGCCGACGACGAGCGCCCCGCCGGCGTCGAGCTCGGGACGGCAGCCCGAGTGCCGCCCGGTGGAGATGGGTAGGCCGTCGAGCAGCGTGCGCACCCGGACCGCCGACCGCTCGTCCGCCGAGAGGCGCCACGTGACCAGCCGGACGTCGACCGGCCGCCCGCCCTCCTGGTGCGTCTGGCAGGTCGTGAACTCCCGGCTCGTCGCGAAGTCGGGGTGGACGACCAGGCCGAGCAGTCCGCCCTCGCTGTTGACGTAGAGGTCCTCGAGGTCGGCGCCGACCCGGCTGAGCGTCGCCCCCGTGCGCAGGCCCGAGACGAGCGCGAACCGGCCCGGCCGCTCGCTGACCAGCGCCTTGCCGTCGGGGAGGAAGCCGATGTCCCAGCCGTGCTCCAGCCCGCCGGTGACGACCTCGACGGCCAGCGCGGGGACGGCCGTGCTCCGGGGCGCCGGGCTCGACGACGTGGGAGCCGTCGCAGACGACGACGCCGTGCCGGTGGGCGATGCTGACGACGGGGACGCCGGCACCTCGCCGTACCCCTCGTCGTCGGACGAGCATCCCCCGACCGCGAGGAGGGCGAGGCCGGCCGCCGTGGCCGCGAGCCGGCGCCGGACGGTGGGTCGGGCGGGGAGGTGCATGCCCCAGTCTCACATCCGGAAGCCGGTGGCGCGGGCCGCCGGAGCGCCCGGTCGACGGCCGGCGCCGCGTCGCCCTCAGGCCGGGAGGTCGGCCACCGCCTGCTCGTACGCGCCGGCGAGCTCGTCGAGGTCGGCGCGGTAGTCGGCGATGCGGCAGCCCAGCCCATTCGGCTTGACGAGGACCCCTTCCTCGGCCCACCGCACCCGGGCCCGCTCACGCAGCGGGGCAGGGAGGTCGCCGGACGCGTTCGTCACCCGCCACCACGTGACGTTGCCCCCGTAGACCTTCATGATCGAGCCGACCTGGCGCGGCCCGATGCCGACGAGGGCGGCGAGGTCGCCGTAGGACACGACCCGACCCCGGGGCACCTGCTCGACCGCCCGCAGCACGCGTTCCACGACGACGTCGTCCACCCGGCAGAGTCTGCCCGACGCGCGTCCTCCGACGCCCGTCCTCCCGCTCAGCCGGCCGAGCCGACCGACCCGCACGGCACGGTGAGGGTGACGACGCAGCCGCTGCCGTCCGGCCGGTTGACCGCGGCCGCCGCACCACCGTGCGCGCGGGCCACCTCACGGGTGATGGCCAGGCCGAGGCCCATCCCGCGGTCGTGGCGGGAGGAGTCGGCCCGCCACCCGGGCTCGAAGAGCAGCTCCAGGTGCTCGGCGGGGACGCCTCCGCACTCGTCGGCGACCTCGACCGTCGCGGTGCCGCCGCCGTTGCTCGTCGTCACCTCGACCGTGCCGCCGGACGCCGTGTGCTGCACCGCGTTCCGCACGACGTTGCTGACCGCCCGGGTCAGCGCACGGGCGTCGCCGAGCACGGTCGTCCCGGCGAGCGCGCCAGCCACGACGCGCACACCGGCGGCGTCGGCGAGCGGCGCGATCCCGGTGACGGCGTCCGACACGAGGTCGTCGAGGGCGACGGGCTCACGACGCATCGCGGTCGGCGCGTGCAGCCGCGACAGCTCGGCGATGTCGTCGACCATCCCGTCGATCCGGTCGACCTCGTGGACGATGCGTCCGTAGGCGTCCCGCGGCTGCGCGACGACGCCGTCCTCGAGCGACTCGGCGAGGACCCGGATGCCGGCCAGCGGGGTCCGCAGGTCGTGCGAGAGCCACTGGATGGTCTCGCGTCGCGACGCCTCCACCTGCCGGTCGCGTTCGCGGGCGGCCCGTTCCCCCGCCGACTCGCGTTCGAGGCGCCAGACCCGCCGGGCGAGCAGGGCGCCGACGAGCACGGCCATCGGGGCCCCGGCGAGGAGGACGAAGACGAGGCTGCGGTAGTCGTCGGCGGCGACGATCATCGAACGGGTCGCGACCGCCACCCCGACGGCCAGGGAGCCGACGAGCACGAGCGGGGCGCCGAGGGCGGCGACGGCTGCGCGCCCCCGCGAGAGACGGGCCAGGACGAGCGCACCGAGCCCGCCGGCCAGCGCCGTGACGACCGCGGAGAGGACGACCGCGCTGGTCTCGGGGGTCATCCGGGGGGCCCGTCGGCCGTGGCCGCGTCTGGCGGCGTGGGGTCCCAGCGGTAGCCCCGGCCGAACACCGTCACGAGCCGGGTCGGCGTGCCCGGGTCGGACTCGACCTTCTCGCGAACCCGCCGCACGTGCACGGTCACCGTCGAGGCGTCGCCGACCTCCCAGCCCCACACCTCGCGGATCAGCTGGTCACGCGACCACACGACCCCCGGATGCTGGAGGAACCACGCGAGCAGGTCGAGCTCGCGGGCGGTGAGGGCGAGCGGCTCCCCGCCCCGGGTGGCGGAGCGGGCGCCGAGGTCGACGACGAGGTCGCCGTCGCGCAGGACGTCGACGACGGGGACCTCCGGGGCGGCGGTGCGCCGCAGCAGCGAACGCACCCGGAGCTCGAGCTCGCGGAGGCTGAACGGCTTGGCGACGTAGTCGTCGGCGCCGTGCTGCAGGCCCTGGACCCGCTCGTGCTCCTGGCCGCGCGCGGTGACCATGATGAGCGGCAGGTCGCGACGCATCGAGCGCAGCCGGCGGGTCACCTCGAGGCCGCCGAGGCCGGGGAGCATGAGGTCGAGGAGGACGAGGTCGGCCGGGACGGCGGCGAACCGGTCGACCGCCTCGAGCCCGTCGCCGACGGCGTCGACCTCGTGGCCGGCGCGCGAGAGGTACGCCGCGACCGTCTCGCGGACGGTCGCGTCGTCCTCGACGAGCAGGATGCGGGCCACGGGCCCAAGGCTAGGCGTGCCGCGCCCGCGCGGCCCGAGGCCGGCGGCACCCCGTCATCCCCCCGCAATGACCCGGCGGTCCCGATGGGGGCCCCGGGCCCGTGACGCACGGGACGTGGACGGGTCCGGCGCTGCGTGGCCGCGGCTGGGACACTGGGGCGCATGCGCCGGATCGTCCAGAGCCAGAAGCTCCAGCACGTGCGTTACGACGTGCGCGGCCCGATCCTCGTCGAGGCCCAGCGGCTCGAGGCGGAGGGCCACAAGATCCTCAAGCTCAACATCGGCAACACCGCCCCGTTCGGCTTCGAGGCCCCCGAGGCGATCGTCGCCGACATGGTGCACAACCTGCCCGACAGCCAGGGGTACGCCGACTCGCGGGGCATCTACTCGGCGCGCACCGCGGTCGCGCAGTACTACCAGTCACGTGGCCTGCGCGACACCGCCGTCGAGGACGTCTACATCGGCAACGGCGTCTCCGAGCTCATCACGATGGTCCTCCAGGCCTTCGTCGACGACGGCAACGAGGTGCTCGTCCCCGCCCCCGACTACCCGCTGTGGACCGGCGCGGTGTCGCTCTCCGGTGGCACCCCCGTGCACTACCGCTGCGACGAGTCGAACGGGTGGAACCCCGACCTCGAGGACATCGAGGCCAAGATCACCGAGAACACGCACGCCATCGTCGTCATCAACCCGAACAACCCGACCGGCGCCGTGTACTCCGAGGAGACGGTGCGGGCCCTCGTCGACATCGCCCGCCGCCACGACCTCGTCGTCATGGCCGACGAGATCTACGAGAAGATCCTCTTCGACGACGCCGTGCACCACCACGCCGCGACCTTCGCCGGCGACGACGTCCTGTGCCTCACCTTCAGCGGCCTGTCCAAGGCGTACCGGGTGTGCGGGTACCGCGCCGGATGGGTCATGGTCTCCGGGCCGAAGCACCTCGCCGAGGACTTCCTCGAGGGGCTGACGCTGCTCGCCAACATGCGCATGTGCGCGAACGTCCCTGCGCAGCACGCGATCCAGACCGCGCTCGGTGGGTACCAGTCGGTCAACGAGCTCATCGGGCCGGGCGGCCGGTTCCGCGAGCAGAGCAAGCTGGCCTGGCGGCTGCTCAACGAGATCCCGGGCGTCTCGTGCGTCGAGCCGCAGGGGGCGCTCTACTGCTTCCCGCGCCTCGACCCCGAGGTCTACCCCATCGAGTCCGACGAGGCGTTCGTCATCGAGCTGCTGCGGGCCAAGAAGATCCTCGTCACCCACGGCACCGGCTTCAACTGGTTCGAGCCCGACCACTTCCGCCTCGTCACGCTTCCCGACGAGGAGACCCTCACCGAGGCGATCGGTCGCATCGCCGAGCACCTGGCCACCCTGCGTGGCTGACCGGATGGCTTCTCGCGCAACGCTGCCCGAGCCGGCGCTGCTCGGGTCGGTCGCTGTCGGCGGGGTACTCGGGTCGCTGGGCCGCTGGGGCGTCGGCCTGGCCTTGCCGCACGGAGCCGGGGACTTCCCGTGGGCCACCTTCGTGGTCAACGTCACCGGCGCGTTCGCGATGGGGCTGCTCGTCGCGTTCCTCGTCGACCGACCCGGCGTGCACCGGCTGGCCCGGCCGTTCGTCGGGGTCGGCCTGCTCGGGGGGTGGACGACGTTCTCCGCGCTCGCGGTCGACGCCGTGCAGCTGGGGGCGGCGCACCAGGTGCAGCTCGGGGTCCTCTACGTCGGCGCGACGTTCCTCGTCGGCACGATCGCGGTCGCCGCGGGGATGCTCGGCGGCCGCCGGGTCTGGCCCGGCCCGTGAACCCCACCCACGCCCTGCTCGTCGCGCTCGGCGCCGCCGTCGGGGCGCCGCTGCGGCTCACCGTCGCGCACTGGACCCGGGAGCACCTCGGCGCGGCGCCGCCGGTCGGCACGCTGGCGGTCAACGTCGCCGGGTCACTGGTCCTCGGGGTGCTCGTCGGCGACGCCGTCGACGGCGCGGCGCTCGCCCTCGTGGGCACCGGCTTCTGCGGCGCGCTGACCACCTTCTCGACCCTCGCCCTCGAGCTGTGGGACGCCCTGGAGGACGGCCGGGCGGTGGCGGCCGCGGTCACGCTCGGGCTCTCCATCGTGCTCGGTATCGGGGCGGCGGCGCTCGGCTACGCCCTGGCCGGCTGACCGCGCGGCGCGGCTCAGAGGACGAGCACCGCCAGCCAGCGGATCGCCAGCAACGCGACGGCAAGGACGAGCACGGGCGCGCCCGGGGACACCGCGCCCGTGACGGCCACCCCCGCGCCCTCGGGCGGACGCACGACCGGGCGACGGGCGTCGACCGCGGCGGCGACCGCCGCTGCGGTCGGGACCGGACGGCGGCCCGGACCGACGCGACGCACCCACGGGCCGAGGACCAGCCCGTCCTCGTCGTCCTCGTCGCCGCCGAGAAGGACGACGACGTCGTCACCCGCGACGCGGACGTCCGCGACGGCCGTCATCGGCACCCGGTGGCGCCGCCACGGGTCGACCAGACCGATCCCCTCGGCATCCACCCGTACCGCGGAGACGGCCCGGTCGACGCCCCAGTGGACGACGGAGAACGCGGCGAGGCAGACCCCGATGCCCTGCCACCACGAGGCCTCCGGCGCCCCGAGCAGCCACAGGCCGCCCAGCGTGCCGGCGAGGACTCCGGCCGTGCCGACGAGGCGGTCGAGGATCCCCGGGCCGAGCCGCGCGGGCAACGCCGCGGCCGGCGTGTCCGGGGAGACGGGGTCGCTCCAGACCGCGAGGTCCTCCTCGAGCTCCGGGTCGAGAGAGGTGTCGTCGATCTGCGGGAGGTCCGGCAGGACGCGCAGCGGGGCGGCCGGCAGCTCGAGGCCTCCCGGGTGGGCCAGTGCCACCCACCCTCCCTCCCGCACGTCGCCGACGAGCCAGCCACTGCGCACCTGCTGCTCGAGCCGTGGCGACTCGGGGCCGGCCGGCCGGGGACCCGCGACGATCTCGAGCTCGGCGACGACGACCTCCCGGTCGGTGGCGAGAACGGGGACGACGTCGTCGTGCATCTCGACCCACCGCACCGGGACGCCCGACGTGTGCATCGTCGCCGCGAGGGCCCGGCGGTGCATCCGACCACTGACCAGGGGTCGGGCGAGGACGACGGCGAGGAGCAGCCCGCCGACGGCGAGGGACAGCCACCACGTGACGTCCGGGGGCTCGGCGACGAGGTGGGTCCACCCCGGGTCGGCCGGGTCCACGCGCACGGGCACCCGTTCGCCGACCTCGTACTCGTCGAGGGTCTCGACCACGGGCTCGCGCGGGACGCCGGCCACCGCCTCCTCGAGGCGCAGCCGGTAGGCGAGGCCGTCCTCACCCTCGGACCCCACGACGACCGCCCCGACGATGCTCGACCTCTCCTCGTGCGCGGCCTCCGAGGCGAGCTGCTGGGCCAGGACGCCGAGGCAGGCCAGCGAGGCCGCGACGAGGGCGAGCACCGCGAGGTGCGACGGACCGAGCGGCAGCCCGGGGTCGCGCGCGAGAAGGCGCGGTGACCCGCGGACCTCCACCGGGAGGTCGACGAAGGCGTCGACGACCGCGCGCCGCCGGGACGCCCGCTCCCGCCGGAGGAGCAGGACGTGCCCCACGTGGAGCAGGGCGAGGAGCGTCCACGCGACGTTCGCCGCGACGACGTCGTCGAACCGGACGTCGAGCACCGCGAAGCCGACGGCACAGGCCGCTGCCTCGACCGGCCGCCACCACACGAGCACCACGGCCGCGACCGCGAGGACGACGGCGGCGGAGAACACCGGGTCCGGGCCGCAGACCGTCGGGTCGGCGGGGGTGCAGCGGTCCACCGGCTCCCCGGCCGCGGACGCCACGAAGGCGGCCACCCCTGCGCCCACGAGGACCCAGCGGCGCCATCGGGTCCCGAGCCCGGCCACCCAGGCGGCGGCGCGCTCGGCCGTCATCCCCGCCGTCGTCCCGATGGTCACGGCGGGAGCCTAGGTCAGCGAGGACGCACGCGCCGCCCGCCCCACGAGAGCGGGACGGGCGGCGCGTCGTCAGGTGGCGAGAGCTCAGTCGGCGTGGCCGTGGCCGCGGGCGACCACTCCGGCGGCGTTGACGATGCCGGCGCCGTAGAACCCGTTGAACCGCGGCGTGCCCACGCACGTGGCGGTGTAGAGGTCCGAGCGCCCCACGTCGGTGTAGGACTGGACGCCACCCGCCGGGCAGGCGTGGTCGGTGGCGGTGCCCATGACGATGGCGCGCACGGCGTCCGGGGCGAGCCCGAAGCCACTGCGACCCTGCTGGCGACCGTGCGCCGAGACGGCGAGCGCGGCGACCCCGGCGGCGTGCGGGGAGGCCATCGAGGTGCCCTGGAGGTACTGGTAGTACCCGCACACCTCCTGACCGCCCTTGTGGTCGTGGCCCTTGACGACGCGGCAGTCCTTCATCGTCCCGAGCGACTCGCCGAGCGGCGTGATGTTGCCGTCGGCGTCGACCTGGCCCTCGTCCTGCATGACGTTGAGCGGGGCCGTCGAGAGGATGAGGTTGCCGTTGGTGCGGTAGGTGTCGGTGCCGAGGCCGTCGCGGTACCAACCGCCGGGCGCCGAGACCTCGATCTCGCCGGAGCGCAGGTCGGTGGCCCAGTTCGAGTAGTCGGCCTTGCGCTCGGACGGGCCGAGCGCCGAGACGCCGAGCACGTGCGGGCCCTCGACCGGCAGGTCGAGGCAGGTCGCGTTGTCGATGGTGCGCGGGTGCTCGGTGCCGCCGGGGTAGTCCGGGCTCGAGGTGTCGGTGCGCGGGTTCGAGATGTCCTCGTTGTTGTTGCCGAGAGCCGCGACGAGCGTGACGCCCTTGCGGTGCGCGTAGTTCAGCGCCCGTGTCATCGACTGGATGATGAGGTCCTGCTCGGCCGCCTGCTCCGGGGTGTCCTCCGGCGCGCCACCCCGGCAGTTGTAGGCCCACGGGTCGACGTAGAACGACATGTTGACGACGTCGATGCCGACGTCACCGGAGTAGGTGAGCGCCTTGACGGTCGGGGTGAGGAAGAAGTAGCCGCTGTCCTGGCCGGCGCGGACGTTGACGAGGTCGACGTTCGGGGCCACGCCGGAGACGCCGAGTCCGTTCATCGCGGCGCCGATGGTGCCGGCGACGTGCGTGCCGTGGCCGTTGTCGTCGTGGTCGGCCGGGTCGACGCAGCTCGCGTACTCGCACGGGCCGTCGATGTCGGGCATGTCGGTCGTGAAGTTGCGCGACAGGCGGCGGTCGAAGTTGGCGGCCAGGTCCGGGTGGGAGCCGTCGACGCCGGTGTCCATGATCCCGACCCGGACGCGCCTGTCGCCCATCTCGGTCCGGTGCGCCTGCGGCGCGTTGATCATGTCCATGCCCCAGAGCAGGGAGTCGAGCGGGTCGGCCTTGGGGGCCTTCGGACCCTTGGGGCCCTTGTCGTCCACGCGGCCGTCGCGGTGGTCGGCGGTGCGGGCCGCGACGTCCTGCTCGTGGGCGCGCTCGCGGTCGGCGACCTTGCCGGCGTCCGGCGAGCGACCGACGACGCCGTCCTTCGCCGCGGCCGCGACCCCGGAGAGCGCGCGGGCGCTGGCCGCGAAGCCGGCGCGGGTGGAGTCGACCGAGACCAGGCCGATGTCGGTGTTCACCGAGGTCACCGTGGCCCCGGCCTGCTGCAGCCGCTGCGCGAGGGCGCGGGCGTCAGTGCCCTCCTTCGCGAGCACGGCATAGCTCGTGCGCTCCGTCGTACCGGTCGCGGCGGCCTGGTGCGCGGACGCCGTCGAGGCCACCGCTCCCAGGGTGCCCGTGGCCAGGGCCACGACACCGGTCAGGGCGACCATGCGAGATCGTCGCATTCCTTCGTCTCCTCCGTCAGGGATGGGCGCGACGCTGCGCCCGATCCGCACCGTAGGGCGCGACCCGACGGGGTGGGGCTTTCGTGACGGTCGGGGCGGTGAGCGGGAGGGTGGGACGGACGGACGCTCAGTCGGCGGCCCGGGCCACCTCGACCTCGGTGCCGTACGTCCAGCCGTCGGCGAGCGGCAGGCTGTCGCCGCTCCAGAACCGGCCCGGGTCGTACCAGTTCGTCGGCACGTCCGGGCGCAGGATGCCCATGTCCTCGAGCGTGCTCGCGACGACCTCGGCGCAGTAGGCGTCCTCGGGCCGCAGGCCCTTGCCGTCCCGCGCCCGTCGGGTCAGGTGCGCGTCACGGCCGCGCAGCCAGCGCCAGCCGAGGCGCACGGTCGAGGGGAAGGAGACGCCGTCGAGCCGGGCGACGGTCCGCAGCGCGGCGTCCTCCTGCGGCCGGCCGGCACCGGGCTCGAGCTGGCGCAGCCACGCCCGCTGGCCGTAGCGCACCTGCCACGTCGTCACCGCCTCGGCGAGATCGTGCAGCTGGACACCGCGGTGGTGCTCGCCGGTCCAGTGGTCGCGCAGCGAGCGCCCGAGCTCGGCGTGCCACATGAGCGGCGGAAGGTCGTCGAGGACGAGGGCCATCCCGACGTGGTTGACCGGGGCGTTGCTCGCGGTCTGGATGAGCCGGTCGGCGACTGTGCCGCCGCGGAAGATCCACAGGTCGCCGGTCCGGGTGGCCGCGACGGCCTCGTCGAACGGGACGGTCGGGGGTGCGGGGCGCGCCATGGGCCCCAGTGTGCCGGGCCGGGCTCGCTAGGGTGGCGCCGTGGACCGCAACCGCAGGTGGAAGGTGCTCGGGCTCGCCGGCTTGGCCGGCGTCGTCGCCACCGGGGTGCTCGTCGCCCGCGACGAGCGCTCGCGCCGGGCCTACACCCCCGACGAGGTCCGCGACCGGCTGCAGCAGCGCCTCGACGAGGCCGAGCGCGCGTCATCGTCCGCCGACGACGGCTCCTGACCCCCTCCACCTCCGCCCTCCGCGGACGTGTGTGAAGAACGTCGCTGGGCCGACGTTCTTCACACACGGTCGCGGTGGGGGGCGGTGGGGTCAGCCGGCGGCGAGGATGGTGTCGAGCTTGGCGTAGCCCTCGACCATCCCGGACTCCATGCCGGACTCGACCATCGCGTCGCGACCCTCGACCGTGCGGCCGATGCTGCGCCCGTGGAGGCGGGTGCGGCCGTCGCCGAGGTCCTCGAAGTGCATGAACTCGAGGGCGACCTCGTCGGGCATCCCGTCGAACTCGAAGGTCTGCACGATGAGTTCGTCCGGGCGGACCGAGTGGAAGTAGCCGCGGAAGCCGAACTCGTGGCCCGCCGGGTTGCGGTGCACGTAGCGGTAGCCGCCGCCCTCGACGAAGTCCCACTGCGGGACGTCCATCTCGTAGCCCGTCGGGCCGAGCCAGCGGCGGACCTTCTCGGGGTCGGCGTGGGCGTCGAAGACGGCGTGCACGGGGGCGTCGAAGTCGCGGGTGAAGTCGAGCCACGGCACACCGGCCGGGACGTCGAGGGACAGGCTGTTGGCCATGGGGGTCACTCCTGGGGGTCGGATGCGGGCTCGGTGAGCACCGCGTCGAGGCGGCGGAACCGCCGTTCGTGGACGAGCCGGTAGCCGTCGATCCACGCCGTGAGGCGCTCGAGGGCGGCCGGCTCGAGGTGAACCGGGCGCCGCTGGGCGTCCCGGCCCTTGCTGACCAGGCCCGCGTGCTCGAGAACCTGGATGTGCTTCGAGACCGCCTGGACGGTGATCCCGAAGGGCTCCGCGATCTCGCCGACCGTCGCCGGCCCCCGGCTGAGCCGGGCGATGATCGCGCGGCGGACCGGATCCGCGAGCGCCGTGAAGCCGCGGTCCACCATCTCGTCGTCCGCCATTCCCGTAATCAACCACACTGTTGATCAACTGTCACGTTGATCAACGGCTCAGATTCCGGCCTACCGCGCAGTAAGCGTCGCGATCCCGACACTTACTGCGCCGTAGCCCGCGATTGAGGCGGGGGGGGTCAGGGGGCGGTGAGCCGCGCGACGACGTGGAGGACGCCGAACGGGTCCTCGGCGTGGAGGTCGGCGCACGAGAGGGGGTCGCGGCCCGACAGGGCGCCGGCCAGCACCTGCAGTGGAGCCCGACCGTGCACGAGGAGGTCGGCGCACAGCCGCGGGTCGAGGGCGAGCAGCGCCGCGGGGTCGGCGGCCCGCAGGGCGGCGACCAGCGCGTCGTCGACGGCGAACGCCCGCTCGTCGAGGTGGCCGGGGGCCTTCTCACCGCGCCGGGCGGAGCCGTCGGCGACGACGACGAGCACGGTGTCCGGACGGGTGGCCGCGAGCTCGGCGCCGAGGGCACGGCAGGCCTCGACGGGCGCGTCCCACGCGACCGTCACGACGTCCGCGACGACGGCACCGGCGAGCCCCGCGAGGTGCTCGCCGACCCGCTGCCCGAGCGGCGTCCCCGTGCCGCGGTTCTCCCGGTCGGTGGCGACGACGAGGACCACCTCGGCAGCAGGCCCACCGGCCGCGGCGGCCCGGACGGCGGCCACGGCGCGCTCGCGCAACGGGGCGGCCGCGTCGATGCGTCCGGTGTAGCGCGGCAGCAGCATCGGCGCGCTCGGCACGACGACGGCCGGCGTCACGCGAGCCCCCGGACGGTCCGGGCCGGCGGCAGCTCACCGGCGACGACGGAGACGAGGTCGAGGACCTGGCGGGTCTCGACCACCTCGTGCACCCGGTAGACCTGGGCGCCCTGCCACGCGCAGAGGGCCGTCGCCGCCAGCGTTCCGGTGAGCCGCTCCCCGACCGGCAGGTCGAGCGCCTCGCCGACGAAGTCCTTGTTGGACAACGAGACGAGCACCGGCCACCCGAGGACCGTCAGCTCCTCGAGCCGGCGGGTCACCTCGAGCGAGTGCCAGGTGTTCTTGCCGAAGTCGTGCGCCGGGTCGATGACGACCCTCTCGCGCTCGACCCCCTCGGCGACGGCGCGCTCGGCCTGCGCGAGCAGTGAGGAGCGCACGTCGGCCACGACGTCGTCGTACTCGATCCGGTGCGGCCGCGTGCGTGGAGTCACGCCACCGGTGTGCGTGCAGACCAGCGCCGCACCGAACTCCGCTGCGACGGAGGGCAGCCGGGGATCTGCCCCACCCCAGGCGTCGTTGATGAGGTCGGCGCCGACCTCACAGACGGCGCGCGCCACCTCGCTGCGCCACGTGTCGACGCTGATCACGAGGTCGGGGTGTGCCGACCGGACCCGCTCGACGAACCCAACGACGCGACGCTTCTCCTCCTCGGCGTCGATCTCCGCCCCCGGCGCCGCTTTGATGCCGCCGATGTCGACGATGTCCGCGCCCTGCTCGACGACCTGGGCCACGCGGTCGAACGCGGCGTCCTCGGCCCAGGTGACGCCGCGGTCGTAGAACGAGTCCGGGGTGCGGTTGACGATGGCCATGACGAGCCGGTCGGCGGGTCCGTACTCGCGCCGCCCGAGCCGGAGGGGAGCGCCGCGGCTCACGCGGTCACCCCCGGGGCCGGGTGGTAGCCCTCCACCGACACCGCCGGCGGGCGCTCCGCGAGGTCGACGGCGCGCGGGTGCGGCACGAAGCCGTCCGGGCCTCGGTCGTACTGGGTCAGCGTCGCACTGCTGCGCGGCGCCCGCGACGCGCCCCGCTCGAGCCGGGCCTCGACCGCCGCGATGACCTGCACCGCCATCGGGCCGAGGGTGTCGTGCCGGTGGTGACGGTGCGCCCGCCGGCCGAGGTCGACCTGGGCGATGGCCGAGGCCCCGAGCAGCGCAGCGGTGTCGACGAGCGCCGCCACCTCGACGCCGTACCCGACGGGCACCGAGAACTGCTCCATCGCCGACCGACGCACCGCCCACTCGCCCGCGAGCGGCTGCACCAGTCCGGCCAGCTCGGGGTGGTGCAGGGCGAGCAGCGGCCGGGCGACGAGCTCGGTGACCCGCCCACCGGTCTCGGCCTCGCGTCCGTCGGCGTCGAGCAGCGGCCGGTCGTAGACCGCCTTGACGAGGGCGAGCGAGGAGTCGGTGAGCAGCGGCCCGAGCAGCCCGCTGACGAAGTGCGTGCCCCACTCGACGAGGTCGGCGTCGAGGAACACGAGGACGTCCCCGGTCGTCACGTGCAGCGCCTTCCACAGCGCCTCCCCCTTGCCCCGTGCCGGCCCGAGCGACGGCAGCACCTCGGCGGCCGCGTGCACGACGGCGCCCGCCTCCTGGGCGACCCGGGCCGTGGCGTCGGTGGAGTCGGAGTCGATGACGACGAGCTCGTCGACGAGCGGCACGTCCTCGACCCAGGCCGCGCGGACCCGGCCGACGACGTCGCCGACGGTCGCCTCCTCGTCGCGCGCGGGCACGACGACGCTGACCCGGGTCGACCCCTTGGCGGCGAGCAGCGCGGCGGGGTCGTCGACGCGCGCGACGGTGCGGACCGGCATCAGGCCTCGTCGGCCACCGGGCGGCGGAAGGTGGCGAGCATCCCCACCGCGGCGAGCAGCCCGCCGACGGCCGCGGCCAGCCCCCACCACGGTCCGTGCAGCGACCAGCCGAGGGCGGCGTCGAGCGACCACCCGCCGGGTCCGACGACGGCGAGCGCGACGGCGACCATCGCGACGAGCAGGACGTACTCCCAGCCGCCCTTGAAGACGAAGTAGCCCTTGCCCCGGTGGTCGGTGAGCGCGGCGACGGTCATCAACCCGACGAAGGCCATCGAGGCGAGCCCGGTGAGCAGGCCGAGGGTGACGAGGGCGCCGGCGACGATCTCGGTCGTCGCGGCGACGCGAGCGTGCAGCCACCCGGGGCGCAGGCCCAGTGACTCGAACCACCCGGCGGTCCCCGTGAGGCCGCCACCGCCCCACACCTTGTTCGCGCCGTGCAGCACGAGCATCGGTCCGAGGGCGAGCCTCAGCACGAGCATCCCGAGGTCGAGGTCCATCCCGCTCCGTCCGTGGTGGTGGGTCGTGGTCGGTCGTCCGGTCGGCCGTCCGGGGGTGTCCGGTGGGCCGGCGCCGGGCGGCCACGGGCAGGCCCACTCTAGGTGGCGCCCCCGGGCCGTCCGGCACGGTGCCGGGACGCGCCGGTCAGTCGGTGACCTCGACGCCCTTCCAGAACGCGTACCGGCCCGTGATCTCGCGCGCGGCGTCCTTGGGCGCCGGGTAGTACCAGGCGGCGTCGGCGTTGAGCTGCCCGTCGACCTCGATGCCGCGGTAGCTCGCCGTGCCCTTCCACGGGCAGACGGTGTGCGTGTCGGAGGGCCGCAGCAGGTCCTCGCGCACGGACTCCGCCGGGAAGTAGTGGTTGCCCTCGACGACGACCGTGTCGTCGCTCTCGGCGACGACGGCTCCGTTCCAGATGGCCCGCATGGCCGGCTCCTCACGTGGCGGTGGTGGGACCTCGGCGAGAACGCCCGCCCCACGCTCCCTCTTCCCGCCGTCGAAGGTTGTCCGCGCCCCGCCGCGGGGTGAGGATGGCTCGGTGACCGACACCGCCGCCCGCGCCACCGAGCTCCTCGCACTCCACCGCGCCCCCGAGCTGCTCACCGTCGTCAACGTCTGGGACGTCGTGAGCGCCCGGGTCGTCGCCGACGTCCCCGGCACGCGGGCGCTCGCGACGGCCTCGCACTCCATCGCCGCCTCGGCCGGCTACGAGGACGGCGAGAACATCCCGGTCGAGGAGATGCTCGCCGCCGTGGGCCGGATCGCTGCCGCCACCGCGCTGCCGGTGACCGCCGACCTCGAGTCCGGCTACGGCGACCCCGGCGGCACGGTGCGCCGGGCCCTCGACCTCGGCGTCGTCGGCGCGAACATCGAGGACCGGATGCAGCCCCTCGGCGACGCGGTGCGGGCCGTGGAGGCGGTCATGTCCGCAGCCCACGAGGCCGGCGTGCCGGACTTCTGCCTCAACGCGCGCACCGACGCGTTCGTCCGGGACGAGGGTCGCACCCCCGAGGAGTGCCTCGCGGTGGCGATCGAGCGGGGCCGTGCCTTCCTCGACGCCGGCGCCCCGCTCGTCTTCGTACCGCGGGTGACCGAGCGGGCCCACGTCGAGGCCCTCGTCGACGCGTTCGGTCCGCAGCGGCTCACCCTCATCGTCGTGCCGGGTTCGCTGCCGCTGCCCGAGCTCGAGGCGCTCGGCGTCGCCCGGGTGTCCTACGGCCCCTGGTCGCAGCGGGTCGCGCTCACCGCGGTGCAGCAGCTCGCCGAGCGGGCCCTGGCCGGCGACGGCCTCCTCCCGGACGACGTGCGCCTCCTGAACTGAGTTCTCCCGTAGGCCGGTCGGACAGGGTGGTCAGGCCTCGGCGAGCGCCTTGAGGGTGAGCAGCTGCCGCCGGGCCATCACGAGGTCGCCGACGCAGACGAACGGCGCGAGCAGCCGGCCGCGCTCGAGGACGACCTTGAGCAGCAGCCGGGTCGAGCCGTCCGGGGTGGAGCGGACGCGGTAGCTCATGACCCCGCCCAGGATGCGTGCGGTCAGCTCGTGGCCCGGGTCGACCGCGAGGATGCGGCCGAGAGGTCGGCCGCCGCTGCGGCTGAAGGGCTCCCCGACGACCGGCGGGTCGAGCCCGAGCAGCCTGCGCGGCGAGCGGTGTCCGCGGTTGTCGACCCAGTCGTAGGAGTAGGGCGCCGCCCGCACCTGGGCCACCCACGTCCACACCCGGTCGGCCGGCGCCGCCACGGTGACCCCGCGCCAGGCCTCGAGGACGGGACGGGGCACGACGGCGTCGCAGCCGAACCGCAGCCCCGTCTCCTCGTCCGTCACGCCCCAGCGGTCCCCGATCACGCCGTCATCCTCGTCGCGCTGGTGCGCCGCCGCCGCTGACCGGGTCAGGCGGCCGAGGCCCGGCGCAGCACGAGCGCCGCGACGTCGTCGTCCGAGGACTCGTCGCCGACCCGGGCCACGACCTGCGCGAGGCCCTCGTCGAGCGAGTGGCCGGCGAGCTCGCGCACGGCTGACTGCAACCGGTCGAGGCCGGTCTCGATGTCCTCGCCCCGCCGTTCGACGAGCCCGTCGGTGACGAGCAGCAGCGCATCCCCGGGACCGACTTCCACCTCGAGACCCGTTCGGCCGGAGGCGAGCCCGAGCGGCGGTCCGTCGGCGTCGGGGAGCCGCACGACGCGGCCGTCCGGGTGGGTGAGGAAGGGTGGCAGGTGCCCGGCACTCGCGATGCGCAGCGTGCCCCGCTCGGCGTCGGCGAGGACGTAGACGAGGGTGACGAGCTGTTCGGTGTCGAACTGGGTGACCATCCGGTCGAGGGCGTCGAGGACGGCCTCAGGGGCCGGGTCGACCGAGGCGAAGGCCCGCACCGCGGCGCGCATCTGGGCCATCGCCGCCGAGGCCGCGACTCCGCGACCCATGACGTCGCCGACGAAGGCCACGTGCCGGCCGTCGCCGAGCGCGAACGCGTCGTAGAAGTCCCCCCCGACCTCGGTGCGACCGGACGGCTCGTACCGCCACGCCACCTCCCAGTCGGCGTCGCCGACGAGGTCGTCCGGGAGCACGGCGCGTTGCAGCTGCTCGGCGACCGCGCGGGTCTGCCCGTAGAGGTCGGCGTTGTCGATGGCGCTCGCGGCGCGCCGGGCGAGGTGCTCGGCGAACCGGACGTCGTCCTCGTCGTAGCGTCGCGCGGGGTCCGAGGAGGCCCACGTGAGGACGCCCGACACCGTCCCGCGGACGAGGAGCGGCACGGCGAGGACGCTGCGGATCTCGAGCTCCGCGAGGGCGGCCCGGTGCTCGGGGTCGCGGGCGGCCTCGTCGAGCAGGGACTCGGGGACGTCGTGGAGGAGAAGGGGTGCGCCGGTGGCGGCCACGCGTCCGACGAGCGACCCGCCGGCGGGACCCTCGGGCCATCGTTCCTGGAGCCGGGTGACGATCTCGGCCTTGGCCGGGTCGGTGTGGGCGGCGGCGAGACGCCGCAGGGACCCGCCGCGGACGACGTCGATGGCGCACCAGTCCGCAAAGCGCGGCACCGTCATCCGGGTCACCTTCGCCGTCGTGGCCCGCAGGTCGAGGCTGCTCGCGAGCTGGATGGAGGCCTCGGCGAGGAACGCGAGGCGGCTCGTCTGCTTCTCGGCGACGGCGGCCGCCTCGATGCGCTCGAGCGCCTGGGCGCAGGTGTCGGCGAGGACGTCGAGGAACTCGAGCTCGACCGGGTGCGGCGGCACGGCCTCGGGGATCGAGAGGTGGATGGCGCCGATCGTGCGTCCGGCGGTGCGCAGCGGCACGGTGATGACCGAGCGGTCGCCGCGCTGGGTGATCCCGGGGTAGCGCTCGGCGATCTCGTCGGCGCCGACGAGGACGATCCGCTCCCCCGTCCGGATGGCGTCGGAGACCGTGTTCGGGGTGTCGAGCGAGAAGGTCTGCCACTCGGCCGCCTCCCCGGCCTCGAGGCCACGCAGCCCGATGAGCCGGACGGCGGACTCGCCGTGGCGCAGACCGAGGGCGGCGATCGTCGCGCCCACCGCGTCGGCCATGTGCTGGGTCACGACCTTGGTGACCGCCTCGACGCTCGACGCCGAGGTGAGCTCGTTCGTCACGTGCGCCAGCTCGGTGAGGGTCTGCCCCACCCGACGCGGCAGACGCGGCCCCCGGGGCACTGCGTCGAAGGGCTCCATGACCGGATCCTCGCAGGTCGGCGCCGCGTTGTCAGCAGGGAGCCGGAGGGGTCGGCGCGTCCCCCGCGCGGCGCGCCGGCCCCTCAGGAGGTCTCGAACGGCCCCGCGGCTGCGGACGTGGCGTGCTCGCGGACGGCGAGGCACCGGTCGAGCAGGGTCACCCCGAGGACGGTCAGCACGACGACGACGAGCAGCCCCACGCGGTCGACGACGGTGTCGGCCAGGGCCACCAGCCCGCCGACCGTGTGGCCGACGAGGGCACCACCGAGCGTGGCCAGCGCGTGCCGGTCCGACCATCCCGGGGCCGCGGACCACCGGCGGAGGGACACGTACGCGGCCGACGCGAGCACCACCACGCCGACCATCGGGAGGACGACCCAGGCACCGTGCGTGAACGCCGGCTGGGTCGCGTCCCCGAGCGGGAACGACAGCAGGACGAAGCAGAGCGTCGCGACGCCCGCCCCGGAGACGAGCGCGGCGCGTGAGGGGACCGGCACGGAGGCGGTGCGCGGACGGGCCGGGGGCAGGACGACGAGCGCCAGCACACCGAGGAGGACGACGGCGGCGACGCAGCCGAGGACGAACCCGGCCGGCGCCTGGTAGCCGGGGTCCTCGACCGGCGGCACCGACACCCTCAGCACCGCGACCCCGAGCAGCGCGACGAGGCCGGACACGACGAGCCCGGTGCGCCCGAGGTAGGGCCGCCCGCGGTGGCGCGGGAACACCAGCCCGGTGAGGGCGATGGGGACGACGAGGGTGAACACCGCGTGGTAGACGACGTTGGTCAGCCAGTAGGGCGCGTTGAAGCCGGCCACCCGCAGCCCCCACCCCGCCGCGTCGTAGAGGTGCGGGCTGGTCAGCGCCTGCAGGCCGAGGCCGTCCTCGAGGAGCTCGTAGGCCACCGCGAGGACCAGGATGCTCGGCCAGCCGCGGCCGCGGCGGACCACCGCCTCGCGGACGAACAGCACGCCGGCGCCGTAGACCGGCACCCAGAGCAGCACGAGCCACGCCATCCGGATCGGGGTCGAGCCGAGGGCGAGCTCGGCGACGAGCGGCGTGAGGACGGCGAGGACCAGTGCGGCCCGTCGGTGGCGCTGGCCGCGGCGGTCCTCCGGCCGGTCCGGCCGGGCCGGCCGGGCCGACCCGGGGCCGGCGGCGGGCGAGCGGTCGCTGCGGGGCCCGGCGCCGGGCCGGACCTCGGTCACGCGCGGCGCGGCGGCTCGCCCGCCGCCTTGACGAGGCGGTCGCCGACGCTCACGTCGTCCCACACCTCGCGACCGACCCGGACGGTCATCGGGCGCCCGTCGTCGCGGCATACCCGCAACCGGCGGTAGAGGTTCGAGCCGTCGAGAAGCCCCCTCGACTTCTTCTCCACGGTGGCGCTCCACGCGTCGTCGGTGCCCATGTCCAGGTCCTTCCGGTCGTCGGTCGCAGGAACCTTATCACTGATAGATAACACGTCGCGACCGGGTACTGTGCACCCGTGCCGAGACCCGCCCGGATGGACCGTCGATCGATCGTGGCGGCAACCCTCGAGGTCCTCCAGGAGGTCGGCCTCGACGCCCTCTCGCAGCGGGCCATCGCCGCCCGGCTCGGCGTCCGGCAGCCGGCGCTGTACCACCACTTCGCGAGCAAGGACGACCTGCTCGCGGCCCTCGCCGAGGAGGTGCTGACCCGCCACCACACGGCCCGGCTGCCCGCGACGGACGAGCCGTGGGACCACTTCGTCGCGCGCAACGCGCGGAGCCTGCGCGGCGCGCTGCTCGGGGTGCGGGACGGCGCCCGGCTCGTCGCGTCGGCCGGTCCCCGCGCCCCGGCGCTCGACACCGCGGTCGCCCAGGTGAGACTGCTCGAGGGGGCCGGCTTCTCGGGCGCCGAGGCCGTGCTCGCCCTCATCGCGGTGTCGCGCTACGTCATCGGCTCCGCCCTCGAGCAGGAGACCTCTCGCGACGGTGCCGAGATCACGGTGCACGGCGGCGGGCCGGGTGCGCTGCCGGGGGGCCACGAGGAGGCGGCCGCGCACCTCGCCGCCGTCGCCCGCGAGGTCGCCGCACTCGGGCAGGACCACGAGTTCGAGGTCGGGCTCGCGGCGCTGCTGCGCGGGCTGGCGCCCCGCCGCTGAGCACGGGCGGCACCGTCCGGGCTCGTGCGGTCCGCGGAGGACGGCTGCCAGGGCGGTCGCCGAGGACGGTTGGCGAGGACGACCGGCGGGTAGCGCATCCGGGACCGCCCCCCACGAGAAGGAGCAGACATGTCGGATGACGCACAGGCCGCGAAGGAGCTCGTCGAGACCCTCAAGGACGGCGAGCGCGGCTACACGACCGCCGCCGAGAGGCTGGCCGACGGCGAGCACCCCGAGTGGGCCGCCACGCTGCGGCGGCACGCGGAGCAGCGTGCCGGGTTCCGGCGGGAGATCGTCGAGATGGGCCACGCGTACGACGACGACGTCGACGCGAGCGGCTCCGCGACGAGTGCGCTGCACCGCGGGTGGATCGCCCTCAAGGACGCCGTGACCGGCGACGACGCGGGCTCGGTCCTCGGTGCCGCGGTCACCGGTGAGAACCACGCCGTCACCGAGTACGAGAAGGCCCTCGAGCAGGACCTCAGCGACGGCTTCCGGGCCGTCGTCTCCCGCCAGCACGCGGCCGTCGTCGCCGCGCGCGACGAGGTCGAGGCGCTGCGCACCACCGGCTGACCCGACCCGTCGAGGCCCCCGTCGCGCGACGCCCGCGCGGCGGGGGTTCGTCGTCAGCCGCCCTGTCGGGCAGCGATCTTCGCGGCACGCTCCTCGCGCTTCTCGACGAACCGGGCCGCCTCGGCGTCGAGCGCCTGGACGGCCGCGGCCAGCTCGTCGCGCGCCGTCTCGCCGTCGGCGTCGAGGCCCTCGAGCTCCCAGATCCCCCACTGCCGCAGCAGCGGGGCGACGATGTCGTCGTGGTGGATGCGCAGGTCGTAGATGCCGGCCATCGCCATCTGCACCGCCTTGCGGCCGAACCCGGGGATGATCGCCCCCGGCATCTGGAAGGACACGACCTCGTCGGTGATCGCCCGCATCGTCTGGCTGGGCGTCAGCTCGAGGGCGGCCTGGATGATGTTGCGGTAGAAGATCATGTGGAGGTTCTCGTCCTTGGCCACCCGGATGAGCAGCTTCTCGGCGATCGGCTCCTCCGTGTACCGGCCGGTGTTGCGGTGGGAGACCCGCGTCGCGAGCTCCTGGAACGACACGTAGGCGCAGACGTTGAGCAGCGGCTTGTCGCCGGAGTCGTAGCCGGTCTCCATCGTGTCCATCCGGGCCCGTTCGAGCTCCTCGGGGTCGACACCGCGGGTCACGAGGAGGTAGTCACGGATGCAGAACGCGTGCCGGCCCTCCTCGGCCGTCCAGCGGTTGACCCAGGCGCCCCACGCGCTGTCCCGCCCGAAGGCCCGCTCGATCTCTCGGTGGTAGCTCGGCAGGTTGTCCTCGGTGAGGAGGTTGACCTCGAGCGCGGTGCGGGCGATCGGTGACAGCCGGCTCTGCTCGACCGACCACGGCTCGCCGCCGAGCTCGGCGAAGTCACGACCGAGCGACCACGGCACGTACTCGTGCGGCATCCACTCCTGGGCCGCGGCGAGGTGCCGGTTGAGGTTCTCCTCGACGGTGGGCTCGAGCGCGGCGAGCAGCTGGGCGCTGTCCAGTGTGGCCATGGGTCCTCCTCGTCCGGCGAACGCGAGGGCCGCGCCCTGCCCCCTGCCTACACCCTCGGGCCCCCTCCGGCCAGAGCTGGTGACGGTCCAGCCCGGAGGCTTGGTTCGACAAAGTTTCGACAGGTTGCATCCGGACCACGGGCCCGGCCGGAAGAGATGGTGTCAGCACCCCTTCCCGAGAGGTACTCCCATGCGTCGAACCATCGCCGCCGTGGCCGCCAGCGCCGTGGCCGCCCTCCCCCTCCTCGTCAGCACGCCCGCCCAGGCCGCGGACGACGCGACGGTCGTCCTCGTCCACGGCGTCCCCGGACTGACCGTCGACGTCTACGGCAGCGCGGACACCACGTACAGCCCCGACGAAGCCCTCCTCAAGGACTTCGCGCCCGGCACGGTCACCGACCCGGTCACGCTCCCGGGTGGCACCTACAACCTCGCGGTCTTCCCGGCCGGCGACGCCCCCACGGGCACGCCGGCCATCGAGGCCAAGGACGTCACGGTGCCGGCCGGCGCGAACATCAGCGTCGTCGCCCACCTCACCGCGGACGGCACGCCGACGCTCACCCCGTACGTCAACGACGTCAAGCCGGTCGCGGCCGGACAGGCCCGCCTCGTCGTCCGGCACGACGCCGCCGCTCCCGCGGTCGACATCCTCGCGGGTGGCACGCCCGTCTTCACCGGCCTGGCGAACCCCGACGAGAAGACGGCCGACCTGCCCGCCGGCTCGGTCTCGGCGGCCGTCGCGCTCGCGGGAACGACCGACCCGGTGATCGGCCCGGCCGACCTCGACCTCGCGGAAGGCACCTCCACGATCGTGTACGCGTGGGGCTCGGCGGCGGACGGCAACCTCGCCCTCGCCGTCCAGACGATCGGCGGCCTGCACTCCGCACCGTCGGGCGTCCCGTCGGGCACCGCCGACCTGCCGGCGGACCGGACGCCGGTCCTGCTCGGCGGGATCGCCGCCCTGGCCCTGCTCGCCGCGGCCACCACGGCGCTCAAGGCGCGACGCGTCCGCGCCTGACCCACTCCATCGCCGGCGGCCCGGGCCCTGCGCCCGGGCCGCCGGCCCACCCCGAGGACCGACGCATGAGCTCGCCCCGCCCGCAACGCCCCTGGTGGATGGCCACCGTCGTGCTCGCGACGGTCGGGCTGCTCGCCGTCGCGGCACTGACCGGATGGGCCCTGAGCCGGCCCGGGCCGTCGTCGGGGGACGGCACCGCCGCCCTGCGGGACTCGCCGAGCGCTTCGGCCACCGGCCCGGCACCGACCCCGTCCGTCGCGGCGACCGCGCGTCCCGCGGCGCCAACCGACGTCGCGGGGGCGCGGAGCGGGCCGCCACCGGTGCGCGTGCGGATCCCGGCGCTCGGCGTCGACGCGACGGTGCGCCCGGTGGGGGTCCAGAAGGACGGTGCCATGGTGATCCCGGCCGCTTCGACGAGCGTCGGCTGGTACCGCTTCGGGCGAGCCCCCGGTGACGCGGTGGGGCACACCGTGATCGCCGGCCACGTCGCCACCCAGGAGGACGGGCCCGGCGCCCTTGCGCCGCTCAAGGGCGCCGAGAAGGGGATGCGGGTCGAGGTGACCACCGCCGACGGCGCCACGTTCCGGTACACGGTCAGCGGGCGCGCGCTCATCCACAAGAAGGCCCTGCCGGTCGACGAGATCTTCGCCCGCGACGGAGCTCCTCGTCTCGTGCTCGTCACCTGCGGCGGCGAGTACATCCCCGCGCTGCGCTCCCACCGGGACAACGTCGTCGTCACCGCCGTCCCGGTGCGCTGAGGCCACGCACCGCCTCCGCTCTGGCGCACCCGCCCCGCAGGTCGCTTCAATGGGTCTCGTGGGCGCTGACCGGGTCGCGACCGCGCCGTCGCGCGTGACGGTCCTGCGCGGACCCCGCGCGGACGCGGCGGCGCACGACGGGCCGTCCGGGCCGGGCGCCGGCCTCCCGCCCGGCTTGCCGGGCACCCTCGAGGACCGGCTCGGACCGGTGCACGGACGGGTGGTCGTCTGTGCCCGGCTCAGCCCCCCGACCCCGGTCTCGGCCCTCGTGCTCGAGGCCCTCGTCGACGCCCTCGTCGACCGAGGCGCCGACGAGGTCGTCGTCGGGAGCACCCTGCGCGGCGGCGACCGCGACCGCGGCCACCGCTCGGTCGGGGGGATGGCCGCGGCGGCGGGACTGACGGCCCGGACCGCGCGGGGTCGGACCTACGTCGTGGCCGACCTCCTGCACGACACCGGCCCCGCACCCGTTCCCGAGACCGGTGTGCTGCACGGCCATCCCGTCTCCGCCCTCTGGCGTGACGCCACCACCCGGGTCGTCGTCGCCGGCTCGGTGACCGACCTCGCCGACGGGATCGCGGGGGCCCTCGACACGATGCTCGCGCTCGCCGCGGACCTGCCGGGGGCCGACCCCGCCGACGTGGCGCACGACCTGGCCGCGCACCTCCCGCCCGACCTCGTCGTCGTCGACGCCCTCGTGACGAGCGACGGCGCAGACGGCGCGCGGGTGAGCCACCCCGTCGGGACGGGCGCGGTCCTCGTCGCCGAGGACCCCGCGGCGGCGGACTCCGTCCTCGCCGGCCTGCTCGGACTCGACCGCTCGGTCTCCCGGCTGGTGGCGCGGTGCGCGAGCGGGTCCCCACCCCCCACGGTCGACGGGGACGGGTCGCCCTTCGCCGCGGTCGCGGTCGCGCATCCCCTCGCCCGGGCGGCGGCACGTCGCGCCTGCGCCGAGCCACGGCTGGCCCGGGTGCTCGCTGCCGCCGCGGGGACGCGAGACGCAGGAGCCACGCCTGCCGACCCACTCCTGGAGGCAGTGGCGGCCCTGCTGACCCCGGCGCTGCGGGGCGCGACGGACGGTGCCGGTGCCGCCGCCCTGTCGGCCCTCCTCGCACTGACGGCGAGCGCCGCCGAGGCGCGCACCGCGTGGGCCACCGTCTACGCGAAGGACGAGGTCGACCGGGTGGTCGTGCCGCTGGGGTTCGACCCCGCCGCGCACGCGCCGTCGGCGTACGACGACCTGCCGGCGTTCATCCGGCCCTTCGAGGAGGCCCTGCGGGACGTCGCGCCGACGGGACCGGAGGGCATGCGGTGGCGGCTGGTCGACGGTGCGACGGTCTTCGAGACCTCGCGCCTCCTCGCGGCCGACTTCGAGTCGGTCGTCGCCCGGGTGGACGTCGCGGAGGGCATCAGCCTCATGGCGGACTACCTCGGTGGGCGCCGGGTGGTGGTGCCGGGGTCCCGCGACGGGCGCGGACCCGAGCGCCTCGTCCGGCAGGCCGAGCGCAACGTCTACCTTCCGCAACCGAACTGGCTCGCCGGATGGGGCGGGCTGCCGATCGACGTCTGCAAGGTGGAGCTCGTCGACCGTGCTCCCGACCGGCACCAGCTGTGGTGGCGGACGGTCCGCAGCCCCAACGGCTCGGCGGTGCACGACGACGGCACGCTCGTCTTCCTGCGGCGGCCCCGGGGGACCCTGGCCGTGGTCCGGGGCCGTCAGCGGTTCGCACTCCCGGTGACGTGGGGAGGTCTCGACCCGGCGACCCTCCCCGAGCTGCACACCACCCTGCTCGAGGATGCCTACCGTCGGTTCTTCGCCGCCACCTTCGACAACCTCGAGGCCTGCGTGGAGGGTCGCTCCTTCCGCATCGGACGGCCGGCTCCCGCGGCCGACGAGCCCCTGCTCACCGAGTCCGTGCGGCTCGTCCTCGAGGCCGCCGGCGAGTGGTTCGAGGAGCGGACGGGGGTGCGGCTGCCGGCCGCGCCCGGACCCACCGTCCCCGACCAGGTGGACGTCGACGGCTTCCGCCACGTGCGGGGGCCGCGGTGAGGATCGCGGTCACCGGCGCCACCGGCCTCGTCGGGTACCAGGTCGCCCGCGCCGCCGTCGAGGCCGGGCACGAGGTGGTCGCGCCGGTCCGGGCCGGCAGCACGGCGCACCACGGCCTCACGACGCTCTCGGCCACCGGTCGCCTCGAGCGGCGACGCGCCGACCTGGCGACGGCGTCGCGCATGGTGGAGGCGCTCGAGGGGTGCGACGCGCTGGTGCACTGCGCCGCCGTCTACGCGTACGGAGCCGACCGGTCGGCCGAGGTCGAGTCGGTCAACGTCGAGGGCACGCGGTCGGTGCTCGAGGCGGCCGCCGCGGCCGGGGTCGCTCGCGCGGTGGTCACCAGCTCGTCGGTCACCTGCGGGTCCCGTTCGGTCCCGGCCGCCTGCACCGAGGCGGACGCCCCCCACCTCGAGCCGAGCCCGGCCTACTACGCCAGCAAGGTCGCCCAGGAGCACGCCGCGACGGAGGTGGCCGGCCGCACCGGCCTCGAGGTCGTGCTCGCCCTCCCGACCGTCGTCCTCGGTGGCCCCTACGGCCGCCTCGGTCCGAGCAACGCCATCGTCCTGCGCCACCTCCTGGACCCGACCCGCAGCACCTTCGCCGGAGGGTGCAACGTCGTCGACGCCCGCGACGTCGGCTCAGGGCACCTGTGCCTGCTCGAGCGGGGCACGCCCGGCGAGCGGTACCTGCTCGGGGGCGAGGACGTCACGTGGCGTGAGCTGCACGGGCACGTGGCCCGGCTGGCCGGCCTGCCGGGCCCGTTCCTGGAGACGCCCGCCGCGACCGCGCAGTGGGCCGCCGGCCTCGCCGAGGCGTGGGCGCGGCTCACCGGCGGACGGCCGTTGGTGACCACCGACGAGGCCGCCACCGTGGGCCGCTACTACTGGTACAGCTCGGCCCGGGCGGCCGGGCTCGGGTACACGGCCCGCCCGGTCGGGGAGGCGGTCGCGGCGTCGATCGCCTGGCTCCTCGCGGGCGACGACCTCCCGCGCTGGGTTCGCGAGGCGTTGCGGGTCGACCCGGCCGTCCGGTCGGCACGTCGGCTCATCCCGCGTCCGCTGCAGGACCCTCCGCCCGCGCAGCGGGTCAGACCACCTCGACCACGACGTCCACGACGGCCGACGCACCCCCGCTGACGTCGACGGTGCTCGTGAACCGGTCGCCGGGCCGCACCCCCTCGGCCGGGAGACGGGCCTCGAGCGCGATGCGGTGCTCCTCCCCCGCCGGGATGGTCACCCGGTCCGGGGACACCTCGAGGACCAGGCCCGCGGTGGCGGGGCGCAGGTCGTGCGCGGTCAGCTCGACCCTCCGGGCACGGTTGTGCCGGTTGGTGACGACCACGGTCCCCGAGGCCACCGCACCGGGGACGGCTCGCAGGGCGACGGTCACCCGCGCCGCCTCGTCGTCGACCGCCGCCACGGCGACGCCGTCCGCTCCGGCGGCGCCGTCCGCTCCGGCGGCGTCCGAGCCACCCGCGTGGCCGCTGTCGTGGCTGTCCGCGTGGTGGTCCGCCGGGCCCGACGCCGTCCCGTCCCGAGGGGCGACGGGGTCGTGGGCTCCGTCCGGCGCACGCCCTCGGTGCTCACGCGCCCGGCTCGCGGCGGGCGCGAGCGCTCGATGCGTCTCGGCGACCACCCGGGCCATCCCGGCGCTGCCCAGCGTCACCAGCTGTCCGGCCGTCTCGAGACCGAGCGACCCGGCCTCTCTCCAGTAGCGGGCGCCCTCCCGGCTGACGGCCTCGACCCAGGCCCGGCCGGCGGCCGCGGCGTCCGCGTCCGGAGCCAGGACCGCGCGTCCGAGCTCGACGGACTGGCGAGCGGCGTTCGCCTGCGCCTGCAGCGCCCGGCGAGCGAGCTCGGTCATCCGCGCCAGGGTCTCCTCGGTGGTCCGCTGGGTGCTCATCGTCTCCTCCTTCCTCGCCGCGGTCAGCAGCAACCGCAGTCGCAGCTGACCTCGACCGCCTCGCACGCCCCCGGTCGCACGACGACCCCGAGCCGCTGGGGGCGCGCGCACCCCTCGAACCGCAGGTCGGCGTAGGCGCTGGCGCACTCCGCGAGGTCCCCGGCCCGGGTGCGCTTCCCCTCCGGTCCGTCCACCCGCACGGTGACGAGGAGCCGGACGACCCGGTCCTCGCACGGAGCAAGCGTCAGCTCGGCATCCTCGAACTCCGCCGCCACGACGAGGCCCTCGCCCGAGCAGGTGTGCCACGGACCCACGTCGAGCGTGACGGCGCGCTCCCGGCGCCAGCGGTTGTGCAGGACGAACGGCACGACGCGACGCTCGCCGGCCCGCGCCCGGAGGAGGACGTCGGCGTCGGGCACGCAGCACGCACAGACGTCGTCCCGGCAGCCGCAGCCGCATTCGTGGTCGTGGTGGTGCTCGTCGTCGTGGTGGTCGTGCGGGTGGCGGCGGGCGGTCGCGCCGGGTGCCGCCGCGGTCCAACCCTGCGGGACCCAGGCGTCCCACGCGGCCTGGGACCCCTCGGTCCAGCGCTTGACGGCGTCGGACCAGGCCGTGGTCATCGAGTCGAGGAGGTCAGGGGTGCTGGTGCTCATGGGGTTTCCTCCGTGGTGCGGGGTAGGACGATGACGGTGAGGTCGGCGACGGCGACGGGGAGGCGCGCGGTGTGGCGGCGGCGCGGGTCGAGGCCGTCGGGCACGACGAGCCCGGCACTCACCACGACCGTCCCTCCGGGCGGCACGGTGACGGTCCCGCCGAGGTCGAGCAGGAGGTCGGGCCCCGGCTCGGGGCCGTCGTCCCGGGCGCGGCCGGCCACCGTCGCGGCCAGGGTGACGGGCGTGTTCCCGTCGTTCGACACCCGCAGCTCGAGCGGGCTGGTCCCGACGTCGGTGACGACGACCTCGGCCGGGCTGACCCGGACGGCGACGCGCTCCTCGACCTGGACGACGGCCCGTCGGCGGGTGCCGGCGACCTCGAGCTCGGCGTCGTACGAACCGGGCGGGGTGGCGGGGTCGAGGGCGGCCGAGACGGGCACCGGCACGGTGCTGCCGGCCCCGACGAGGGCGGCACCGGTGGCGGGGACCGACGTCCCGCTCGAGAGGTGCAGCACCGGACGGCGCACCGGCAGCCTCGAGCCGGTGGTGTTCTCGACCGTCACGACGGTGGCGACACGGTCCGGGGGCCCGGAGAGGAGCACCGGCGGTTCCTCCGGGGTGGTCCGGCGGCGACGGGTGGCCACCGGTCAGCCCTCGACGACGACCGGGCGGTGGGCCTCGGGCCGGATGTGCGTCGACGCGGAGCCCCGGACGGTCAGGGCGAACAGCTCGAGTCCGAGCACCGACCACGACCAGCGCTGCTCGTACGGACTGTGGACCTCCGTCGCCGGCGGAGGCGCGAGCTCGAGCCGGACGCACGAGTCGACCGCGACCGGCTTGAGGTCGAGGCTCGCCGTGCTCTCCAGCGTCGATGACGTGCTGACCGGAGCCAGGGTCACGGTGGCGTCGGAGTCCACCCCCACCCGGCCCGCGAGGGTGCTCGTCGTCCCGCCCGCGAGGGTGCTCGTCGTCCCGCCCGCGAGCGTCAGCGACATGTCGTCCAGCCCGGTGAGCGTGCTCGTGACGTCTGCGGTCACGTCGCTGACGACCGGGTCGGTGACCCGGGTGTCGACGGAGTAGGTGGCCATGCTGTCTCCTCAGGGCGCGGTCGGGAACGGCGTGGGGTCCGGCCCCACGAGGTGCGAGTGGTGGAAGCCGAGCCGGGGGTCGACCCAGTCGGCGACGCCTGGGTCGAACTCCTGGAGGCCGGGCAGGGTCACGCGGTCCCGGAGCTCGAGGGACGGGTAGTCGTAGACCGTCACGTGGTTGAGCCCCCGGTTCGCCGTGAACAGGAGGGACTGGTCGGCCGAGAGCTGGCACGCGTAGATGCCGTCGACGAGCGAGCCGCGACTCACCCGCAGCGCCTCGCCGAAGAGGTGGGAGTTCGAGAAGAAGTTGCCGCGCATCAGGCTCTCCCCCAAGGTGTTCAGCGACTCGCGCGGATAGCCGAGGCTGCCGAGGGCGCCCGGGTTCTCGTCGATGAGGCGGTGGCTCGACATCGTCCGCAGGTCCACGAGCACGACGGTCTGGCTGCCCCCCGTGCAGAAGATCAGCTCGGTGTCGGAGATCGTCACGTCCGAGTTGACGTGGGCCGGGACGTCACGGTCGGCGGCCCAGTGCCGCAGCACGCAGCCGTCCTCCGCGTCGATCTCGTACGCGTACTCACGCAGCCAGGCCATCCCCCAGTGCGCGTAGTCCGTGCGGTCGGCCGGGTGGACCCGGAAGCTGATCGCGTAGAAGAGGTCGAGCACCGGGTGGCAGACGACGTGCCAGCACGTGGTCGGCAGGGTGACGGTCCGCACGGTGCCGGTGCGGGTGTCGAGGATGCCGACCTCCCGCGCCTCACCGCGGCTCGGGTGGTCCATCCCGCCGTACACGACGTAGCGACCCGAGGCGGTGCGCTTCATCGCGTGCGGGAGCTTGAGGCCGTGAGGGGCGACGACCTCCGCCTTCGTCAGACGGTTGAGGTCGAACCGCCACAGGTGTTCCCCGATGGCGGTGACGAACTGGGTGTCGTCGAGCCAGACGAGGTGCGTGCTGCCCTTGATCGTCGTGTCGGGGACCTCGAAGCGCAGCGTGGAGACGCGGTCGACCTCCTCGAGGGTGGCGAGGTCGTAGAAGAGGAGGTGCTGGCCGGTGTTGCCGAGGAACCCGACCCGCCGGCTCGGATCGACGTTGGGCGCGTGCCCGCCGGACGCACCGCCGTAGTAGGTGACCTTGTAGGCGTGGTCACCGGTGGCCGGGTCGTAGCGGAAGACGCACACGCCGGCGCGACCCTCGAGCCCGTTGAGACCGTTGCCGTCGAGGGCGATGTGGAACGCATATGGGTAGAGCCGCACTCGGCACGCCCCAGGGGTGAGCAGGATCGGCCGGCAGGTCGCCGCTGCGCTCAGCGTAGCCACCTCGGGCCGTTCGTGTCCCCCACCTCCTGCCGGGAGGTGCCGGCGATCGATGTGGGTCCGGGCTCGACGCGGACGGTTCACCTCTCGGACAGAGAGGCCCCGACCGCGTCTCCGCTGGTCGGGCCTCTTCGGACTGTCTCAACACAGTGCGCGCCCGAAGGGATTCGAACCCCTAACCTTCTGATCCGTAGACGCATTCGCAGTCGAGCGCGGGGGGTGAGTTCCGCACGGCTGCTGGCCTTCTCGTCCGTGATGCGGGGCTCCGGGATGCCGCGGGGGGAGTCGGTTGCTGTCACGGCTGCTGTCATCAAGCCGAGAGCGCGACCGTCACGCGGCAAGGCGCCGAGCCCGCCGGAGTGGTCCGCCGGCCCAGCTTGGGAAGCGAGCGGACGGGTCGTTCGGGGCTGTGATCACGCACGGCTGCAGTGGCTTTCGTGGTGCCTGTTTGCTGCGCTCTGGAAGGTGATTGGGCACGATTGGGCACGCGGGCAGGGAGAGCCACCGATCCGTAGCGGAGCAGGGGAGCCGGCCGGAGTGGTCCGGTCAAGGGTGGCCGTAGGTCATCGCGTAGCGACGCGGAGCGCCCTTGATGCGGCCCGGAGGCTGGCGGAGAGTGGAGCGAAGGTTCGGCGGCGAATGGTGACGCCAGGGTCGTGGAGGGTGCAAGCCTGGAAAGGGCCCGACGGGCCTCCCGTGTGTTGCATCATTCGACTCGTGAGCAAGGAGCTGGAGGCGACCCTCGTTTTTGGTGCTTGGCTGGTCGCGTACACGATCATCGGCGGCTTGATCTTCTGGCTGTCCGACGTCTTTCTCCGGCCAACTGGCCTGGACGACTTGAGTGGGATCTCGGTCTCTGTGGTCCTGACCGGGTTCCTTGGTTGGCTGGGGGCTTCGGCGATTCGGCGGAGGGTAGCTGACAGGTTGGCGAAGCGCCGGATGCAGGACTGACGCTCAGGACACCGGCGACGTCCTACATGAGGTCGTTCATTGCCCCGCGGTGCGGGGTGCGACGGGGGTGCGCGGAGGGCGCGAAGCGCCCGGAGCGCGGGGGTCCCTGTCGCGGGGCCCCGTACCTGCGCGCCGGAGGCGCGCCTTGAGCCAGTACAGAAAGTCCTCCCGAGCCGAGCACTGGTGACGCTGCCCGCGATCCGGGAGAGTCTCAAACCCCCGTCGATGCACCCGCGCAGCGGCATGAGCGCTAGGTCCACCACTGTGATGCACCCAGTGACGGACTGTGCCGCTAGGAGCGGCGTAGCGTTCGAGTGTGTCCAGCCACGCTCGATCTTTCCGAGGGCCTCTCCCATGGCATCGACCCTCACTGCTCTGGATCGCAGCGATGCTGCCCACGGGGCTACTCCTGCTCTGGCTAGCCGTCACGATTTGGTCCTCACCCGATGACGGAACAGACGTCGCAGGCATGCTCGGACTTGGCGTCGCGTTGACGGGCATCGCGGCTCTCGCTGGGGCGGTTACCTTGTCTCTCTTCGCCGTCTGGAGGCGGGGGCACCCGCCGCGGCCATCATTCCCGAGTTGGCAGTCGGATCCTTGGCGCCAAGGCGAACTGCGCTATTGGGATGGAGACAGCTGGACCGACTACACCTCCTGAGGCCAGATCGCGGTCTGAGCGGACGCCGACTCGAATGAGGCGGCCGGCCTCCGTGGCTGATTCATACTGTCGACTGTGGCTGCCCCCGGGAATCAACGCGTGGTCATTGCGAGTGGTCAGTACCGAGCCTGCGCCATCGGAGTTCTGGTGCTACTGGCACTCATGACGCTTGGCGGTTTGGTCGACCCTGTTCCAAGCGTCGATGGTCCCGCATGGCCGGGCCTGTTCATCATGGTCCTTCTGGCCGGGATGATTGTTCGTGCCGCCAGGCTCGGCTTGGTGATTGAGCGTGACGAGGTCACGACGCGCGGCCTCTTGGTCAGCCGACGCATGTCGACCTCAGACGTTCTGCACATAGAAGTGGTGGGATACAGCGGGCAGCTGAACTGGTACGGACAATCGCGCTTCCTCCGGATGCTCCGACTCGATCTCCGCGATGGCGAGCGAGACGTGCCGATGGTCGTCGCGTTGGGCAAGGGTGCGCATCCGCTCCAGCAACGGGCCAACGCAGCCTTGATCGAAATGCGGACCAAGCAGGAGTGACCCAACACCTTTGCCCCGCCATTGCGCGCTCTGCGGCATGAGTGAACATCTCGGTGGCCGGTTCGGCCGGCCCCCAACCGCCTGAATGTCGCGACCGTGATGATCTCGATCGGCCATGATTCGCTAATGGCCAAGAAAGCGAAGACGTACGTCAACGGAAGACGGATGTGGGGTGTCGTCGGCCGACGGATGTTCGATCCCGAGGGCCGCGAGTACGAGCTGGCGTCCTGGGGGGCAGATGGCGCGCTGATCGATGACCTGGTCACTCGCGAGAAGTGCGATGTCGTCGAGGTCGATTGCAGCGCACCGCTGACGTGGCATCGAGGGGCCGATGCGCAGGCGGCATGGCGCTTGGTCAGGTCCAGCTACTCCGAGGGCAGCGGCACCCGGCTGTGCAGTCGATACGGCGACGACCCCGAGCCCTTCGTGGGTGAAGTGTGGCGCTCGCGGACTGGTGGCCGCTCCCTGGTCGTCTTGGCCTCGGACTAGCGCATCTTCGCTCCTGTCGCCCGCGCCTCATCGCCGCCTCCGGACCGCCCGGGCAGCGGCATGAGTGGAAGGTCCGGCGGGGCTCATCGCAGTTGTGCGCGTTCATCGGCTGGATGATCTGTGGTGCGACGATGGCTCCATGCCTGCCTGCAGTGTTTGCGGACGCGCGCTTCATGACCGCGATCGCAATGTGCGATTCCGCTTGCCTGACCCCGTGCTGCAACTTCCGGATCGCGATGACGGCGAGGGTGTGTGGAAGTCCGAGGCTGACCCGAGTCGCGCTGTCATGATGATGGTCCCGAACCTGGGCGGCTTTCTTCGTGCCCTCTTTCCCGTCCACCTGTCCGGCGGCGATGCCGTGACATTCGGGGTGTGGGTTGGCGTCCACCCCGATGATCTGAAGCGCGCCTACGACGTTTGGTGGGACGCCGGCTATCCGAAGCTGAGCGTGAGCGGCCGCCTAGCGAACGCGCTTCCCGGCTGGGGGCTGGTCGGGGCTGCGGTCGACCTCGAAGTTGTCGACCCGAAGGCAACCCCGTACTGCGTGCGCAGCAGTGACGCAGAGCTCTCAAGCGTTCTGACTGATGAGTGGGACCGAGAGGACGTTCTCGCGCGCCTGCCGAACTGAACGCGGCAATTCCGGATGGTCCAGGAAGCCAGCGGGCTAACAATGGATCCATGCCCTCCTGGCGTCGTTCGCAGCGAGCCTCTCCGCCGGTCGTCGACAAGTCATGCCCCGACTGTGGGCACGATGAGTCGGTCCACCCTTGGCCAGGCCGAGAAGACCTAAGTCGCTGCGCGGCTTGCGTCTGGGAGGGAGACACCGGCCGGCGTGACGAGGCGAGCATGTGTTCGCGGCGCTTCACGGGCCCAGGGTGAGGACCGCTGATCGTGCCCGCTCCGCGGCATGAGCGGATGCCGGGTAAGCGGCACGCTGACTCCCAGCAATCACACCTC
>NZ_DAOLAC010000038.1:14600-36941 GCF_035325325.1 Phycicoccus sp. | reverse complement strand
GGCTCGCGCCGGGGCAGGTGCAGCCGGTCGAGGTGCACCTGGTGATGACCGACCGCGCCCTGCTCGGCACCGGCGACCCCGACCGCAGCGTGTTCGAGCCGGCCCGGATCCCCGGCCACGGCAGTGTGCCGACGCCGGTCGCCCGGGCGTGGGTGCGGGAGGCGGGGCAGGGGCCGGTGTGGCTGCGCAGGCTGTACACGGGCCCGGACGGGCGGGACCTGGTCGCGATGGACTCCCGCCGCCGCCTGTTCGCCGGGTTGTTGCGGTGGATGCTGGTGCTGCGTGACGACGTGTGCACCACGCCGTGGTGCGACGCGCCGGTGGTGCACGCCGACCACACCCACCCGGTCCATGCCGGCGGGGTGACCAGCTTCGGCAACGGGGGCGGGAAGTGCGCCCGCTGCAACGGCGTCAAGGAGGCCCCCGGCTGGCAGGTGAGCATCGTCCGTGGTTCGCCACCGACCTGGCAGACCACCACCCCCACAGGACACACCTACCGCGCGACCGCGCCGCCCCTGCTCGGCTGGGGCACCGACCCACCCGACCCCGAACCCGACCACGAGCAGGGCGCACCCGACTCGCCCCTCGAACGCCACCTCGAGGCACTCCTGGCCGCCGCCTGAGGGTGGCCGGGCGAGCCCCCGGGCCCTACAGTCGCGGGATGGCAACCGAGGACGAGTTCCGGGCAGCGGTCGAGGCGGTCTCCGGGCTGACGAAGGACCCCGGCAACGACACCAAGCTGCGCCTCTACGCGCTCTACAAGCAGGCCACCGAAGGCGACGTCTCCGGCAAGCGGCCCGGGATGATGGACTTCGTCAGGAGGGCCAAGTACGACGCGTGGGCCGCGACCTCAGGGATGGACCCCGCCGCCGCCCGCACCGAGTACGTGAGCATCGTCGACGGCCTGACCTAGGACGCGGGCGCCCCGCTGTCCCCGACGCCTTCGTGGTCGTGCACCAGGTGCACCCACGTCGCGGACACCCGCATCCCGACCTTGCGGTAGAGGTCGAGCGCCCCGGTCCGGGAGTCCGTCGACAGCTCGCCGCGCACGGCCCCGTGCTCGCGGGCGTTCCGGAAGCCGTCGGCGAGCAGCGCCTGCGCCAGGCCGCGCCCTCGGTGCTCCCGCGCCACGGCCACCTGGTCGACGAAGCCGCAGGCCCGCTCGTCGACGACCGTGAAGCACGCCCCGACCACCGTGCCGTCGTGCTCGACGACCCGCAGGTTCCACGGCTCGAACCCCGGACGCTGCACGACCCCCGGCGCCCACTCCTCGAAGGGTTCCCGCTCGCGGCCGGCCCACTCCCCGAACGCGGTCTCGATGACGTCGTGCGCCGCCCGGTGGTCCGCCTCCGACTGCGCCGTCCGCAGCCGGTAGCCCGGCGGCAGCGGGCGGTCCGGCACCTCGGCGCCCGGCGGCAGCTCGAGCACCCAGGACGTGTGCCCTTCTCGGCATCCACGCCCCTCGAGCAGCCGCTGCCCGGCCGACCCCCGCGGCACGGTCTGCCCGACCGACGCCGCGCCACCGGACCGCGAGCGTTCCTCGACCCACGAGGCGAGCCACGACCCGATCCCGACCCCCCGGTGGTGCGGGTGGACCGCCGCCTCGGCGCGCGAGCCACCCCTCGACACCTCGGCCGCCGCGACGAGCCCATCCTCACGCAACACACCGACGGTGTCGCGCGAGAGGTCCATGCTCGGCCGGGACCAGTCCGCCTCGATGTCCGCCCGCTCGAGCGCGATGATCCCGCTGTCCTCGAGCTGCGCGCTCGAGTAGACGTGGTACGCCGCGTCGAGGTCCGTGGGCACCAGCGGGCGGGCGGTGAACCCGGCCGGGAGGCGGGGGGCGAGGGCGTCGAGGATCTCGGTCACGCCGGACAGGATGGCCGACGGACCGCGGACGACGCATCCCCATTCGACGCCGCCGGTGGTACACCTGCGCCATGCGCCTGCACGAGATCCCCCGGTACCCGCTCACCTTCGGCCCGAGCCCGGTGCACCACCTGCGACGGCTGAGCGACCACCTGGGCGGTGCGCAGGTCTGGGCCAAGCGCGAGGACGTGAGCAGCGGCCTCGCCTTCGGCGGGAACAAGGTCCGCAAGCTCGAGTACATCGTCCCCGACGTCCTCGACAGCGGCGCCGACACCCTCGTCTCGATCGGCGGCTACCAGAGCAACCACACCCGCCAGGTCGCCGCCGTCGCGGCCCACCTCGGCCTGAAGTGCCGTCTCGTCCAGGAGAAGTGGGTGCCGTGGGACGACCCGGTCAACGACAAGGTCGGCAACATCCTGCTGAGCCGGATGATGGGCGCCGACTCCCGGCTCGACCCGCACGGCTTCGACATCGGCATCCGCGACTCGTGGAAGGAGGCCCTGCGCGAGGTCGAGGAGGCCGGCGGCACGCCGTACGCCATCCCGGCCGGCGCGAGCGAACACCCCTTCGGTGGAGTCGGGTTCGCCAACTGGGCCTTCGAGGTGGCCGAGCAGGAGAAGGCCCTCGGCGTCACCTTCGACACCGTCGTCGTCTGCACCGTCACCTGCTCGACGCACGCCGGGATGGTCGCCGGCTTCGCCGCGCTGGAGGACCTCACCGGCGTGCGCCGGCGGATCATCGGCGTCGACGCCAGCGCCACCCTCGAGAAGACCCGCGACCAGCTCGAGCGGATCGCCCGGCACACCGCCGAGGTCCTCGAGCTCGGCCGCGAGCTGCGCGACGACGAGCTCACCCTGCTGCCCGACTGGGCCGGTGACCTCTACGGGATCCCCGTCGACTCGACGATGGAGGCGATGCGCCTCGGCGCCGAGCTCGAGGCGATGATCACCGACCCGGTGTACGAGGGCAAGTCGCTCGCCGGCCTCGTCGACCTCGTGCGCACCGGCGACATCCCGCGCGACTCGACGGTGCTCTATGCCCACCTCGGCGGCCAGCCTGCGCTCAACGCGTACCACTCGCTCTGGTCGTGACCACCGGCCACGTCCTCGACCGCCGCGACGCGTCCGCATCGTGACCGTGGCCGGCCACGGGCTCGACGGGTCCGCCGCACCGTGGCATGCTCGACCCGTGCGTTCCTCGCGCCTCCTCCTTCGCTGCCGCGGCGGGGCCTGACATCGGCCGCCCCTCGTCGCGGAGTTCCTCCTGCACCAGGCCGGGCCCCAGCAGACGAGACGAAGGCGTAGCGACGTGATCCACCCCCAGCAGCCGAGCGGGATGCCGACGGCGAAGTACGTGCCGTTCCAGGACCAGATCGAGGTCCACCTCCCCGACCGCACGTGGCCCGACCGCGTGATGACGAAGGCGCCGCGCTGGTGCGCGGTCGACCTGCGCGACGGCAACCAGGCGCTCATCGACCCGATGGACTCCGAGCGCAAGATGCGCATGTTCAAGCTCCTCGTGAAGATGGGCTACAAGGAGATCGAGGTCGGCTTCCCGAGCGCGAGCCAGACCGACTTCGACTTCTGCCGCGAGCTCATCGACGGCGGACACATCCCCGACGACGTGACGATCCAGGTGCTCACCCAGAGCCGCGACCACCTCATCGAGCGCACCTTCGACGCCATCCGCGGCAGCAAGCAGGCGATCGTCCACTTCTACAACTCGACCTCGGTCCTCCAGCGGCGGGTCGTCTTCGGGATGAGCGAGGACGGCATCGTCGACATCGCGCTCCAGGCCGCCCGGCTGTGCCGCAAGCTCGAGGAGACCGTCCCCGAGACCGACGTCTACTACGAGTACTCGCCGGAGTCCTACACCGGAACCGAGCTCGAGTTCGCGGTCCGGATCTGCAACGAGGTCATCGACGTCATCGACCCGACCCCCGACCACAAGATGATCGTCAACCTCCCGGCAACGGTCGAGATGGCGACGCCGAACGTGTACGCCGACTCCATCGAGTGGATGGTCCGCCACCTGAACCGCCGCGAGTCGGTCGTCGTCAGCCTGCACCCGCACAACGACCGTGGCGAGGGCGTCGCGGCGGCCGAGCTGGGCTACCTCGCCGGCGCCGACCGCATCGAGGGCTGCCTCTTCGGCAACGGCGAGCGCACCGGCAACGTCTGCCTCGTCACCCTGGGGATGAACCTGTTCAGCCAGGGCATCGACCCCGAGATCGACTTCTCCGACATGGCCGAGATCCGGCGCACCGTCGAGTACTGCAACCAGCTGCCCGTCCACGAGCGGCACCCGTGGGGCGGCGACCTCGTCTACACGGCCTTCTCCGGCTCCCACCAGGACGCCATCAAGAAGGGCCTCGAGGACATGGAGAAGAGGGCGAAGAGCAAGGGCACGAGCATCGACGACCTCGACTGGGGCGTGCCCTACCTGCCGATCGACCCGCACGACATCGGCCGCTCCTACGAGGCCGTCGTCCGGGTCAACAGCCAGTCCGGCAAGGGCGGGGTCTCGTACCTGCTCAAGGCCGAGCACGGGCTCGACCTGCCGCGCCGCCTCCAGGTCGAGTTCAGCCACGTCGTGCAGCGGCGCACCGACTCCGAGGGCGGCGAGCTCTCCGGCGCCCAGATCTGGGAGATGTTCGCCGACGAGTACCTCCACAGCGAGGACCCGCAGGACCGCTGGGGCCGGTTCGCGCCGGTCCGCTCGACGATCACCGGTTCGGACGACGGGATGGACGTCATCGACTCGGTCATCAGCGTCGACGGGGTCGAGACGGCGATCCACGGTCGCGGCAACGGCCCGATCGACGCGTTCACCGCCGCGCTCGGGACGCTCGACGTCGACGTCCGGGTGCTCGACTACCACGAGCACGCGCTCTCCGCGGGTGGCGACGCCCGGGCCGCGGCCTACGTCGAGTGCGCCGTCGGTGACCGCGTGCTCTGGGGTGTCGGCCTGCACGAGTCGATCGTCAAGGCCTCGCTGCGGGCCATCCTCTCGGCGGTCAACCGGGCCGGGCGCACCGACGGCGAGGGCTGAACCCGGGTGTCCGGCACGGCCCTCGCGTGCGGGCTGGCGACGGTCGACGTCGTCCAGGTCGTCGAGGCCGTGCCGGAGCCGGACGAGAAGGTCGTCGCGCTCGACGCGTCGGTCTCGGCCGGCGGCCCGGCGTGCAACGCCGCCCTCACCTGTGCGGTGCTCGGCGTGCCGACGCGCTTCGTCGGGGCCGTCGGCAGCGGCCCGCTCTCCGGCGTCGTGCTCCGCGACCTCGCGCGGCACGGCGTCGCGGTCACCGACCTCGCCCCGCCGGCCTTCGAGCCTCCCCTGTCGACCGTGCTCGTCACGGCGTCGACGGGGGAGCGGGCCGTGGTGTCGCGCAACGCGGTCGGCGTCGCCGAGTACGCGGCGCTGTCCGAGTCGGAGCTCGACGCCCTGCTCGACGACGTGGCCGCGGTCCTCGTCGACGGCCACCACCTGCCGGTCGCGGTGGGTGTCGCCGCGGGAGCGAGACGCCGGGGCATCCCCGTGCTGCTCGACGGCGGGTCGTGGAAGCCCGGCCTCGAGGAGCTGCTCGCGCACGTGGAGGTCGCCGTCGTGTCGGCCGCCTTCACGATGCCGGGCGGCGGCGGGCTGGCCGGCCTCCGGGACGCCGGGCCGTGGTGGGTCGCGGCGTCCGACGGCGCGGGCCCGGTGCGCTGGCTCGGCGGAGGCGGCCACGGTGAGGTGCCGGTGCCGGTGGTCGACGTCGTCGACACCCTCGGCGCCGGGGACGTGCTCCACGGAGCGCTGCTCGCCGAGCTGGCCCGCGACGGCACCGCCGACCTGCCGGGTGCGCTCGCCCGGGCGGTCGGGGTGGCGGCACGGTCGGTCGGGGCGACGGGTGCGCTCGGCTGGGCCGGCGACCGATGAGTCCGCGACCGATGAGTCCGTGCGCCACCGCCGGTCAGCCCTGACATGGACACGATCCGACTGATGAGCAACCACCGCGTCGCCGACCTCGACGATGCAGCCGTGGCGCTCGCGCGGGCCGGCATCGACCACGAGGGTGTCGAAGCGGCCACGAGCGTCCGTATCCTGCGGCACACCGACCCCGACGGCAACCGCGTCGTCCTCACCGACTGACCGGGGCCGACACCTCCAGGAGGACCCATGGCCGCCACCGTCGACGAGTACCTCGCCGGCTTCGAGGGGGACGTGCGCGCCCGCCTCGAGACGATGCGCGAGACCATCCGCGCCGCGGCCCCGGACGCCGTCGAGTCGATGGCCTACGGGATGCCGGCCTACAAGCTCGACAAGAAGCCGCTCGTCTACTTCGCGGGCTTCGCCGGACACGTCGGGTTCTACGCGACCCCGAACGGGCACGAGGCGTTCGCCGAGGACTTCGCGCGCTACAAGCAGGGCAAGGGCTCGGTGCAGTTCCCGCTCACGGAGCCGCTGCCCGTCGACCTCGTGCGGCGCGTCGTCGAGTTCCGGGTGGGGGCCATCCGTGGCCGAGGGTGACCCGCCACCGCCGTCGAGCTGGCACCACGGCATCGTGGCGCGCTGGTGGACCTTCTTCCGCACCGAGCACCCGGAGCTCGAGGTGATCCGGCCACTGGTGGAGGGGCGGGCACCGGGCCTGGACCTCGCGTGCGGCGCCGGGCGGCTGCTCGTCCCCCTCGTCGCCGCTGGCCTCGACGTCGACGGGGTCGACGTCTCCGCCGACATGCTGGCGTCGTGCGCCACCGCTGCCGAGGCCGTCGGGGCGAGCCCCCGGCTGTTCCGGCAGCCGCTGCACGCCCTCGACCTTCCGCGCCGCTACGGCGTGGCCTACGCGTGCGGCGCCCTCGGGCTGGGGTCCACCCGGGCGCAGGACGCCCAGGCGCTGCGCCGCATCCGCGAGCACCTGCTCCCCGGTGGAGTGCTGGTCCTGGACAACGAGGTGCCGTGGTCGAACCCGACCGTGTGGGAACGGTGGACGAGACCGGATGCTCCCGCGGACCCGGTGCCGCGGCCGCCGTCGGAGGGGCGGCGAGCGGCCCCCGACGGCTGCGAGTACGCGCTCGCGGCCCGGCTCCTCGGGGTGGACCCGCACCTGCAGCAGGAGCGCTGGGAGATGCACGCCTGGCAGTGGCGTGACGACGTGCTCGTGGCGAGCGAGCACTCGACGCTCACCGCGAACGTCTACTTCACCGGCGAGCTGGTGCTCCTCCTGGAGGGAGCCGGGTTCACCGACGTCGAGCTGCGGGGTGGGTACACGGACCGGGCTCCCGGTCCCGGGGACGACACCGTGGTGGCCGTGGCCCGCCGCTGAGGCGCGCGCTCATCGCACCCCGCGGACCCGGAACTGGATGCTGATCCGCGGGCCGACCGGCTTCGCGGTCTTCGGCACGCAGTGGTCCCAGGTGCGCTGGCAGGCCCCACCCATGACGACGAGGTCTCCGTGCCCGGCCGGGAACCGGCGGGACGGACCGCCGTCGCGCGGGCGGAGCATCAGGTCGCGCGGCGCACCCACCGAGAGGATGGCGACCATCGTGTCCTGCTCGCGGCTGCGCCCGATCCGGTCGCCGTGCCACGCGACCGAGTCCTGCCCGTCGCGGTAGAGGCACAGACCCGCGGTGACGAAGGGCTCGCCGAGCTCGGCGGCGTAGTGCGCCGAGAGGACCTCGCGGCACTCCTCCAGGGCGAGGTGGGGGAGCCGTTCGCCCTCACCGTAGAACTTGAGCAGTCGGGGCACGGCGACGATCGAGTCGTACATCTGGCGGCGCTCGGCGTACCAGGGCACGTCGCGTCGCAGCGCCTCGTAGAGCTCGTCCGCCCCGCCGACCCAGCCCGCCCGCTCGTCGACCCAGGCCCGGTGGTCGAGGTGCGTCCGTTGCACGGCGGCGCCGAGCTCGCGGACCTCGATGCCGTCGGCGAGGTCGAGGAGCGACCCCTGGAGCACTGCCATACCCGGGAGCCTACGACGGAATCGAACAGGTGTCCAGAACTCAGGGCCCGTCCGGCATCGGGCCGGCGTAGCCGAACCACCCGCCGCCCGTGGACCCGATGGCGGGTGGCGGGTCCCAGAGGACCTCCTCGCGGGCGGCGGCCTCGCGCAGCGGTCGCAGGTCGAGGCGGGTGGCGGTCTCCGGCACGCGCTGCTCCGCCCACGCGACGACGACCTCGAGGTGGTCGTCGTCGGGCACGGGGTGCAGCCACCACGTCCGGTCGCTGCGCAGTGGGCCACCCGACCCCATGAGCTGGGTCCAGGTGCCCGCGGTCGTCTCCGGGCGAGCGGCGAAGGGGGACTCGTGCCCGAGCCGGGTGCCGTCGGCGAGCCGGATGCCGATGCGGGCGTCGTCGGGTGCCCAGCGCGCCCGGTCCGTGGGCGCCCGCCGCGAGCCGGGACGCCGCCAGGTGCCGAAGGTCAGCTCCAGGCCGCGCCGGTAGGCCGTCACCGAGGTCAGCCGCAGCACGACGTCCGGACCGCGGTAGAGGTCGAGGTCGAGCGGCACGACGACCCCGGCGACGTGGTCGGGCCGCATCCACGGCACGTCCTGCTCGACGGGCTCGTCGTCGCCCAGGTAGTCGGGTTCCACCCACGGCTCGAAGAAGTCGTCCTCCGCGGTCATGGCGCCAGCGTAGGGCGGGCCGGTCGTCGGTGGAATGGGCTTGGATGGGCGGGTGTCGGCGGTCGAGGAGGTGGTGGAGGAGGCGGTCGACGTCCCGGCGCTGCGGGCGTGGCTTGTCGCCCACGGCGTCCCGGGCGTCGACGAGGTGGACACGGCGCCGGGCGGTGGGACGACGCACCGACGCCACGTGCGCGGCACCCGACCCGTGGAGGTGGTCCTGCCGACCGATGGGCCGCCGCGCCTGCGGGCCCGCGACGCCACCGGGCTCGCGCTGCTGCGCCGGTGGCTCGGGCTCGACCACGACCCCGCCGCAGCGGCCGCCGCGCTGGCCGACGACCCGGTGCTCGGCCCGCTGGTCCGGGCCCGCCCGCACGTGCGCGTCCCCGGCACGCCGGATCCGTTCGAGGCCGCGGTGAACGTCGTGCTCGGCCAGCACGTCTCGCTCGCCGCCGGTCGGGTGTTCGCCGGCCGCCTCGTCGCCGCCCACGGGGTCGTGTGCCCAGGTGGTCGCCCGGACGACCGGCCGGGCACACGACGCGTGGTCGGACCGTCGCCCGAGGCGCTGGCGGCCGTCGACCCGGAGGCCCTGCGTGCGGCGGTCGGCATCACCGGGGGGCGCGCCCGCACCCTCGTCGCCCTGGCCCGGGTGGTCCTCGACGGCCTCGACCTCGCCCCGCAGCCCGACCCGGCCCGACGCGCGGTCACCCGCGCCGCCCTCCTCGCGCTGCCGGGGGTCGGGCCGTGGACCGCCGACCTCGTCGCGATGCGCTGCCTGCGCGACCCGGACGTCTTCCTGCCCGGGGACCTCGTCCTGCGCAAGGCCCTCGGCGGGGTCACCGCCCGGGAGGCCGCCGCGGCGGCGCAGGCGTGGGCGCCGCACCGCAGCCTCGCCGTCGTCCACCTGTGGACCCACCACGCGCTCGACCCGCGCTGAGCCCGACCGGCCGCGACGGCGGGGCGCTGCGGCGATGTCGGCGCCAGGGCGGATGATGGTCCGGTGCCCCTCTACCGCGACGAGGCGATCGTCCTGCGCACCCACAAGCTGGGTGAGGCCGACCGCATCGTCACCGTGCTCTCGCGGCGGCTCGGCAAGCTGCGGGTCGTCGGCAAGGGTGTGCGGCGCACCAAGTCGCGGTTCGGGGCGCGGCTCGAGCCGGGGATGCACATCGACGTCCAGTGCTACGAGGGCCGCACCCTCGACACCGTGACCCAGGTCGAGACGCTCGACCCGTGGGGCGAGGCGATCGCCCGCGACTACCGCGCCTGGACCGCCGCCACGGCCGTGCTCGAGACCTGCGACCGGCTCACCGAGGAGCGCGAGCCCGCCCTCCAGCAGTACCTCCTGCTCGCCGGCGCGCTGCGCAGCCTGGCCCACCGCGAGCACGACCCCGGCCTGGTCCTCGACGCCTACCTGCTGCGCGCGATGGCCGTCGGCGGCTACGCGCCGAGCTTCCACGACTGCGCGAAGTGCGGCGCCCCCGGCCCGCACCGGGCCTTCCACGTCGCCGCCGGCGGTGTGGTCTGCCCGGTCTGCCGTCCGCCCGGTTCCGCTGCGCCGCACCCGGACACCCTCCGGTTGCTCGCCGCCCTCCTCGCCGGCGACTGGGCGCTCGCCGACCCGTCCGACGACCGCCACCGGCGCGAGGGCAGCGGCCTCACCGCCGCCTTCCTCCAGTGGCACCTCGAACGCGGCATCCGCAGCCTCCGTATGGTGGAGCGGTGAGCGCGCCGACCCGCTACGAGCCGCCCTTCCCGCACCCGAGCGGCGCCCGGCCCCCCGCCATCCCCGCCGACCGCCTGCCCCGGCACGTCGCCGTCGTCATGGACGGCAACGGGCGCTGGGCCAACCAGCGCGGCCTGCCCCGGACCAAGGGCCACGAGGCGGGGGAGGCGGCCCTCCTCGACGTCGTCGCGGGCGCCGTCGAGCTCGGCGTCACCCACCTGTCGGCCTACGCGTTCAGCACCGAGAACTGGAAACGCAGCCCCGACGAGGTGCGCTTCCTCATGGGCTTCAACCGCGACGTCATCCGCCGCCGCCGCGACCAGCTGCACGCGTGGGGGGTGCGGATGCGCTGGGTCGGCCGGCGGCCGCGGCTCTGGGGCTCGGTCATCAAGGAGCTCGAGGTCGCCCAGGAGCTGACGAGGCACAACACCGGTCTCACGCTCTACTTCTGCGTCAACTACGGCGGCCGGGCCGAGATCGGCGACGCCGTGCAGCGGCTCGCCGAGGACGTCGCGGCCGGCCGGCTCAAGCCGCGCGGCGTCGACGAGCGCACCGTCGCCCGCTACCTGCCCGAGCCGGACATGCCCGACGTCGACCTGTTCGTGCGCTCCTCCGGCGAGCAGCGCACGAGCAACTTCCTGCTGTGGCAGAGCGCCTACGCCGAGATGGTCTTCCAGGACCGGCTCTGGCCCGACTACGACCGCCGCGACCTCTGGGCCGCCGTCCAGTCCTACGTCGACCGCGAGCGCCGCTACGGGGGCGCCGTCGACGCCCCGACGACCGCGCTCGACGGCTGACCGGTCAGCGCCGCCCGGCGCAGTCGGCACACAGGCCGTCGATCTCGACGGTGTGCCGCACCTGGCTGAAGCCGTGCTCGGCCGCGACCGCCTCGGCCCAGCGCTCGACGGCGTCCGCGGTCACCTCGACGGCCAGGCCGCACGAGCGGCACACGACGTGGTGGTGGTGCGCCTCGCTCGCGCAGGAGCGGTAGACGGCCTCGCCGTCGGCGGTCCGGATGACGTCGAGCTCGCCGTCGGCGGCCATCGCCTGGAGGTTGCGGTACACCGTCGCCAGCCCGACCCGGGTGCCGCCTCCGGCGAGGTCGGCGTGGATCTCCTGGGCCGACCGGAACTCGGCGCTCCCGGTGAGCGCCTCGGTGATGGCGGCGCGCTGGCGGGTCGGGCGCCGCTCGGTCCTCTGCTCGGTCATCGGGTGCCGGCCTCCTCGTGCCGTCCGTGCTCGTCGTAGTGCCCCTCGTGCGCCGCGTGCCGGTGCCCGTCGTGGAGGTAGTCGACGTGGCCGTCGTGCTCGACCGCCTCGTGTCCGCACCGCGGCCCGTGCTCGTGGTCGTGCCGCTCCGCACGTCGGTGCGCGGCCCGCCGGAGCTGGCCCACGAGCGCGGTGGCGGCGGTGACGGCGAGGAAGAGCCCGATGGCGAGCAGCACGATGGTGCCGCCGGACGGCGTGCCCGCCTCGTAGGAGACCGCGACCCCGCCGACGCTCGACACGACCCCGACGAGCACCGCCCACCGCACGCTCGCACCGAAGCTGCGGGCCAGCAGCTGGGCGGTGGCGTTGGGGACGATCATCAGGGCGCTGATGAGCAGCAGGCCGACGATCCGCATCGAGACGACGACCGTCACCGCGGTGAGCACGGCGAGGACGAGGTTGTAGGCGAGCACCGGCAGCCCGGCCGACCGGGCGTACTCCTCGTCGTTGGCCACGGCGAAGAAGCGCTGGCGCAGCACGGTCGTCACGAGGAGGACGGCCACGGTGAGTGCGGCGAGGAGGGCGAGGTCGCCGGAGCTCGTCGTGAGGATCGCCCCGAAGAGGTAGGCGGTGAGGTTCGAGGGGTTGCTGGCCGAGGAGCGGGCGATGAGGACTACACCGAGCGCGATGCCGCCGTAGAACATGACGGCGAGGGCCACGTCGCCGCTCGTGCGTCCGCTCGCCCGGATCAGCTCGATGGCCACGCCCGCGAGGACGGCCGCCACGAGTGCGGTCAGCACCGGCTGCTGGCCGGTGAGGATGCCCACCGCGACGCCGGCGAGCGCGACGTGGCCCATGCCGTCGCCGATGAGCGACATCCGGCGCTGGACGAGGAAGGTGCCGACGAGCGGGGCCGCGACACCGGCGAGGAGGGCGGCGACGAACGCCTGCCGCATGAAGTCGAGGGCGAGCATCTCGCTCACGCGTCCACCTCCCGGGGGGTGTCGAACGGGCCGCCGACCGGCGCGGGCCGGGCGGGGTGGGCCTCGGGGTGGTGGTGGTCGTCGCCGGGGGCGTGCGCCGCGAGGTGGGCCGCGTACGCCGACGGCGTGCCGTCGAAGTCGAGGTGGCCGCCGTCCATGCAGACGATGCGGGTCACGACGTCGCGCAGGGCGTCGAGCTCGTGGGTGACGATGAGCATCGAGGTGCCGTCGGCCGCGAGCGCGCGGAGGGTCTCGGCCAGGGCGGCCTGGCTCGCGTGGTCGACCCCCGCGGTCGGCTCGTCCATGACGAGCAGGTCCGGGCGGCCGGCGAGGGCCCGGGCGATGAGGACCCGGCGCTGCTGCCCGCCGGAGAGGGCCGCGACCTCCTCGTCCGCGCGGTCGGCGAGCCCGACGGCCGCGATCGAGGCGGCGACGATCTCGCGGTCGGTGCGGCCCGCGGGCCTCCACCACGGACGGTGCGGCAGGCGCCCGACCGCGACGATCTCGGCGACCGTCGCGCGCACCGCGCTCGAGAGCGAGTGGCGCTGGGGCACGTAGCCGATACGGGTGTGCTCGTGGAACTGGTTGCGCGGCACGCCGAGCAGGCGCACCTCCCCGCCCTGGTGCTCGGTGAGGCCGAGCAGCCCGCGGACGAGCGTCGACTTGCCGGACCCGTTGGGCCCGAGGAGGGCGACGACCTCGCCCGCCCGGATGGTGAGGTCGACGTCGGAGACGACCGTGCGGTCGGCGTACCCGAAGGCCGCCGACCGCAGCTCGATGAGGGGAGCCCCGCCGCTCAGCTGCACCGTTGCCCCTCCTCGAGCGTCGCGAGGTTGCTGCGCATCACCTCAAGGTAGTCGCTGCCCTTCGACGTGCTCGTGATCCCCTCGATGGGGTCGAGGACGGCGACGGTGGCCCCGGTCTCGCGGGCCAGGGTCTCGGCGAGCGCGGGGGAGACGAGGGTCTCGGCGTACACCGTCGTCACGCCGTGCTCCTCGATGTGGGTGGCGAGGTCGCGCAGGGTCGCGGCGTCCGGCTCGGCGTCCGGCGAGATGCCGGCGATGCCCTCCTGCGAGAGGCCGTAGCGCTGGGCGAGGTAACCGAACGCGGCGTGGCCCGTGACGAGGTCCTTGCTCGCACAGGACGCGAGGCCGGCGCGGTACTCGCCGTCGAGGGCCCGCAGCTGCGCGACGACCTTCTCGGCGCCGGCCCGGTACCGGGCGGCGTGGGCGGGGTCGGCGGTGGCGAACCGCTCGCCGACCGCGGTCGCGACCTTCTCGAAGCGCACCGGGTCGAGCCAGAAGTGCGGGTCCTGCCCGGTCGCGTCCGTGCCACCGTGGTCGTGGCCCTCCGCGGCCGCCGTGAGGCTGAGGTCGGCGTCCGGGGAGACGTCGAAGCCGGCCCGCGCGGCCTCGCTCGCCACGGCGTCGTCGACCGCCGGCTGGAACCCCTTGAGGTAGACGACGACGTCGGACTGTGCCATCTCGCCGACGTCCTTCGGGGTCAGCTCGAGGTCGTGCGGCCCGGCCCCCGGCTTGGTGAGCGACCGGACGTCGACGAGGTCGCCGCCGATCTGCTGGGACACCCACTGCAGCGGGTAGAACGCCGCGGAGACCTCGAGGGCGGCGCCCGAGGAGGCACCGCCGTCCGACCCGCTGCCGCACCCGGCGAGGGCGAGGAGGGGGAGGGCGGCGAGGAGGGTGAGGGCTCGCTTCATGACAACGATTCTCATTCAAGATGAGAACCGTTGTCAAATGGCGCGATGCCTCAGCTCCGTGGGAACGCCTGGGTGAGCAGGATCGCGACCATGAGCACGAGGACGGCGGTGCGCATCAGCCGCTCGGCGCCGGAGAGCCGGGGCCAGGCGAGGGCGAGGATCCAGGCGAGGAGCAGGACGACGACACCGATGAGCAGCCACCCCGGCGACGGCAGGAGGATGCCGGCCACGACGAGCGCGAGCACGAGGAGGAACGGGACGGCGCGGGGGAGAGCGTCCAGCCGACGCAGGACGGGCAGGCTGGCCCGCTCGAAGGACTCACGGAGGGTCGACACGGTGGACCAGCCTACGGGTCGGGGGGAAACCGGTTCGGAGGCCCTCCGCGCCGCTGTATAGCCTTGCGCCCATGGCTGCCCCCACCTCCGTCGTCGACACCGTCGTCTCCCTCTGCAAGCGCCGGGGTTTCGTCTTCCCGTGCGGCGAGATCTACGGGGGCACGCGGTCGGCCTGGGACTACGGCCCGCTCGGCGTCGAGCTCAAGGAGAACATCAAGCGGCAGTGGTGGAGGTCGATGGTCACCGCCCGTGAGGACGTCGTCGGCCTCGACTCCTCGATCATCCTGCCCCGCCAGACCTGGGTCGCCTCCGGCCACGTCGGCGAGTTCACCGACCCGCTCACCGAGTGCCAGTCCTGCCACAAGCGCTTCCGCGTCGACCACATGCAGGAGGCCGTCGCCGACCGGGAGGCGAAGAAGGGCAAGGAGGTCGACCCCGACTCGATCCCGCTGGCCGAGATCGCCTGCCCGAGCTGCGGCACCCGCGGCCAGTGGACCGAGCCGCGCGAGTTCAACATGATGCTCAAGACCTACCTCGGCGTCATCGAGGACGAGTCCGGGCTGCACTACCTGCGGCCCGAGACCGCGCAGGGCATCTTCATCAACTTCCTCAACGTCATGCAGGCCTCGCGCCGCAAGCCGCCGTTCGGCATCGCCCAGACCGGCAAGAGCTTCCGCAACGAGATCACCCCGGGCAACTTCATCTTCCGCACCCGCGAGTTCGAGCAGATGGAGATGGAGTTCTTCGTCAAGCCCGGCGAGGACGAGGAGTGGCACCAGTACTGGATCGACGAGCGCACCCGCTGGTACACCGACCTCGGCATCCGGCCCGAGAACCTGCGCCACTTCGAGCACCCGCAGGACAAGCTGTCGCACTACTCGAAGCGCACCGTCGACATCGAGTACCGCTTCAACTTCACCGGCAGCGAGTGGGGCGAGCTCGAGGGCATCGCCAACCGCACCGACTTCGACCTGACCACCCACTCGAAGCACTCGGGCACCGACCTCGTCTACTTCGACCAGGCCACCGGCTCGACGTACACGCCGTACGTCATCGAGCCGGCGGCCGGCCTCTCCCGCAGCCTCATGACCTTCCTCGTCGACGCCTACACCGAGGACGAGGCCCCCAACACCAAGGGCGGCGTCGACAAGCGGACCGTGCTGCGGCTCGACCCGCGGCTCGCGCCGGTCAAGGCCGCCGTGCTGCCGCTCTCGCGCAACGCCGACCTCTCGCCGAAGGCCAGGGACCTCGCGGCCACGCTGCGCAAGCACTGGAACGTCGAGTTCGACGACGCCGGCGCCATCGGCCGCCGGTACCGCCGCCAGGACGAGATCGGGACGCCGTTCTGCCTCACCGTCGACTTCGACACCCTCGAGGACCAGGCGGTGACCGTCCGCGAGCGCGACGCGATGACCCAGGAGCGCGTGGCGCTCGACCAGGTCGAGGGCTACCTGGCCCAGCGTCTCGTCGGCTGCTGACGCGGGCCGAGCGGGGCTGACCGACCGTGCCGGCCGTCCTGGGCGACGTGGCCCTCGTGGTCGTGTTCGTCCTCGTCGGTGGCGTGTTCGCCGGCACCGAGCTGGCCCTGGTGTCGCTGCGCGAGAGCCAGCTCGTCCAGCTCGAGCGGCAGGGCGGCCGGGGCGCCAAGGTCGCGGCGGTCGCCCGCAATCCCAACCGCTTCCTCGCCGCCGTCCAGATCGGCGTGACGTTCGCCGGGTTCCTCTCGGCGGCGTTCGGCGCCTCGACGATCTCGCCGTACCTGACCCCGGTCCTCGCCGGGTGGGGGTTGTCGGACGCGGTGGCGGCCACGGTGTCCCTGGTGGCGCTCACCGTGGCGATCGCCTACGTCTCGCTCGTCCTCGGGGAGCTCGTGCCCAAGCGCATCGCGCTCCAGCGCTCGACGGCCGTCGCGCTGCTCGTCGCCCCGGCGGTCGACCGCTTCGCGGCGGTGATGCGGCCGGTCATCCGGCTGCTGTCGGTCTCGACCGACGCCGTCGTCCGGTTGCTCGGCCTGGACCCGAAGGCCACCGGCGAGGACATCTCGGAGGAGGAGCTCGAGCACCTCGTCACCTCGACCGACGCGATCCCCGCCGACCGGCGAGCCGTCCTCGCCGAGGTCTTCAGCGCCTCGCAGCACACGATGACCGAGGTGATGACACCGCGCCACGAGGTCGTCTTCCTCGACGCCGACCTCGCGCTGGCGCACGCCGTCGCCGAGGTCGCCGGCCGTCCCCACTCGCGCTACCCGGTCATCGGCACCGACTTCGACGACGTGCTCGGGTTCGTCCACGTCCGCGACCTGTACGAGGCGGCCCGCGGCGACGCGCGCACCGTGCGCGACGTGACGCGCCCGATCGTCGCGCTGCCCGGCACCAACAGGCTCCTGGCCTCGCTCACGACGTTGCGGCACCAGCGGGCGCGGATCGCCGTGGTCGTCGACGAGTACGGCGGCACCGACGGCATCGTCACCGTCGAGGACCTCGTCGAGGAGCTCGTCGGGGAGATCTGGGACGAACGCGACGTCGTCCCGACCGAGACGGTCGACCCGGACGGCGCGGTGCTGGACGCCCGCTCGACGCTCCAGGAGTTCGCCGAGCGGACAGGGGTGGAGCTGCCGGACACCGGCGCCTACGAGACCGTCGGCGGCTTCGTGCTCGCCGAGCTGGGCCGCCTGGCCGTGGTCGGCGACCGGGTGCCGGTGCAGGACCGGGTCATCGAGGTGCTCGAGGTCGACGGCCACCGCATCGAGCGGGTGCGCCTGCTGCACCCCACCTGAGCCGGGCCCCGGGACCGGCCGGGGAGGGCCGAGGGGAGGTCAGTCGTCGGCGCCCCACCGCTCCCACACGGCGTCCGCCTCGTCGGTGCGCCCGCACGCGTCGAGCGCCCGGGCCAGCGCCCCGGCCACCGCGACCTGCTCGTCGACGAGGCCCGCCGCCGCGAGGTCGGCGAGCGAGCGGCGCAGCACCGCCTCGGCCTGCTCGAGCCGGCCGGCCTCCGCGAGGACGACCCCTCGCTCGGCGCGCAGGACGAGGGCGAAGGCGCCGCCGACGAGCGCCTCGGCGCGGGTGAGCCGCTCGAGGGCCTCGTCGAGCCGACCGGCCTCGGCCAACACGTGCGCGCCCTCGCGCAGGACGTCGGGCTCGAGGACCTCGGGGTCGAACGGCTCCTCGCCGTGCTGCTCCGGGGGCAGGGTGGCGGCGAGCCCGGCGACGTCGTCGAGAACCGCGTCGAGCGCGGCGATCCCGCCGTCGACGTCGCCGTCGGCGGCCCGGACCGCGGCCCGGGAGCGCAGCGCCTCGAGGAGGACCGGGAGGGTGCGGCTGCGCCGGGCGAGGGCGACCGCGGCGTCGAGGTCGCGGCCCGCGGTCGCGAGGTCGTCGCCGTCCCACGCGGCGGTGCCGGCGCGGTAGCGGGCGTGGCTCGCCTCCTCGAGGCGGCCGGCGGCCTCGAACGCCTCCGCGGCCTCCGTGAAGACCGTCCGGGCCGCGACGAAGGCGTCGAGCTCGAGGGAGGCGTTGCCCAGGGCCCACGCGGTGGGGCCCACGAGCTCGGGGACGTGCCGACGGACGACGGGCAGGGCCGCGGCGAGCAGCTCGGCCGCCTCGAGCGCGCGTCCCTGCTCGACCCAGGCGAGGCCGAGGTGGCGTTGGGCCACCGCGAGCGACACGGGGTCACGCAGCCGCACGGCGAGGGCCAGCGCGTCGGCGGCCCGCGGCTCGAGGCCCGCCCAGTCCGCGGCGTCGACGAGGAGGTCGCACCATGCGAAGAGGACGGCCATCCGGGAGCCGTCCGGGACGTGCCGCACGGCCGCGGCGCGCTCGTAGAGGGAGCGGGCGGCGTCGTGGTCGCCCGCGGTGCGAGCCATCCGGGCGCGCAGGTCGAGGACCTGCACCGTCAGGACGGGGTGGTCCCCGGCCAGCCGCTCCGCGTCGTCGAGCAGCCGGTGGGCCGCGGCGGGGTCGGTGGCGTGGGTGGGCGGCACGGCGTCGAGGAGGCAGAGGGCCTGCCGGGCCGGCAGGCCGAGGGCGGCGTACTCGTCCGCGGCGTGGACGAGCTGGGCGGCGGTGTCGGCGGGCCGGGCCGAGAGGGCGTACCAGCGCCGGCTCGCGGCGGCGGTCTCGGCCCACCCGTGCGCCGCGAGGGCCTCGACCGCCTCGAGGGCGCGCTCGCGGGCCCGCGCCACCTCGGGCGCGTCGGCTCCCAGGGAGGCGGCCGCCTCGCGGACGTCGAGCACCGCGAGCTCGGCCCGGCTGTGCGCCGCGCCCTCCTCGTCGGCGCCGCGCTCGGCCTCCGCGACGGCCTCGTCGAGCCGGATGCGCTCGCGGACCGGGTCGCGCAGGAGGTGCACCGCGCTGCGGTCGAGCAGGGCGGCGGCCGACCAGTGCGCGGGCTCGGTGAGCAGCGAGAGGCTCTGCTCGCGGGTCTCGAGCCACCCGTGGAGCAGGCGCTCGAGCGAGGGGTCGAGCTCGCGGCGCCAGTGACGGGCGCGCTCGGCGATGTCGACGACGTCGGCGCCGGACGCCGGGGGGCGCAGCCGCGTCGCGCCGCCCGCCGGCTGGGGCAGCCGCGTGGGGGGCAACGTCGGCTCGACCGGGACTCCGGCGTCGTCGTGGGCCGCGGTGACCGCCGCGGCGAGGGCGGGGTCGAGCCGGTCGAGGAGGTCGCGGGCGGTCGCGGCCAGGTCGGCCTCGGCCGCGGCGCCGTCGTCGTGCGCGGCCCGCTCGGGCAGCATCCCGAGCCGGTGCGCGTGCCGGAGCACCCACGCGGCGGTCGCCGCGAACCACGCGCGGTCCTCCGGCGGGTCGAGCGTGGCGACGCGGTCGAGCCGGGGGAGGAGGAGGTCGAGGGCGCGGTCGGCGTTGCCGATCCGGACGAGGGTGCGCAGGCAGGCGGCGACCCCGCGCGCGCCGTCCGGGGCGTCGGCGACGAGCGGCCAGGCCTGCCGGTAGCCGGCGACGGCGGCGTCGAGGTCGCCCGCGACGGCGGCCGCCTCGGCCCGGAGGGCGAGGTCGAGCGCCCCACCGCGCCCGGCGGCGTCGGGGTCGGACCGGACCTCGGGTGCCTCGCGCATGCCTCGACTCAACCAGATCGGTGCGACGATGGCGCGAGGAGGTGTCCACGGTGACGGGCGAGGAGGCCGGACGGTCCGCGGAGGCGGACTTCGTCGAGTTCGCGGCGGCGCGCGAGGGCCTCGCCGTGCGCTCGGCCACCCTCGTCTGCGACGAGCCCGTGCTCGGTGAGCGCGTGGCCCTCGAGGCCTTCACCCACCTCGCGCGGAACTGGTCCGCGGCCCGCGAGGAGGGTCCGGAGTCGGTCCTGCGCGTCGAGCTGCACCGCCGGGCCGTCGCCGCCGTGCGCGACCCGGTCCCGGACGCGCCGCCGGACCCGCCCGCCACCCACCCGGGCGGCGCGACGCCCGCCGGTGTCGACGTCCTCACCGAGCGTCGGGCGGCCGTGCGGACCGCCCTGACCCGGCTCACCGCGCGGCAGCGCTCGGCCGCCGTCCAGCACTGGCTCGAGGACCGGCCCGAGCCGGAGGTGGCGCGCGTCCTGCGCACCGACCCCGGGGTGGTCCACGAGGACCTTCGCGCGGTCCGCGCCGCCCTCGCCGCGGCCGACGTGCGCCCCGTCCCCGGCGTCGACGAGACGCACCCGCGCGAGCTGCTCGAGCTCGTCGCCGACGAGCTCGACGAGCCCCCGCTCGCCGAGGAGGCGTGGCGGCGCGCGGTGGGGGCACGGCGTACGGCCCGCCGCCGGGCGGTCCTCGTCGGCGGCGTCGTGGTCGCCGCTGGGGCGGCCGCGACCGCGCTGCTCGGCCGCGACGAGCCCGCCCGCCGCACCCTCCGGCCGAGCGCCACCCCGACCCCGGGAGCCGGCCGGCTCACCGGCGTCCAGGTGGCCGGGGCCGCCGTCTACTTCGCGCCACCACCGGACGAGGAGGAAGGCCTGCCGCCGTACCCGGACGCCGCCGAGACCGCCCTCCCGGGAAAGCTCGGACCGGGCACCGACTTCGTGCTGCTGTCGTCCGCCGGCTCGACGGCGTCGGTGCGTGCCGTCTTCCTCATCCGGGTCGGTGACGACCGCTACCAGCCGGCCCTCTTCATGCCCCGCCAGGCGCCGGCCCCGCTGCTCGTCCCGATGGCCGCGCTCCACGCGGTGAGCGACCCCGCCGGCAACCGCACCCTGCCGGTGGGGCCGCGGACCATCGACTCCGAACGGCACCGCCTCGTCTTCCCGCAGCCCGGGGCCGTCGTCGTCCTCGAGGTGCGCTCGGCCCGCACCTTCCGCTTCCCCGTCCCCGACGAGCACCTGACGACGGCCGGCTGGGCGAGCGACGGGCGGACCATCGTCGCCACCGGGAGCAGCGGCAGCTGGCTGGTCGACTCCCGGACCGGCGAGGCCACGGCCACCGTCATCCCGGTCAACGCCGGGTGGGCCGACGTCGGGGCGACCGAGGCCGGCCCGGTCGTGCGGGGCTACTCGGGGCGCGGCCAGATCGTCGACGTCCGCTCGGTCGACGGTCCGCGCGTCGACGTCAGCGGCGAGGCCATCTCGACCACCGAGGGATGGGCCTGCCGGCTCACCTTCTTCGGCAGTGTCGAGGCGATGCAGAACCGGGTCCAGGGGCTCTTCGCCGTGCAGCGCGGCCTGCGACCTCAGCCGCGCATCCTCGCGGCGACCCGGGCGGCCGGGGTGCAGCTCGGTGCCTACCGGCCGCTCGCGTGGGGCCCGCGCGAGACCGTGCTCTTCGAGTCGCGCTCGAACGCCGCCACCGGCCGGCCCGTGCTCCGGCTGCTCGCCTGGGACGTCCTCGAGGCGCGGCTCTACCGGGTCGCCTCGCTCGACACGCCCGCCTACCCGGTGCCCGGCGCCTCCGACGACCCGTTCACCGGGGCCTGGGCGCTCTGACCCGGCGGGTGCTCAGCCCGGCTCGGGCCCGGTCGCCACCGGCCGCGAGGCGTCCTCCACCCACTCGCTCCACGAGCCGACGTACGGGACGGCGTCGATGCGCACGGTGTGCAGCGCGAGCGCCATCTGGGCCGCCGTCACCCCCGACCCGCACGACGTGCCGACCGGGGTGTCGCGGTGCACCCCGACGGCCGCGGCGCGCTCGCGGATGCGGGCCGGCGGCAGGAAGGTGCCGTCGTCGGCGAGCAGCTCGGTCATCGGGAGGTTGACCGACCCCGGGACGTGGCCGGCGACCCGGTCGATCGGCTCGACCTCGCCGCGGTAGCGCTCGGCCGACCGCACGTCGAGCAGGACCCCGGCCCGGGCCATCGTCGCGGCGGCGTCCGCGTCGAGGACCGGCACCGAGCCCGGCCGGACGACGAGGTCGCCGCGCTCCGGCGCCGGGACCGCGGTCGTCACCGGGTGGCCGGCGCGCTCCCACGCGGCCAGCCCGCCGTCGAGGACGCGCACCTGCGGGTGCCCGGCCCAGCGCAGCACCCACCACGCTCGGGCGGCCGAGAGCGAGGTGCGTTGGTCGTAGACGACGACCTCGTCGGCGTCGTCGACGCCGCACGCGCGCAGTGCCTCCTGGAGCACCTCGGGGTCCGGCAGCGGGTGCCGGCCGCGGGCCCCGGGCGGGCCGGCGAGCGCGGTGTCGAGGTCGAGGAACGGGGCACCGGGCAGGTGGCCGGCGGCGTACAGCTCGCGCCCGGGGGTCGCGGCGAGCGTGTACTGGACGTCGAGGACGCGGACGCCGCCGCGGGCCAGCTGGCCCGCGAGGTCGTCGGCGGAGATCAGCGCACCCATCACCCCATCCAACCACCGGGACAGCGGTGGGAGAGGATGGCGGCGTGCCCCGCCGCGTCCGGCTCGTCCTCGTCCACGGCTCCCAGCTGAGCGGGGCGATGTGGGCCCGGTACCCGGCCCTCCTCGGCCCGGACGTCGAGCTGGT